>DATASU010000001.1:0-46763 GCA_036269095.1 Solirubrobacteraceae bacterium
GTGTTCTACCGGCGCTACCTGCCGCTGGTGGTGCGCTGGTCACTGCGCAAGACCAGGAACCGCGAGCTTGCGGCCGATCTGGCGTCGGAGGTGTTCGCGGCCGCGCTGATCGCGTCGCGGCGCTACGACCCCGAGCAGGGATCCGTCGCGGCGTGGCTGCTCGGAATCGCGCACAACAAACTGCGAGAGAGCGAGCGGCGCAGGCGCGTCGAGGACTCAGCCCGGCGCAAGCTCGGGCTCGACCCGATCGCGCTCAACGATGTGGCGCTCGAGCGGGTCGAGGAACTGGCATCGATCGAGGCAGACCTGGCAACGCTTGTGAGCGGCCTGCCTGAGGACCAGCGCGAAGCGATCCTGCAGCGCGTTGTCGCCGAGCGGCCCTACGAGGACATAGCCGGCGAGCTCAGCTGCTCGCCGTCGGTCATTCGCCAGCGTGTCAGCCGCGGACTGAAGACCTTGAGATCGGAGTTGGAGGGACGATGAACGACTACTTCGACGAGCTCGAGGCCGGCCTGCGCGACGCCGCGAGGCGCCGGGCGCATCTGCCGTGGTACACGAGACTCGGCAGGCTTTCCGTCAGACACCGTGGGCTTGCGGCGCTCGTCGCCGTCCTTGTCGTCGCGACGCCGACGGTGGCAGCTGTCGGGGCTGTCGCCGGTTGGTTTGCCAAGGGCAAGCCCGATATCTACTACCCCGCGTCGGCCACGAGTGGCCTGGGGAAGGTACTGCCGAAGGGCGATCGTCTGCTCCCGATCCGGGTCTCCGATCCCGACGGGGGACCGACATGGGGGATGCGGCTGGTGCGAACCACACGTGGCGACACGTGCATCCAAGTGGGTCGTGTCGAGTACGGGCAGATTGGTGCGCTCGGGATCGATGGCGCGTGGGACGACGACCACGAGTTCCACGAGATCAAGCCCAACGATGGTCTGGCTGACATCTGCGGCGCAACGGACGCAGCCGGCAACGGATTCGCCGACCAGGCGTCCTACGGTGCGCCCGCGAGCGTGGACGTCCCGCTCTACAACTCAGGCGGCGGGTCGCCCGATCGCTGCCGCAATCCCTTCGAATCAGTCCGACCGCTGGCGCTCAGTCGCGGGGGCAAGCTGCCGGCCAGGCTCAAGCAGACGCTGGAGCAGGTTGCGAAACGGCGCCTCGCGAGCCCCAAGTGCCCCGCGCACGCAATGCGCATGATCTTTGCCGGCCTGCTCGGTCCCGATGCCAAGCGCATCACCTACATGACGCCGAGCGGCCAGATCGAGAGCCAACAGACCTCCGGCGGCGTGGGCGCCTACCTGATCGTGCTCAGGGAGACCGCGGCGAACTGCGATGACTTCACGCAGACGGCGTTCACCGCGGGTGGAAACGGCTGTCAGAGCGACGGCACGGGTGGCGACGGCGCTGATCTGCAGGCGCCAACCCCGATTGTCAGCGTGACCTATGCGAACGGCAAGACATGCAGGGCGCAGCCGTCGATGAAACTCGAATCCGCCTACGTGGCGTTCAACAAGCGGATGCGGGCGCGCTTCGCGAAGGAATCTGGCGCGGAAGTCCGGGCACAGGTCAGTCGCTTCTTTGCGTCCTATCACCTGACGACGACCGCGGGGCTGCGGGCGCTGATGCCCAGATGCGGGCCCGTGGGTTGGGTCGCACCCAGCGGACCAAAGCTTGGCGCGGTCGACGTCAGGGCACCGCTCAAGGTGAGCGTGACGGAGGGCAGGCGCTTCTGCTCGAAGGGTCCATGGCGGGCTAACTCGGTGCAGGACAGCACGATCGTCTGCAACGGCGATGTCCCTGCGGGCTACACGGCCTACTGGGAGAGCGGGCTGGGCAGGCGGGGGCCGCTGTTTGCGCTGATCAGGGTCAGCTTCATCGCTCGTGAGCCGGTCACGACGACCAACAGCTTCTATAGCTGGAACCTCCAGGCGCCCGGCAACCACGGTGGCGCCAGCAACCGGACCCAGGCAAATGTTCGCCGCGGCGAGCGGGTCACGTTCACGCTGAGTCAGGCGATTCCGGGCACCGGACCCGGAGGTGACGACGATCCCCGCGGCGTCTACCGAGGGACCATCACCTTTACCGAGAACGTCGGGCAGGCCGGCCCCCAAAACGGCGGCACTGACCCAGGACATGACGGCTCACTGATCGTGGGTCGCTTCAGCGTCAGGCTTCCGCGGCATCGTTGATCCACGGCGAGCCGCGGCTGTGTCCGCGGCTCGTCTAGCATCCGTTTCGTGAGCGGTCCCGTCGTAGTCATCCTCGCCGGCGGGCAGGGCACGCGGATGCGCTCAAATACCCCGAAGCTTCTGCACGAGGTCTGCGGGAGGCCGATGATCGGCTGGGTCGTGGCCGCCGCCAGGGCCGCCGGCGCCGCCAGCATCGTCGTCGTCGACGCTCCCGGAGAGCCGTTGCGCGCGGTGCTCGACGATGACATCGCGAGCGTCGTGCAGGAGCAGGCGCTGGGCACCGCCGACGCGCTGCGCGCGGCCCAGGCGCACATCGACCCGGACGCGTGCATCGTCGTGCTCAACGGAGATGTGCCGCTGGTCACGTCGAAGACGGTCGCCGCGATCGCCCAGGCCCAACAGGGCACCGGTGCCGCTGCCACGATTCTGACCGCGTCGTTCGCTGACCCGACCGGATACGGGCGCGTCGTCCGCGCCGAGGACGGGACCGTTGAAAGGGTCGTTGAGACCAAGAGGCCCGAGGACGCTACGCCCGAGGAGCTTGAGATCCGGGAGATCAATGTCGGCGTCTATGCGTTCGCCGGCGCGGCGCTGCTGCCCGCCCTTGCGCGGGTCGGCAACGCCAACGCCCAGGGTGAGTACTACCTCCCGGATGTGCTGCCGCTGCTGCGGCGCCAGGGCCACCTCGTGACCGCGCTCGAACTCGACGATGTCGCCGAGACGCTCGGAGTCAACGACCGTGTCCAGCTCGCCGAGGTGCGGGCGATCGCGCAGCGGCGCGTCAACGACGAGCTGATGCGCGGCGGCACGACGATCATCGACCCCGACAACACGGTGATCGACGTCGATGTCACGCTCGCGCCGGACACGCTGATCGAGCCCGGGAGCGCCCTGCACGGATCGACGAGCGTGGGCGAGCGCTCGGTGATCGGGCCGCACACGACGCTCGTCGATGCGACCGTCGGCGCCGGCTCCAAGGTGATCCACAGCTACGTGGTCGGTGCCGAAATCGGCGACAGGGTCGACGTCGGGCCGTTCGCCTACCTGCGTCCCGGGGCCGTCCTGCGCGAACGCTCAAAGGCCGGAACCTTCGTCGAGATCAAGAACTCCGAGGTCGGCGCCGGCAGCAAGGTGCCACACCTGAGCTACATCGGTGACGCCACGATCGGCGAGGGCACGAACATCGGCGCGAGCACGATCACAGCCAACTACGACGGCTACAACAAGCACCGCACCAAGATCGGCTCGAACGTACACACGAGCGTCCATACATCGCTCATCGCACCCGTGGAACTTCACGACGACAGCACGATCGGCGCGAACTCGGCGATCACCAAGGATGTCCCCGCGGGCGCGCTTGGAATCGCGCGCGAGCGCCAGCGCAACATCGAGCACTACGCCGATTGCGTGCGCGAGCGTCGCGCCGCCGAGGCCAAGGACGAGCCGAAGCCGGAAATCGCGAGCGGCGACTCCGGCGAGCAGCATTGAGCATGCGTCCTGAAACATTTCATCCACACCTCCGCGTACCATCCTTGAAGCGATGAGCGTCGCCGAAATGCCCTTCGGGTCCAGCGATCTACGCGTCGAGCCCGGCAAGCGCCTGATGCTGTTTTCGGGCCGAGCGAACCGTGCTCTGGCAGCGCGCATCGCCGATCGCCTGGGCGTCGCGCTCGGGCAGGTGACGAACAAGACCTTTGCCAACGGTGAGGTCTACTGCCGCTATGAGGAGTCCGTTCGCGGGGCCGACGTCTTCATCGTCCAGCCGATGTGCGGCAACCCGGACGAGGGGCTGAGCACCAACGACGCGTTGATGGAGCTGCTGGTGATGATCGACGCTGCCGTCGGTGGCTCCGCTCACCGCGTGATCGCCGTCTGTCCCTGGTACGGCTACTCGCGTCAGGACAAGAAGTCGGCGCCGCGTGAGCCGATCAGCGCCCGGCTGGTCGCTCGCATGCTCGAGTCCGCGGGCATCGATCGGCTGCTGACGATGGATCTGCATGCCGGCCAGATCCAGGGTTTCTTCCAGAAGCCCTGCGATCACATGACCGCGATGTTCATCCTCACCCAGTACTTCACCGACCTTGGCCTCGACGACCTTGTCGTCGTCGCTCCTGACGCCGGTCGTGTGAAGCTGAACAAGCGGTTTGCGTCGAAGATGGGCGCTGACCTCGCGATCCTCAACAAGGAACGGCCCGCCCAGCAGGTCGCCGAGATCAATTACGTGATCGGTGACGTGCGTGGCAAGACCGCCGTGATCGTCGACGACCTGATCGGCACCGCCGGCACGCTAAAGGCGGCTGCAGAAGCGGTCAAGGATGCGGGTGCAAGCCGCGTCTACGCGGCCGCGACCCACGGCCTCTTCTCCGGCGATGCCTATGAGAACCTCGCGGCCGCCGGCTTCGAGCAGGTCGTTGTCACCGATACGGTGCCGCTGCCGCCGGGCGCGCCGGACTTCGTCAAGGTGCTCTCATGCGCCGATCTGCTGACGAGCTCGATCCGCCAGATCTTCACCGATGGTTCCGTGTCCGACGTGTTCGGCGGCGAGAACCAGCTGTTCTGATCCGAGTCCGCCTTGTCAAAGCCGGCCGTAACCGGGCTGAGACCTCAGTAAGGCCGCTGTAGGGTAGGGAAGAGTCTTACCTTTTTCTCAGCCATAGGGTTCAGGCTTCCCGCAAATGCCCGCAGCACCGCAGCAGACCGAGGCTCGGCGCGAACAACTGCGCCAGCAGGCGGTCCAGCGCCGTCAGGCGGTGATCGATCGGATCGTTGCGACCCGTGCGTTTGTCGTGGGCGGGGTTGTCGCAGGCACCTGCGTGCTGGCGGGCTACATCGAGGCAAGCGCCGCGACCGGCAGCACCAGCGCAAGCTCAGCGTCAGCGTCAGACGGCGGCGGCTATGCCGGCAACAGCTATGCCCCCGGTTACGACAACGGCGGCGGGGGCCAGTCGGCGGTCCCGAGCGTGTTCGGCGGCGGCGCGCCGCCGAGCTCGTCGTCGGGTGGCGGGTCGGTCGTCTCCGGAGGCTCCTGATGGGGCTGGCGGCTCCGGCTGAGGCACTCGGTCGTGCCGAGTTCCCGATCTGGGGCGGCCACGCGGTGGTGGTCGTGACCGAGCAGGCCGGGCTCTCGGCGGCGCTCGCGCACGTCAAACGCACGGTCGCCGCGTTTGATCTCGCATGCTCGAGCTTCCGCGAGGATTCCGAGCTTGCGCTGCTCAACCAATCCCCGGGCGAGGACGTCGTCGTCAGCAAGCTGCTGTTCGACGCCGTCCGCGAGGCGATCCGGGCGGCACGGCTGACCGGCGGGGCGGTCGATCCGACGGTCGGCCAGGTGTTGGTCGCCCACCGCATCAACCCACCGCTGAGCAACCAGCCGGTGCGCATCGCGCCCGTTCCGGGCTACACCGTGGTGAAGCTCGACGAGCCGAACTGCAGCATTGCGCTGCCCGCCGGCGCGCAACTAGATCTCGGCGCGACCGCCAAGGCGCTGGCCGCCGACACCGCGGCGTCGGCGGCGCGCACTGCGGCCGGCTGCGGAGTGCTGGTCGGACTGTGCGGTGACATTGCGGTCGCCGGCGAGTCACCCGAGCGCGGCTGGCAGATCCGCGTCACCGACGACCACCGCGACGGCGACGCCCCGGGGCAGACGATCGCGATCCAGGCCGGCGGCCTCGCCACCTCGTCGGTGACCGTGCGACGCTCCGGGGACGGACCCGACGCGGTCCATCACCTGATGAACCCCGGCACCGGTCACCCGGTCGACGGTCCCTGGCGGACGGTCACGGTCACGGCCGCGTCGTGCCTGGATGCCAACACCGCAAGCACTGCGGCGATCGTCCTCGGCGACGATGCGCCCGACTGGCTCGAGCAGCGCGGAATCCCCGCGCGCCTCGTCGATCACAACGGCACCGCCCACTACGTCGCCGGCTGGCCAGCCGAGGGCGACGACCTGTGATCTTCGCGGCGGCTGCCAACGCGTCGACCTGGGCCTGGTACTTCTCGCGTGCGACCGGGATGGTCGCGTTGGTGCTGCTCACGGCGATCATGGTGCTCGGCGTGCTGGGGCCCCTGCGCGTGTCCACAAATCTGTGGCCGCGGTTCGCGATCCGCACGGTCCATCGCGATCTCTCGTTGCTGGCGCTGCTCGTGATCGCCATCCACGTGATCACGCTGGTCGCCGACAGCTACGTGAAGGTGCCGCTGAGCGCCGCGGTGCTCCCGTTCGGTTCCTCGTACTCGCCGTTCTGGACGGGACTTGGTGCGGTCGCCTTCGACCTGATGATCGCGCTGGTCGTCACCAGCCTGATCCGCGGCCGCCTCGGCTTCAGGGTCTGGCGCTTCATCCACTGGTCGGCCTACATCAGTTGGCCGCTCGCGGTCGCTCACGGGATCGCGACCGGTACCGACACGCTCGCGGCCTGGGACCTGGCAACGACCGTCGTGTGCATCGCGGTCGTCGCCGTCGCGGTTGCGATGCGAGTGCAGGGCGGTTCGGCCGCGCCCACGCTCGAGGCGGCGTGGCCGCAGGCCAGCGCTCCCGAGGCTCAGCCCCTGCGACGCCTCAGGCGCTGACCTCGCCGCTTCCGCGCACGATCAGATCGACCGGCAGCATCACCCGCTGCGGCGGCCGCTCGTCACCGTCGATGCGGCTGAAGGCAAGCTGGGCTGCCACCTGACCGATCCGGTAGGGGTCGGTGCGCACGACCGTCACGCCGAGCAGATCGGCGAGCTCGAACTCGTCGAAGCCGACCAGGCCGACGCGCCGGTCATCGTCCTGCAGGGCGTGCATCGCACCGATCGTGCAGCGGTTGTTGGCGGCGAAGATCGCCGTCGGGCGCTGTGCCCGCGGTAGGTCGAGCAGCTGGATAACCGCGGCGTGCGCGGACTCCCAGGTGCTGTGCCCCATCGACACGAGCTCGGGGGCGATCTGCAGGCCGGCGCGCTCGATCGCGCGCGTGTACCCGGCCATACGTTCACCGGCGGTGTAAAGGTTGCGCGTGTCACCGACGATCGCGACACGGCTGTGCCCCTGGCGCAGCAGGTGCGCGACGGCGAGCTGGGCGCCGGCGGCGTTGTCGATCAGGACGGTGTCGGCGTCGGTCCGCGCCGGCGGGCGGTCGAGGAAGACGGTGTGGCCAGCGAATCCAGCCCGCACGATGTAGCGGTGATCCGGGCCCGCGGGCACGATCAGCAGGGCGTCGACGCGGCGGCGCAGCAGCGCGGTGACGAGCTCGCGCTCGCGTGCCGGGTCCTCACGGGCGGAGGTCGTGATCAGCAGGCTCGCGTGCTCACGGGCGATGTCCTCGACTGCCTGGGCGACGCGCGCGTAGAAAGGGTTGGCGACGTCCTCGATCACGAGCCCGATCGTGTTGGAGCCGACGCCGCTGCGGAGACTCGCCGCCAGATCGTTGCGCTGGTAGCCGAGCGTCTCGATCGCGGCCTCGACCTTGCTCAGCGTCGCCGGCGTGACGCCGGGTTCGCCGTTGATCACGCGTGAGACCGTCTTGAGGCTGACGCCCGCGGCCACCGCCAGATCGTTCATCGTCGTCTGCGGTCGCCGCCCGCGCTGGGCGCGACCGGCGGGGGCCGGCGCGTCAGGCATTGAGAAGGGGTCCGTCGGCATATGCGACTTCTAACGTACGGATCGCGCCGATGGAATGCTTGGTCGGGCGGATTCAGGCGCCGAGGTCATCCGCTGCGCGCGTCGATGCGGACGGGCCGCGACCGATTTTCGCTAATTCCTAACAAAATGACAACGTTGTCGCTTGACAGCTTGACAACGTTGTCATTACGCTCCGCGACGAGGATGACTGAGGAGAGCGAAGCCGCCGTGCGCGGTTACGACGATGGCGACGCCGGGCCCGCGGGCACCGGTCCGGTGAATGCCGGGGCTGACGGCTCGGCGGTTGCGGCCGCGCGCGACGCGAACGGCGCCGGCTCGACAACCCCCGCCACGGGCGCGACGACCCCAGCCGGCTCGGCAACAGCCGCCGCCACCGGCTCGGCAACCGCCGCGCCCACTCCCGGCCCGGGCCCGATGCTGCTGCCCGCGAATCCTGTCTTCCGCTTCTACAAGGGCGGCGTGGGCATCGACCGCTTCCGCGACGTCGAGCCCGGCAGCGGCCCCGGCGCTCCCGAGGACTGGGTCGGCTCGACCACGACCTCCTTCGGCAGCGACACCGAGGGGCTCGCGAGCTTCGCGGACGGTCGCGTGATCAGGGACGTGATCGCGGCCGACCCGATCGCGTTCCTCGGTGCCGAGCACGTCGCCGAGCTCGGCTCGAACCCCGGGCTGCTCGTCAAGCTGCTCGACGCCGGCGAGCGCCTTGCCGTCCACTTCCACCCGGGCCGTGAGTTCGCCCGCGAGCATCTGCACTCCGACTTCGGCAAGACCGAGGCCTGGCTGATCCTCGAGGCCGAGCCCGGTGCCCACATGCACCTCGGCCTGCGCGAGTCGATCGAGCCCGAGACGCTCAAACGCTGGGTCAGCGAGCAGAACTCCGAGGAGATGCTCGCCGCGCTCAACAAGGTCCCCGTCAAGACCGGCGATTCGCTGTTCGTGCCCGCCGGAACGCTCCACACCATCGGCGAGGGCATCACGCTGATCGAGCTGCAGGAGCCCAGCGACATGTCGGTCGTCGTCGAATGGCGCTACGCCGGCGTGGAACCCGACGAGGCCAACCTCGGACTCGGCTGGGACACGATCCTGACGGCCGCCGATATCGACGCCGGGATCCCCGTCCACATCGCGGCCGCGCAATCGGACCAGGAAAGCTCGACCCAGCGGCGGCTGCTGCCGCCCGAGGCCGACGCCTACTTCCGCGCGCAGCTGCTGACGCTCCAGTCACATGACCCGCTCCAGCTCGAGTCGCAGTTCTCGATCTTGATCGCCACAACCGGCGCGCTCACGGTCGCATCCGACGGCCACCCCGAACTCGCCCTGGCCAAGGGCCGGGCGGCATTGATCCCCTATTCCGCGGGTAGGACAACGATCGCGGGCAGCGGCACCGCGATCCGCTGCCTGCCGCCGACGTCAACTGAACCCGGAGCGGGAGCATGGTGAACCAGTCAGCCGCCGGCCCGATGATCGAGACCCGCACCGACGTCCCGATCCTCGAGGCGCGCGACATCATCAAGACCTACGGCCACGTCCAGGCGCTCGGGGGCGCGAACTTCAGCGTCTTCCCCGGCGAGGTGGTCGCGCTGATCGGTGACAACGGCGCCGGCAAGAGCACGCTGACGAAGATCATCTCGGGCGTCATGCGCCCGGACAGCGGCGAGCTGCTGTTCGACGGAAGGATCGTCGACGTCGGCTCGCCCGCCGCGGCCCAGGAGCTCGGCATCGAGACCGTCTATCAGGACCTCGCGCTCGCCCCCGACCTCGATGGCGCCGCGAACGTCTACATGGGCCGCGAGCTGCTCAAGCCGGGGATCCTCGGCAAGCTTGGCGTGCTCGACAAGCGCGCGATGAAGGCCGGTGCAGAGACAGCCTTCAAGGACCTTGGAGTTGCAGTGAAGGACGCCGACGCTGCCGTCGCCTACCTCTCCGGTGGCCAGCGTCAGGGCGTCGCCGTCGCTCGAGCCGCGTCGTGGGCCAGTCGCGTGATCATCATGGATGAGCCCACGGCCGCGCTCGGCGTCGTGCAGACCGAGAACGTGCTCAATGTGATCAGGCGCGTGCGCGACAGCGGGGTCGCCGTCGTGCTGATCAGCCACAACATGCCCGACGTGATGAAGGTCGCCGACCGCATCGAGGTGCTGCGCCTCGGCAAGCGCGTCGCCGTCTTCACCCGCGAGGAGGCAACGCTCGAGTCACTCGTCGGGGCGATGACCGGCGCCGTCGTCCAGGAGGATCAGCAATGAGCACCCCCACCGACGAGACCCCGCAGCTGGACGAGCACGCCGCGACCGTCCCGGACCCGACCAAGCCGTCGACGCCCGAGGCCCCCACCGCGGCCGCTACGACCGCAACGCTGGCGGCGAAGCTGCGGCGAGCCGCCACATCAACCTCGGGCTCGATGCCGATCTTCCTCGCGTTGATCGGGATCATCGTGGTCTTCTCGATCATGAAGCCGAGCGCGTTCCTCGGCTCCTACAACGTCAAGTCGATCTTTGTCGACGCATCGGTCGCGCTGACGCTGTCGGTCGGGATGACCTACGTGATCATCACGGCCGGCATCGATCTGTCGGTCGGTTCACTGCTCGTGTTCTCGAGCGTGATCGCGCTCAAGGTGATGGTCGCGCTGGCCGGCAGCTCCGATGCCGCCGCCAACGCCGGCTGGGGGATCATCCTCGTGGGCGTCGCCGCCGGGCTCGCCGCCGGATTGGCCTGGGGCTTGCTCAACGGAGCTCTGATCGCGCTGCTCGATCTGCCTCCGCTGATCGTCACACTCGGCAGCTTCGGCGCCGCCATCGGTCTCTCCGACGTGCTCACCGGCGGCGTCGATCAGACCGGCGTCCCCAACGACTTCGGCAACACGATCGGCGGAGGGAGCATCGGGCCGATCCCGGTGTTGGTGTTCATCGCCGGCCTCGTCGCGATCGTCTTCGGGCTGATCCTGCACACGACCAAGTTCGGCCGTTACACGTACGCGATCGGCTCCAACCAGGAAGCCGCGCGCCGCGCCGGCGTCAACGTCAAGCGCCACCTGATCCAGGTCTACGCGCTCTCGGGTCTGCTCTCGGGGCTCGGCGGCATCCTCAGCCTCGCGTATTTCACGACGACCTCGATCAACGGCCACAACACGGACAACCTGACCGCGATCTCCGCGGTGGTGATCGGCGGCACCAGCCTGTTCGGCGGCGTCGGTGCGATGGCCGGCACGGTGGTCGGCGTGTTCATCCCCGTCGTGCTCGCCAGCGGCCTGGTGATCGTCGGGGTCCAATCGTTCTGGCAGGGCGTGATGATCGGAGTGATCCTCGTCGCTGCCGTCTACTTCGACCAGCTGCGTCGTCGCGCGAGGTCGCGCGCATGACCCGTGGTCGTGGGCTCAAGGGCCGGGGCGAATCAATTCGTCGCGACCCGTTATCAAGAGCGAGCGTCGGTGCGGCCGGCGCCGAAGAGGAGGAGAGAAAGCAATGCAGCACATAAGGTCAGGCACCGCTGTGGCGGTGATGACGGCACTCACGCTGGGGCTGGCGACAGCAGGCGCGAACGCCGCCTCGAGTAACAAGAACCTGGTTCTGATTCAGGGCACCAAGGCCGACAACTTCTACGTCACGATGGGCTGTGGCGCGAAGGCTGAGGCCAAGAAGCTCGGCTACAACATCTCGGTACAGGGTCCGACCGACTTCTCGGCGTCCGAGCAGATCCCGATCGTGCACTCGGTCACGGCCTCGAAGCCGGCCGCGGTGATGATCGCGCCGACCGACGAGAAGGCCCTGATCGCCCCGATGCAGCAGATGAAGAGCGCTGGCATCAAGGTGATCCAGGTCGACACGCACGTCTCCAAGAACGGCATCGCCGCGGCGTCGATCTCATCGAACAACACCAAGGGCGGCGAGCTCGCCGCCGACGCGCTGGCCAAGCTGATTCACGACAAGGGTTCGGTCGTCGTGATGAACGAGCAGGCCGGTGTCTCGACGACCGAGGCACGCATCGCCGGCTTCACCAAGGAGATGAAGAAGTACAAGAACATCAAGGTGCTGCCGACGCAGTACACCGGTGACAGCCCGACCCCGGCAGCGCAGAAGATCAACGCGCTGTACTCGGCCAACCCGAACCTCTCGGGCGTGTTCGCGACCAACGTTCTGGTCGCCGAGGGCGTCGACACCGGCCTCAAGCAGACCGGTGCGGCCGGCAAGGTCAAGATCGTCGGCTACGACGCCGACCCCGAGCAGATCACCGACCTCAAGAAGGGCATCGTGCAGGCGCTGGTCGCCCAGCAGCCCTTCCAGGAGGGCGTCGACGGCGTCGAACAGGCCGTCAACGCGATCAAGGGCAAGCCGACCAAGTCGATCCTCACCAACCTGGCCGTGCTGACCAAGTCGAACCTGACCGCAGACAGCCGCTACATCTACAAGAGCAGCTGCTGATCTGAGGGTCTGAAGGACTCCCTCACCGCGGGGGCGGGCGTTGGCCTCTGCCCGCCCCCGCATACTTTCTGACCGATGATCGTCGTTACCGGCGAGGCGCTCATAGACCTGATCCCCACCGCGGCGGGCGATCTCGGTATCCATCCCGGTGGCGGGCCGTTCAACACCGCTCGCTGGCTGGGGCGACTCGGTGCGGACGTGGCGTTGCTCGAGTCGATCGCCGCTGACCCGCTTGGTCAGCGTCTCCGCTCGGAGCTGGATGCGGCCGGAGTCTCACTGGACCTGGTCGTGCCGACCGCGCTGCCGACGACGCTCGCGCTGGTCCAGCTCGACGCGGCGGGGGCGGCGCAGTACAGCTTCTATACGCACTCGTCGATGTCCGACGTCTGGCCCGAGCAGGTCTCCTCGCTGTTGCCTTTGGTCGAGCTCGAGGCGCTGTACCTCGGGAGCATCGGGCTGGTGCTCGAGCCGGCGGCGTCGGCTGGGCTGCGCGCGGTCGAGCTCGCGCGCGAGCGCGGGGCGCTGGTGATGGTCGACCCGAACGTGCGCGCGACGCTGATCGCTGACCGCGCGGCGTATGTCGCGCGGCTCGAGGCGGTGCTCGCGCAGACCGATGTCCTGAAGCTGAGCGTCGATGACCTGTCGTGGCTGGCGCCCGGCGAGCCGCCGCTGTCGGCGGCGCGACGCTATCTGGATCGCGGTGTCTCGTCGGTGCTGCTTACGGCCGGGGCTGCTGGCGCGACGGTGCTGACGCCCGACGGTGGCGCTGCGCAGATCGCGCCGGTCGCGGTCGACGTGGTCGACACGATCGGCGCCGGTGACGCCTTCAGCGCCGGGTTCCTTGCGCACTGGCTGGGATCCGGGAGGGGTTTTGGGTCTCCAGGACCCAAAACGCTTCCCTCATCCGGTGCAGACACGGCCGCAGTCGTCGAAGCGGCGCGGTTTGCGGCGCAGGTCGCGGCGGTCGCGTGTAGCGTCCAGGGCGCCACACCCCCGGCCGACCTCGGGGCGCTGCTACCGGCGCGCTAAAACTGGTCGCCGGGCGTACGCGGATCAGGCAGGCGCGCGCTGCTAGACGGCGTCGTCGGCGGTCTTGCGCTTGGGCTTCACCGGCCACACGCCAAACACGTGATGGAAGGCGCGCACCGACAGCTGTCGCGCGACCGCGGTCGCGGCCGCCAGCGTCGCACCCTCGAGCGCCGCCGACGCGGCGATCCGCCCGAGGCTGACCTCGGGCTCCTTGGCCGACGGCTTCGGCTCGTCCGAGACCCGCCCCCAGATCGTGTTGAAGGCCTTCTTGCCAATGCGCGCGCCGAGCATCCCGAAGACGATCGAGAAGGGCGTGTAGACGAGCTTCTTCATCGGTGCTCAGGCTACCCAATGGCCGCGCTGTGCTCCACGTGGCCGGACGCGTGCCGCGAAGTTTGTACCAATGCGCTCAATGCAAGCCTAACGCCGGCCGATAATTGAGCTAACCGCTAACGCCGGAAACCCCGATTTAATGGGTATCTGGGACTCATCCTCGACGGATGGAGGTGAGAGATGCAGGACGAACTTGATGACGACCAGGACGGCGACGCCGAGGAGCTGCTGAAGCGCGCGCTGCTCGACGTGGGTTCCGCGGTCAGCGTTTCCCTGCGGATCGACGGTCTGCCGCTGAGCGACGCCGTCACCGTGATCTTCTACGCGCGCCGTGACCTCGGCACGCTTCAGACCTATCTGACGCCCGGCAGCCGCGGCGCCGGCAGCAGCATCGCCCCTTCCGAGCTGCTGCGGGTCCCGTGCGACCTCGATCTCGCCGACGCCTCCGATCGTGACGAGGCCCAGCACCTCTACGCCGAGCAGGCGCGCACGCTGCGTGACACGCTCGTCGGCGCCGACGTGGTGCTCGATCTGTGGCGCGAGGCGCTCGTCGCGCTGCTCGGCAACGTCGTGCTCAAGATGGCCGTCGACCTGTCGGCGCGCCCACCGCTGCCGCGACTGATGCCGACGGCGCTGGTCGCGCCCGAGTCACAGGTCGTGGTCACACCGGTCTGCAACGCCCGCACGCTGGCCGCGGGTCAGCCGCCGGTCGGCATCGCCTGCATCCAGCAGGAGGTCGCCCACGTCTATCCGCTCGCCGAGGATCCCGAGGGCTGCGTGATCGACTTCATGGAGCGTTCAGCCCGCCACGCGCACGACCTGGCCGAGCAGATCGCACACCAGGAAGCCTCGGTCGAGCGCTTCCTCGAACTGTCCGACGCCGCCTGATCTCTGCGCCAGCGGGAAGCGGGCACGGCTCGTCAAGGCAGCGAGGCGAGGAAGGCAGCGACGTCGCTCGGGCTGCGCAGCTCGATGATGCCGGCCGCTTCCGCATGGGCCGCGAGTGCCGCTTCCAGGCGCCGCCGGCCACCGCTCGGATAGCCCCAGACCCACTTCAGGAACTCGAAACTGATGACTTCGGGGCAGCCGGGCGCCTGAACCGCGCGGCCGCGATTGGTGATCCAGCGCCGCAGGACCCTCGCAAGGCAGCGCCAGCGGCCGAGCGCAATCACGATCACAGTGTCGGCGCGAGCGAACCGCAGATCCATCGTCGAGCTGTAGTTGCCGTCGATGATCCAGCGTTCGCCGCCGACGAGCTCTCGCACGCGCTGACGCCACTGCTCATCGGGGGCCGGATCCCACCCGGGCCCCCAGTAATGCTCGTCGAGGTGGATCACCGGTAGCCCGAGCTTGGCTCCGAGCGTATTGGCGAGCGTGGTCTTGCCGGCGCCGCCACTGCCGACGATCGCCACGCGCCGCAAGCCCTCTCGGCCGGTCGTCTCGCTCAGAGCGGCAACTTCACCCGCCGGGCCTGGTGCAGGTTCGTGATCCTGGCCGGGATCCGGAACTCGCGGTAGCCGAGTCGTGGGTCTGAATCCTTCTCGAACCTGGCCATCCGTACATCCGGCATTTCGATCGACATCCAGATCGCGTCCTCGGCGGCGCGGCCGGGCGCGGGGCTGTCAACCCAGACGAGGTCATCGCGAAGCATCCCGCGCTCGGCCTGGTCGGCCTCGGCTTC
Source organism: Solirubrobacteraceae bacterium (assembly GCA_036269095.1). Taxonomy (GTDB): domain Bacteria; phylum Actinomycetota; class Thermoleophilia; order Solirubrobacterales; family Solirubrobacteraceae; genus Palsa-465. The sequence goes on from DATASU010000001.1 coordinate 15,262, forward strand.
GGACATCGGCGTGAACAGGATCATCAGACGCGACGGTACCGCGCGTTGGGCAAACGCGCGTGCTCGACCTGATTTCGGTGAAACACGGCGGAGCCACCGGCCCTTGACTTAGAGCGCGCTCTAACTCCTATGCTCGCTGGCACGAGCGTTACGACAGGCCTGACGATCGCCGAAGCCGCCGACGTGCAGGGGCACCTGGCGTTCATCGACCGAAAGATCACTACCTACGAGGACAGGATCAATGGATAGACGCAAGCTTGGCAGCCAGGGTCTCGAGGTATCGGCGGAGGGGCTCGGTTGCATGGGAATGAGCTGGGCGTATGGGCCCGGCGACGAGGCAGCGGGCGTCGAGACGATCCATCGTGCGCTCGAGCTCGGGGTCACGTTCCTCGACACCGCCGAGGCCTACGGACCCTACGTGAACGAGGAGCTCGTTGGCCGGGCGATCGCCGGCAAGCGCGACCAGGTCGAGATCGCGACCAAGTTCGGTTTCGCGATCGACCCGGACAAGCCGTTCAGCCGCGGAACCGACGGCACGCCTGAGAACGCAAAGCGCGTCGCCGACGCTTCGCTGAAGCGCCTGGGCATCGATCACATCGATCTCTACTACCAGCACCGTGTCGACCCCAACGTGCCGATCGAGGAGACGGTCGGGGCGATGGCCGAACTCGTGACCGCGGGCAAGGTCCGCTACCTCGGGCTCTCGGAGGCCTCGCCGGAGACGATCCGGCGCGCGCACGCCGTCCACCCGATCACGGCGGTCCAGACCGAGTACTCGCTCTGGACGCGCGATCCCGAGGACGAAATCCTCGCGACGCTGCGCGAGCTCGGCATCGGCTTCGTCGCCTACTCACCGCTCGGGCGCGGTTTCCTCACGGGCCAGATCCGCTCGCTCGATGACCTGCCCGAGGACGACTGGCGCCGCACCAACCCGAGGTTCCAGGAGGACGCGCTGCAGGAGAACATCCGCCTCGCAGACCTCGTCAGCGGCCTCGCCGAGCGCCGCGGCGTGACCCCGGCGCAGCTGGCGATCGCCTGGGTCCTGGCCAAGGGTGACGACATCGTGCCGATCCCGGGAACCAAGAGCCCGAAGCGGCTCGAGGAGAACGCCGGCGCCGCCGACGTCAAGCTGTCAGCCGACGACGTCGCCGAGCTTGACAGCGCGATCTCGCCCGACGCGGTGCGCGGTGAGCGCTACGCCGAGGCGATGATGACGCTGATCGCAGGTAGCTGAACAAGGAGCGTGAGACGTGGCCGCACTTCCACCGCTGAACCACGAGGACGAGGTCGATCTCGACCCGCAGCCGGCCACCTGGGCCGCGCTGTTTTTCACGCCCGCGGATCGCCAGGGGACCGCCGTGTTCGAGGACGAACGCTTCGGTGGCCACATCGCCTTCCTCAACCAGATGCAGGAGGCCGGCCACCTGGTGGCGGCCGGCCCGCTGATCGAGGAACAGGGCTCAGGGATGACGATCCTCAGGCTCCCGGGCGAGGGTCGGCTGAACGAGATCGAGCGCCTCGCTCACGCCGACACGAGCGTCAGCTCGGGCCTGTTCGCGGTCACGATCAAGCCGTGGCAGGTGTTCTTCGCCCCGGGCGTCAAGCAGCTCCCGTGAGCAGTTTGATCCAGACCGTCCTGGTGCCCGTGCGAACTCCGATCGTCCATGACCGGAACCGGGCGAAGCCCCTGGTGATGTGGACCGGGGATTCCCGCCGCGGTCGTCACCGACCAGGTGTCAGGCGTCACAAGCGAAGCGCGCTAATCGTTTGCGCGGACGGGCTTCTGCGGCGCGGGTTCACGCGACGGGCGGCGCTCGGGCGCGGTCAGCTTGTCGCCGAGGCGTCCGGGCTCGCGCAGGCGCACGGCCGACTGCTCTGCATCGGGCAGCGGAATCCCGCCGCCGGGCCAGCGACTCGGGTCGGGCTTGACGTTCGGGCGGTTACCCCAACCGTCATCTGAGCTGCCGCCTTCCTCGTCGGTGTCTGACGGGTCGTCGCGCAGTACCGGAAGCATCAGCAATCCGACGGCGATGAAGCCAAAGATGTGCACCCCAACCAGGAACAACATCAGCTGAAGGTCCGTCATTCGCACAGAGTACCGCCGCGCGATACGCCGCGGAGAGGGAAATTCGTAAAACGTCAATGCTCGCTACCATCGTGCGCACCTATGTCTGAACAGTCCACAAGCCTTCTCGCCGCAAGCCGCGAGCCGGGTCATTCGCGCCAGGCGCGACGACTCCGCCGCGAGGGCCTGGTCCTCGGAACCGTCTACGGCGGCGGCAAGGACCCGGTCTCCTTCCAAATCGACGCTCGCATCCTGCGTAACACGCTCGCGCATTCGAGCGCCGTGCTCGACCTCCAGATCGACAACGCCGCGGCAGAGCCCGTCGTCGTCAAGGAGCGCGTCCGTCACCCGGTCAGCGGGGAGACGATGCACGTCGACCTGCTGCGCGTCGACCTCAACGTCTCGATCCAGGCGCAGGTCGTGCTCGAGCTGACCGACATCGACGAGTCCGACGTCAAGGTCGGCGGCGTCCTCGAAAACGCGATCCAATCGGTCACGGTCGAGGCCAAGCCCAACGACATCCCCGATTCGATCCAGCACAGCATCGCCGGCCTCGAGGTCGGTGGCACGGTCACGCTCGGTGATCTGAAGGCCCCCACGGGCGTCACGATCATCGGCGACCCCGAGCTGACGCTGGCCGTGATCCGCACCTCGCGCAGCATGATGGCCGAGGAGTCTGCCGAAGAGCTCGAGCTCGAGACCGAGGTTGTCGGTGAGGGTGGCGAAGGCGAGTCCGAGGCGGCCGCCGAGGGCGACTCCGCCGAAGCTTCTGACGGCGAGTAGCCGTCGCCTCACAGCATGTCGCTGCTGCATCGCCGCAGCGCCTCCGTCGATTGGTTGGTGGTCGGCCTCGGTAACCCCGGGGCCGCCTACGACGGCACCCCGCACAACATCGGCTTCGAGGTGGCCGAGCGGCTGCGTACGCGCTGGGAGCTCGGCAAGCCGAAGTCCAAGTACCGCGGTCTGATCAGCGACGGCCGCGGCGGCGTCGGCGGTCCGCGAGTCGCGATCCTGATGCCGCAGACGTTCATGAACGAGGCCGGCAAATCCGTCGGCCCCGCGCGCGGGGAGCTGCGCGTCGAGCCCGACCACATCATCGTCGTCCATGACGAGATCGATCTGCCGTTCGCCGATGTGCGCACACGGCTGGGCGGCGGACTGGCCGGACACAACGGGCTGAAGTCGATCAAGGCATCGCTCGGCACCGCCGATTTCCAGCGCGTGCGGGTCGGTGTCGGCCGCCCGCCGACGACCGATCCGGAGCTCGTCGCGGCCTTCGTGCTGGGCAGATTCAGGGAGCCCAAGGACCAGGTCCAGGCGCTGATCGACGCCGCCGCCGACGCCGCCGAACAACTGCTTAAGTAAGAGAGAGCGATGCTCTCCTCACTGCTTCACCACGCCGACGACGATCCGCAGACCGGGCGCCTGCACGCCGAGGGCGGCCGCGCGTTCGTGTCTCTGTCGTTACGTCCCTTCTTGATCGCGGCCTTGCTTGGCCGCGATCAGACCAAACCGGCGATCGTCGTCGCCGGGGACGACCGCCAGGCACGCGAGCTGGCCGGCAGCCTGCGGGCGTGGCTCGCACCTCGGCGCGTGCGCTACTACCCGAGCCGCGGCGTCACCTACGAGTCGCACCTCGCGCCGCCCGCGCACCTCACCGGCCAGCGCATCGCCGCGCTCGACGCGCTGCTCGACGACGGCGCCGATGCCGCCGACGGTGCGCCCGTCGTCGTCGTGAGCGCGGTCGCGCTCTCGGAGAAGGTTCCCGACCCGTCGCTGCGCCCACACGGATTCACGCTGCGCAAGGGCGAGCTGCTCGACCTCGACGAGACCGCCGGTGACCTCGTTGCCGCGGGCTACGAGCGCGTCGACCAGGTCGAGGATCGTGGCCAGTTCGCGATCCGCGGTGGCCTGCTCGACGTCTTCCCGTCGACCGAGGACCGCGCGGTGCGCGTCGACCTGTTCGGCGATGAGATCGAGTCGCTGCGCTGGTTCAGCACGTTCACACAGCGGTCGCTCGGTGACGCCGACGTGGTCGAGGTCGCACCGTCCGCCGAGCTCGCCTCCGAGTACCGCGAGCTCGCAGAGATCGCCGCCGGCGAGGCCGAGGAGAACCGCCCCGACATCACCGAGCTGCTGCCGGTCGAGGACTTCAGGAGCTTCCTCGAGCTGGTCGACGCCCAGGCGAGCGTGCTGCTCGCCGCCGAGGAGGAGGTGCAGCCGGCGCTGACCGACCACTGGCAGGACGTCTGCGCCGCCTTCCATGACACCGAGGCCCACCACCTCTACATCGCGCCCGACGCGATCACCGCCGAGCTCGACGCCCGCGCGCGCATCCGCCTGTCCTCGATCGACCAGGAGCAGCCGTTCCAGTTCCGCGGCCAGGCCGCCGAGGTCGGTGCGCGCAGCATCCGCGACGCCGAGCCCGAGCTCGAGAAGCTGACGCGCTCGGGCTACAAGACGGTCGTCGCGTTCGCGGTCAAGGGTGAGGGTGACCGCGCGGCCTACAACCTCGGGCGTCTCAAGGTTTCGTGGTTAGGGGAGGCGTCAGGTGATTCCAGTGGCAGTCCCGCCCACCCACTGGTGTTTGCACACGCGCGTCTGCGGGAGGGCTTCATCGCCCCGCAGTTCCATCTCGCGGTGATCCCCGAGCAGCGGCTGTTCCGGCGCCGCCGGGCGCCCGAGGGTCCGGTGCGGGTCGGACGCCGCGGGGCGCTGCGGTCGTTCACCGACCTGCGCACCGGCGACATCATCGTGCACGAGGACCATGGCGTCGCGCGCTTCGCCGGATTCGACACCAAGACCGTCGCCGGGGTCACGCGTGACTACCTGAACCTCGAGTACGCCGGCTCCGACCGCGTGTTCATGCCGGTCGAGCAGCTCGCCAAGATCAGCCGCTACGTCGGCGGCGGCGGCGAGCACGGACCTACGCTGTCAAAGCTCGGCGGCACCCGCTGGTACACGATCAAGGCACGCGCGCGGCGCGCCGCCCAGGACATGGCGGGCGAGCTGCTCAACCTCTATGCCGAGCGCAAGCGCCGCGAGGGCCACGCGTTCCCGCCCGACACCGAGTGGCAGCAGGAGTTCGAGGGCTCGTTCCAGTACACCGAGACGCCCGATCAGCGCGACGCGATCGAGTTCGTCAAGGCCGACATGGAGGCGCCACGGCCGATGGATCGCCTGATCTGCGGTGACGTCGGCTACGGCAAGACCGAGGTTGCGCTGCGCGCCGCGTTCAAGTCCGCACAGGACGGCAAGCAGGTGATGGTGCTGGTGCCGACGACGATCCTCGCCCAGCAGCACTACGGCACGTTCATCGAGCGGCTCAAGGACTTCCCGGTGCGGATCGAGCACGTCTCGCGCTTCCGCCCGGCGGCGGAGCAGAAGGAGTCGATCGCGGCGTTCAGCCGTGGCGAGGTAGACATCCTGATCGGCACCCACCGGCTGCTCTCGCGCGACGTGCGCGCCAAGGACCTCGGGCTGCTGATCATCGACGAGGAGCAGCGCTTCGGCGTCAAGCAGAAGGAGCTGCTCAAGCAGATGAAGCTGCGCGTCGACGTACTCGCGATGAGCGCCACGCCGATCCCGCGCACGCTGCAGATGTCGATGGCCGGGATCCGCGACATCAGCGTGATCGAGACCGCTCCCGAGGGCCGGCGACCGGTCAAGACCTATGTCGGCGAGTATGACGAGGAGCTCGTGAAGGCCGCGCTGCTGCGCGAGCACGCGCGCGGGGGACAGGCGTTCTTCCTGCACAACCGCGTCGAGTCGATCGACGAGACCGCCGAGCGGCTGCGCGGGCTGGTGCCGAAGATGCGCTTCGAGGTCGCGCACGGGCAGATGGACGACGCCGAGCTCGAGAAGCGGATGATGGCGTTCCTGCGCGGCGATGCCGACGTGCTCGTGGCGACATCGATCATCGAGTCGGGGATCGACATCCCGCAGGCCAACACGCTGATCATCGAGCGCGCCGACATGTTCGGGCTCTCACAGCTCTACCAGATCCGCGGGCGCGTCGGGCGCTCGCGTGAGCGCGCCTACGCGTATCTGCTGTACCCGTCATCGGCGGCGCTGACGGCCGACGCCGCGACGCGACTGTCGGCGCTGAGCGACTACACCGAGCTCGGCGCCGGCTTCAAGGTCGCGATGCGTGACCTCGAGATCCGCGGCGCCGGCAACCTGCTCGGCGACGAGCAATCAGGGCATGTGGCCGCGCTCGGCTTCGAGCTCTACATGCAGATGCTCGACGAGGCGGTGCAGGCCGCGCAGGCCGCATCCTCGGGTAGCGGCGAGGTCGAGGAGGACTGGGAGCCGGTGCGCCTCGAGGTCGGGATCGACGCCTACGTCCCGACCGATTACATCCCCTACGAGCAGGCGAAGGTCGACGTGCACCGCCGCATCGCGGGCGCGCGTGAGGTCGCCGAGATCGGTCTGCTGCGCGAGGAGCTGACCGATCGTTTCGGCGAGATCCCCGAGCCGCTCGACAACCTGCTGTTGCTGCAGATCGCGCGCATCAAGCTCGGTCAGGCCGGCGCCACGACCGTCTCGTTCAAGGGCGGGCGGCTGGCCGTGACGCCGATCGAACTCGACTCGAGGCGCGTCAAGGCGCTGCGCGCGGAGATGCCCGAGGCGCTGTATGAGTCGGGCAAGTCGCAGCTCTCGATGCGGGTCGCCGGTGAACCACACGCCCAGTTCGAGGCCGTCGTGCGCGCTGCCGACGTGCTGCTCTCGGTGCTGCAGGCCGCCGAGGCCGAGCCCGCGGTGGCCTGACGCGCTCCCGCCGCTCCCTTGACGTAAAGAACTTCGTAAGAGAGGCCTGCCATCGCACCGCCGCGGTGCTGCAAGGCCGCTACCATCCGCGCCGATGCCAATCTCTAGGAAGCTCGCGGCGGTTGCCGCCTTTTTTGTGATCGGGGCCGCAGTCGCTGGATGCGGTAGCTCGATCTCCGGGAACTCGGTCGCCACTGTCGCCGGTAACCCCATCACCCTGCAGGCGTTCAACCACTGGATGTACGTCGCTGCCAAGGAACAGGCCGCCGAATACGCCCAGGAGGGCGCGAGCGAGCCGCCGATCGTCTCCAGCAACCCCAAGAATTTCACGAGCTGCGAGAAGGAGATTCGCGCCGGAATTCCGACCCTTCGCACGGCCACATCAGCCACGTTGAAGACCGACTGCAAGGAGCTCTTCACGTCGGCTTCGACCGAGGTCATGAACTTCCTGATCCAGAGTTACTGGATCAGCGCGTCGGCCTACAAGGCCGGGATCAAGTCAGCCACGGTCAAGGCTGAGTTCCAGAAGCTGGTCAAGAAGCAGTTCCCGACCAAGGCCAAGCTCAACGCCTACCTCGCGTCTTCGCTGAAGTCGCAGGGCGAGACCTATGCCGACATGGTCTTCACCTACACCGCCCAGGGGCTGCTCGAGAAGCTCATGAAGCGTCAGGAGAAGCCGGTCACGGCCAAGGCGATCGCCGCCTACTACGCGGCCAACAAGTCGAAGTTCGGCACGGCTGAGACCCGCAACCTGCACCTGATTCGCACCAAGACTCAGGCCAAGGCCCAGGCAGCGTTCAACGCGCTCAAGAGTGGCTCGAGCTGGGACGCGGTCGCCAAGCAGTACGCGGCCGACGCCTCGTCGAAGGCCAACGGCGGTGCGCTATCCAAGATCACCAGCGGCGAGGAGGAGAGCGCCGCCAACAAGGCGATCTTCGCCGCCTCGGTGAACACGCTGGTCGGCCCGGTCAAGGGCATCTTCGGCTACTACGTGCTCGAGGTGACCAAGATCACCCCGGCCACACAGGAGTCGCTTGCCAAGGCCACGCCGACGATCAAGTCGACGCTGACGTCGACCGAGTCCTCGGCCGCTCAGACCACGGTGCTCAAGAACGTCTCCAAGGCCTGGAAGAAGTCGACCACCTGTCGCAAGGCCTACGCGACGACGAACTGCTCGAACTACGTCAAGCCGAAGACGACCACGTCGACGACGGCGACGCCGAGCACGACGACGGCCACGACCAGCGCAACGGTCAAGTCGGCAACGACGGCGAGCACGACCACCACGAAGAACAAGTAGCGGTGAGCTCCGGGAATCCGGAGATCACCGCAGCGCTCGGTCGTCTGGACGAGATCACGCGCCGCTTGCGGCGCGAGTGCCCCTGGGACCGTGAGCAGGACGAGCGTTCGATCGTCCCGCACACGGTCGAGGAGGCCTACGAGCTCGCCGATGCGGCCAACCGGCGGGACGACGCCAAGCTGCTGGATGAGCTTGGCGACGTCCTGTTTCAGGTGCACTTCCTTGCGCTGCTGCTCGAGGAGCGCGGCGCCGGCGACCTCGCGCAGGTCGCGGCGCACGCCGGGGAGAAGCTGATTCGCCGCCACCCGCACGTGTTCGGGGAGGTCGAGGCCGAAACCTCGGCGGAGGTGCTGCGCAACTGGGACGCGATCAAGGCGACCGAGGACGGGCGCGAGCCCGGGGTCTTCGGTGAGGTCCCCGAGAACCTGCCCGGGCCGCTCTATGCCCGCAAGCTGCAGCGTCGCGCCGCCTCGAGCGGATTTGACTTCGAGGGTGTCGAGGCGCCGCTGCAGTCGGTGCGCGACGAGCTCGACGAATTGATCGCGGCGGAGACCGAGGAACAGCGCTTTCACGAGCTCGGTGACGTGCTGTTTGCGGCCGTCAACGTTGCCCGCAAGCTGCAGCTCGATCCCGAGCTCGCGCTGCGTGCTTCGGCCGATCGCTTCCGCGGTCGCGTGCAGGCCGGGGTTGATCTGGCCGCATCACATGGCAGAAACTGGAACGATCTCTCCGCTGACGAGCAGCTTGGTTATTACGCGCAGGCGCGTCTCGCCGAGTGAGCAGCCCGTAGATGCGGACCACAGACCGAGGAGACCAACCCACCGATGAGCCAGATCGAGCACGTACACGCCCGCCAGATCCTTGACAGCCGCGGCAACCCCACGGTTGAGGTCGAGCTGAGCGTGAAGTCCGGCGCCTGGGGCCGGGCTGCCGTCCCCTCTGGTGCATCGACCGGCGAGTTCGAGGCCACCGAGCTGCGTGACGGCGACAGCGCCTGGCTCGGCAAGGGTGTCAGCAAGGCCGTCAACAACGTCAACAGCGAGATCGCCACCGCGATCCGCGGTATGGACGCCGCGGCGCAGGCCGCGCTCGATCGCACGCTGATCAGCCTCGACGGCACCGCCAACAAGTCACGGCTCGGCGCCAACGCGATCCTCGCGGTGTCGCTGGCCGCCGCTCACGCCGCTGCGGCCGAGGCGCGCCAGCCGCTCTGGAAGTACCTCGGCGGGGACACCGCGCATGTGCTGCCGGTGCCGATGATGAACGTCATCAACGGTGGTGCGCACGCCGACAACAGCATCGACTTCCAGGAGTTCATGGTCGTCCCGGTCGGAGCCCGCACGTTCAGCGAGGGGCTGCGCATGGGCACCGAGGTCTTCCACAGCCTGAAGAAGGCGCTGCACGACCGCGGCCTCTCGACGACCGTCGGTGATGAGGGTGGCTTCGCCCCGAACCTCGGGTCCAATGAAGAGGCGCTGGAGGTGCTGATGGCCGGCATTCGTGCCGCCGGCTACATCCCCGGTGAGCAGATCGCGATAGCGCTCGACCCGGCGACGTCTGAGATCTTCAAGGACGGCGCCTACAAGCTCGAGCACGAGGGTCGCACGCTCAGCTCCGACGAGATGTCGGCCTACTGGACCGACATCATCAACCGCTACCCGGTGATCTCGATCGAGGACGGCATGGCCGAGGAGGACTGGGACGGCTGGGCGACGCTGACCAAGGCTCTCGGCGACCGCGTGCAGCTCGTCGGTGACGACCTGTTCGTGACCAACACCGAGCGGCTCAAGCGCGGCATCGACCAGAAGGTCGCCAACTCGATCCTGATCAAGGTCAACCAGATCGGCACGCTGACCGAGACGCTTGCCGCGATCCGGATGGCGCGTGAGGCCGGCTACACCGCCGTCATGTCGCACCGCTCCGGCGAGACCGAGGACGTCACGATCGCCGATCTCGCGGTCGCCACCGGCTGTGGTCAGATCAAGACCGGCGCGCCGTCGCGCACCGACCGTGTCGCCAAGTACAACCAGCTGCTGCGGATCGAAGAGGCGCTGGGCGCCGATGCCGAGTACCCCGGTCGCAAGGCCTTCCGCCACGCCAATCAGTAGCCGGCCCCGGGTCGCGGATCGGCGACGCGGCGCTTGAGAGATGCGTTGCAGAGCCTGGTGGAAGCCGTGCAGCAGGAAGGAGTCTCGTCGCGGCGAATGAAGGCCGAAAGGGATGCCGCCCAGAAGTCACACCGCTGCCGCACGGAACGCGCGCACATCAAGGTCGCAGCACACGCACGCCGCCCCGCGCCAGGTGGCGCAGCGCCTGCCGATCTCCAAGATCGGCTGGGACCGCAAGTTCCGGATCGTGATGGTCGTGGTCGTGGCGATGGTGAGCTACATCGGCCTCAAGGCCGGCCTGGCGCTGTACGCGGCCCGTACGCAGGCCGTGCAGGAGTCGAGCCTTGTCAGCTCGCTGCAGAAGCAGCACCGCCGGCTGGTGGCGGAGAAGCGGGCGCTGAGCCAGCAGGGCACGATCATGCGCGACGCACGCCAGCTGGGCATGGTCTCGGCGGGCGAGCGCCCGTACGTGATCGTCGGGTCCTCGGGCCGCTGAGTCTCGGAGGCGTCTGCGTCCGGCCCAGCCGTGAAGGACGGCGCTAGATGGCCGACGACTTCGACCTGCTGATGGGCTTCTGGGAGGACGGCCGGCGCCGTATCGCCGCCGCCGAGCCCGCTGAGCGGCACGTGATGGAGCAGGTCGTCGACGACATCTACCTCGAGCTGCGCCGGCGTCTGGGCGGCAAGTTCACGACCACCGAGCTCGCTGCGTACTACCTGCGCGAGGGCACCGACTGGGCCTTCCAAATCGCTCTGCATACGGCCCCGAGCACTCCTGAGGCCTGGGACACTGGCACCGTCGCCGGCGCTGCGTTCGCGCGCTACGCGCGGCGCGCGAGCGACTGGGGCGGGGGCGTCCGCCACGTCGGCGACCCCGACGACGAGCCGTAGCGCGAGGGTGCGCGCTGCATCCAGCCCATTTTGGGGGCGGGCCCTATACGAAAGAAAACGATAATGAGAAGCAGAATCATTATCACTTTCTTTCTCTACCCGTGCGGGGGCATTTTCGGCGCTTGCGGTCGCGGGTGTGCGGGGCGCTCTGGGCTGGCTCAAACCGTTCGTGAGGCGGTCAGAACGAGCAAACTGACACGGATGGCGCCAGGTCGCTCATCTGGGTCCGGGGATCGCACGTTCCTGAGCGATCCGCCGGAGCGGTTCGTAGTTTGTCGCATTATGGGCCCCGAAAAACGGTGCATCGGCTGAAGGGGCGGCGGACGCGAAACGGGCCGGGCAGGCGTCGAGCCTGGCGCAGAGCGTCTGACAGGGCCGGCGCGCGGGCGACCCCGAGCGCCGGCCCCGCAGAGATCAGTCTTCTTCCGGCTCCGGGTCTTCGGAGGAGGCCTCTTCAGGCTCCTCGTCGGCGGGGGCCTCTTCAGGCTCCGCGTCGACCGGCGCCGCTTCAGGCTCCGCTGACGAGGAGGCCGCGTCGGCCTCCTTGGACGACGGGGCCGCCTCGGCGGCCTCGTCTGAACCGGCGGAGGCTTCTTCAGCCTCCTCGGCACCGGCACGACGGATCACGATCTGGTCCTCCTCGATCGTGATCTCGACCGGGCGGTGACCCGCCCACGACTCGGCATAGACCGGGTCGTCCTGCACGGCTGGGTCGAGCCAGAGCCCGATGCCATCTTCGCCGTGATCAAAGGTGGCCTCCCAGGGGCCCCCGGCCTTGCGCTTGGTGCGCGTGGTCCGACCACCCCGCCGGCCACGCCGGCGCTTGGGCTTGTCGTCTTCATCATCCTGCTCGGGCTCGGGCTCCTCGGCGGCGGCTGCCGCCTCGGCGTCGAGCTCTGCAGCGATCAGCGCGTCATCCTCGGCACGCAGGTCGATCTCGTCATCAAAGTCAGAGATGGCGACGGTCGTATCCGGATCCGCGTCTGGCTCCAGCGCCTGTTCGCGCTTGAAGGCTTGGATCTGTTGAACGGTGACCTCGAGCTGGTGCGCGATCCACGCGTCGGTGCGTCCCTGACGCACCCAGCCGCGAATCCGGTTCAACTCAGGTCTTAAAGATCGTCTTGGCATAGAGAGGCTGAGCATACAGTGGCCGCTGGATTCAGCCCGCTCCGGCTCGCGCCAGTTAAACACCGTATTGACATGCCCTTGAAAACATTGCTCAGAAATAGTTGAAAGCAGAGCATTCCCCTGGATATGCTCACCAGTGGGGTTGTCCGGCCGCCCGGGGCCGGGATGGTCTGCCTGGGCTAGACACTCCCATGCCACCTCTCAGCCGGGGAGAAGAAGGATGCTTGTACTAACACGGAAGTCCAATCAGAGCATCATGATCGGGGACGACATCGAAGTATCGGTGCTCGCGATCGTGGGCGAGAAGGTCCGCATCGGGATCCAGGCACCTCGTGACGTGCCCGTCTTCCGCAAAGAGGTCTACCTCGAGATCCAGGACGAGCAGCGTGAGAGCATGAAGCCTCATGAGGTCGTCGCCGAGGTAGACGCCGCGCTGCAGGAACTCGGCGAACCCACCGCCGACTGAAGTTCCGCAGCACCGTCGCGCCGATCAGTAGAGCCGGTCACGGCCCCCGTTGCGGCGGGGGCTCGATCCGCGGTCGCCGGACGCTGCGCGTCACGCGCCTTAGCCGCGACGCTGCGTGTCGCCCGCCCAGCGGGGCGGGCGCCTAGGTCAAAAGCAGGTAGAGCGTGGCGAACATCGCCACGGTCACGAGCACCGCCGTGACCACCAGCGTCAGCGCGAGCACGTAGAAGCGGAACGAGCCGCGCTTGCGCTCACGTGCGTGCCAGCGCTGGCGCGAACGTACGTCGGCGGCGCGCTGCATGTGCTGGCGCCGCTGCTCCTCGATCTCGCTGTGCTCGAGGAATTGCTCCTCGAGCTGAGCAAGGCTTTGGCGCATCTTCATCGCGGACACGGGGTCTAACCCTAGCGAGAAACGCTAAACGCCGCCGTCAATCGACCGGCCTGCATGCAGCCCGTACGACATCGTCAGGCGATATCCGAGAGTGCCAGCGCGAGCCAGCTTTCGGCCTCACGCCGCAGCGTCGGGTTGGTCTCCTCGGTGTAGTAGGCGAGGATCGCGACGGCCTGTGACACGACCCAGCCGCGCGCCCGCGACCAGGTTGCGTCGTCGGCCGCAACAACCCCGCGGAAGATGTCGAGCGCGGTCGCGGAGCGCAGCTTCCACGCCACCATCAGATCAACCGCCGGGTCCCCGACACCCATATGACCCCAGTCGATCACGGCGGTGATCTGGCCGCCGCGAACGAGCCAGTTGCGGGCATCGAGGTCACCGTGGTGCCAGAGCGGGGGACCGTTCCAGGCCGGCGCGGCCAGCGCCTCTTCCCAAGCGTCGCGGGCGGCCGTCACGTCTCCGTCGTAGCGCTTGAGCCAATAGCGGAAGCGGTCGTCGCGCTCGGTCAGCGGCACCCCGCGGCCGAGCGGCGCGCCGGCGCGCTCAAAGCGCCACAGCGCCCCGATCAAGCCGCCTAGGTTCTCCACCGCATCGACGGCGTCGATCGAGTCGATCGGGACGTAGGTGCCGTCGAGCCAGGTGTGAATCTCCCAGAACCACGGATAGCCGTAGCCCGGTGCTCCGACGGCAACCGGGACCGGAACCTCGAGCGGCAGGATCGGTGCCAGCCGCGGCAGCCACTGCCGCACCTTGGTCTCGGGCTGGTCGGGCCCGTCACGCAGCGCGAGCCGCACGACCAGCTTCTCGCCGAGCCGGTAGATCGCGTTGTCGGTGCCGCTCTCGACCACGGGCCGTAGCGGTAGCGCCGCCCATTGCGGGAACTGGTGGTCGACCAGGCCCCGCACCAGCGGCTCATCGATCCTGTGCTCGCCGTCGGACATGCGCGCTAGCTAATACCCAGGCGCGGACGGGCTCAGATGGCGGTCGCGCGCACGGCCCTCAGCGCACCAGCTTGCCCTCGTAGATCGTCACGAAGTGCAGGTAGTTGTCGGCGATCGTCGCCGCCGCGTCGACCCGCTCGAGCGTCTTGTCGAGGTAGCTGTGCAGCGCGTCCCACCAGATCGAGCGCCCGATCGCAAAGCCGATGAAGCCCTCGATCGGCGCGGCGATCTCGAGCCACTCCTCGACCTTCTCGGTCGAAGCGCCGCGGCCGAGCAGCACGCAGGTGACGCCCTCGCGGCCGGGGCCGGTGCGCGCCTGCTGGGCGAGCATCTGCGCGTCGCTGTGCTCGTCGACGCCCTCGATCTTCCAGATGTCGACCTCGACGCCGTTGTCCTGGAAGGACTCGATCGCGCGCCGCATCAGCTCCGGGCGCAGTTCGAGGTCGTAGCGCTCGGAGCTGCCCCCGACCGACTGCAGCTGCGCCTCGGTCGCGGGCACGAGCAGCTCGAACAGGAACTTGCGCTCGTGCGAGTGCAGCCAGTCGGCGAGCCGCTTGAGCCGTTCCATCTGGCGGCGGTTCATCTCGGCGTCGGGATCGTCGACGTTGTAACGCACGAGCACCTTCGAGAAGTCGGGATCGAAGCGCTCGATGTGCGCGCCGAAGTCGTCGCCGTACTCGAAATCGAACTCGTTCTGGCCCGATTTCTCAACCGGCATCGCCAGCTTCAGGCCGCGTTCGCGGGCGCGCTGTGGGATGTCGGAGCCGAACTGCTGATCGACGAGCACGCCGGTCGCGCCGGCCTCGGCGCCGCGCTTGACGGCCTCGAGCATGCCCTCGAACACGAGGCGCTTGGCGTCGGAGATCGTCTCGGTCTGCTCGGCGGTGGGGTTGCCGTCGATCCCGAACATCTTCTTCTGGAACGAGCCGCGATGGTCGAACGCAAGGATGTAGAGCTTTCCGTCATATCCAAGAGCCATGTCGCCCGCCTTATCCGCTGTCGTGGAACCCGGTCCTGCTTCGAGTCTAGAACTGGCCCGACCCTGTGATGTTGCTTGCTCGAGCGGCCCGGATTCGCCTTTACACTTGATCGCGTGAGCACGGGCGGACCAGATCTCTTCGTTGTCTGCAAGAACTGTGGATCAGAGGTCAGCCCCTACATCACCGAGTGCCCGTACTGCGGCACGCGGCTGCGCAAGCGCGCGCCGAAGCTCGACCGCAACGGCCGCATCTCCGAGCGCACCGGCCGCCGGCAGCTGACCCCGTCGCTCTCGCGCCTGCGCCGCGGTGAGATCCCCGGTATCCGCCATGAGGCGCATCCGTACGCGACCGGGCTGCTGGTGCTGCTCGGCGTCGCCGGGACGCTGATCTGGCGTACCACGATCATCAACTCCGGCAACCTGATCATTCACGGCGACCCCCACCAGCAGTGGTGGAAGCCGTTCACCGCGCCGTTCATCTACGACAACACCGGCTACGCGGCGCTGACGCTGCTGGTGATCGCGATCTACGGCTGGTTGATGGAGCGCCGCCACGGGCCCGTGATGGTGATCGCGCTGGTGCTGATCGGTGGCGCCGGCGGTGTCGGCTTGGCCGGGTTCCTCAATCACACGAGCTATTACATGGGTGGCAACGGCGCCGCGCTGGCGCTGCTCTGCGCCTGGGTCGTGCCCGACCTCACGCTGCTGCTGCGCAAGGACGAGTTCGACGGCGACCTGATCGGCACCGCGGTCCTGGCCGGCGTGGTGGCGCTGATGCCGCTGGCTGAGCCGACGGCATCGTGGGTGGCGGACGGCGTTGGCGTCATCGCCGGGCTCGCGCTGGGCCAGCTGCTGCGCCGCATCCACCACTAGCCTGCCGTATCTGCCACTGAGCAGCCGTATCCACCACTGAGCAGCCGCAGACGCCGATCTGCGAACCTGAACGACAGTGAGTTTCTCTGACGCCGACATCGATGCCGCGATCGCCGCGCTCAGTGAGCCCGGCCGGCTGAACGCCGCCCAGGAGCTCGTCAGCCGCGCCGCGCCGAGCCTCGAGCGCGTGCTCGGCAGTGCGCTGCATGAGGGTGGCTGGTTCGACACCGCCCATGAGGCCGCCGTCAAGGACGCCGTCGGCACCAGCGACCCGCACGGCCGCCTGGTCGCGGTACGGACGCTATTTGCCGAGGAGACGCGCCTGACGATGCTGGTCGGCGTCGCCGTCGGCTTCGAGCTCGCCAGGGAGCTTGACCGGGACGATCCCGGGGCAGGCTCCACCAAAAGCGATTTGGAGGATTAGAGCGACATGGAAATCAGGTATTACGGCCACGCCACCTTCGAGCTCGCCGACGGCGACACGTCGGTGCTGATCGACCCGTTCCTGACCGGCAACCCGAAGGCCAGCGTCTCCGCCGATGACCTGAACCCGGCGGCGATCCTCGTGACCCACGGGCACGGCGACCACGTCACCGACGTCGTGCCGATCGCCAGGCGCACCGGCGCCCCGGTGCTCGCGATCGTCGAGCTCGCCAACGAGTTCGGCGAGGAGGATGGTGTCACCGGCATGGACATCAACATCGGCGGCACCGTCGAGTTCGACTGGGGCTGGGTCAAGATGGTCCCGGCCTGGCACACCTCGACGACGCCCAAGGGCACGGTCAGCGTGCCCGCCGGTCTGGTCGTCAACTTCAAGGGCACGACCGTCTACCACCTGGGCGACACCGGCCTGTTCTCCGACCTCAAGCTGGTCGGCAAGCGCACCCCGATCGACTACGCGCTGGTCTGCATCGGCGGCCACTACACGATGGATCGTCACGACGCCGTCGACGCCGCCGAGCTGATCGGCGCCAAGTACGTGATCCCGTGCCACTACAACACCTTCCCGGCGATCGAGACCGACGCCCAGGCCTACAAGTCAGACGTCGAGTCGGCGACCAGCTCGAAGGTGATCGTGCTCGAGCCGGGCGAGACCCACCGGGCATAGCTTCCGCCTAGCCGATCCGCGACCCGATCTGCGCGTCCTGATCGGGCCGCAGCAGCACCACGCCGAGCGTGTTGTCGAGCGCGCCGAGCACGAGCACCTCTGACATGAACGGCCCGATCTGGCGGGGCGGGAAGTTCACGACCGCGACCACCAGCGTGTCGAGCAGCTGCTCGCGCCGGTAGCTGGTGATCTGCGCCGACGAGCGCTTGATCCCGAGCTCGGGACCGAAGTCGATCGTCAGCTTCCAGGCGGGCTTGCGGGCCTCGGGGAACTCGTCGACCGCGGTCACGCGGCCGACGCGCATGTCCACGCCGAGGAAGTAATCGAAGTCGATCTCGGTCATGACGACCGCATGGTAAAGCCCGCGTCGGTCCACCCCAGAAATTAGGTCTAGGCGCGCCCGGTGCGAGGCTCTAGGGTGGCCGTCGCTAACGGATAAAGGGGCGGAGGATGGCAGTGGACGTTTCTGATCGGCTTGGCGCGACGCAGCTCGCGGGGGCGTTCGTTGTCGGCAAGGGCTTCATCAAGAAGAAGGCGCTCGGCAACGCCGGTGCCGGCGTCGGCGGCTTGATCGGCGGGGCGATCAGCGCAGCGGGCGAGTACGCGGCAAGCAAGACCGTCACCGACCACACGGACAGCCCCGAGCTCAAGGGTGTCGGGTACCTCGCGGTGACGGCCGATGAGGTCGTGCTGTTCAAGACCAAGCCGGGTTTCCGCGCACCGTCGGTGAGCGACGAGATCGCGCGGCTGCCGCGCGGCGAGATTCAGACCAGTGAGTTCGACTCCGGCTACGTCTCGCACCTGAAGCTGCATCTGCTCGACGGAGGGATCTGGGAATTCTCGGTCCAGCGCGCCTACAAGAAGTCGGGCATCGCCGTCGCCGAGACACTGGGCGCGAACAAGAGCTGAGCTCGCGCGCCGAGCGTCCGCGCTTGAGTCAGCCGATCAGCAGCGCGACCAGCTCGCCGCGCGACGCGACCTGCGCCTTGGCGAAGATCGCCTTCAGCCGGTCCTGGACGGTGTAGTTCGATAGGCACAGGCTCTGCGCGATCAGCTTGGTTGACGCGCCGGTCAGGACCAGCTCGCAGACGCTGCGCTCGCCGGGGGTGAATCCCAGTGACAACATCCGCAGATCGGTGAGCTCCGAGCCCTGGGCGGGCAGCGCCGTCAGCGCCACCGTGTCGGCGTAGCGCCCGCCCTCCAGTGGCGCCGCCTGCAGCACCCACCAGCTGCCCGACTGCGCGAACGCGCGCGCCGGGCGCGGCGTGGCGCCGAGCAGGGTGTCGAGCACGAGGCTGAGCGCCGCCACCGGCAGCGGCAGCTCCGGCCGGTGCGGATCGCGCATCTGCTCGAGCCAATCGGCCACCGGTCCGGCCGTGGCCACCACTCGCAGGTCCCGGTCGACGAGCAGCGTCACCGCCTCGGCGGCGGGTGCCGCCGTCGCCTGCGTGTGCTCGGGCCAGGCCGTGTGCCGCGCGACCGCGGCCCGCACCGCGGCGGCCAGCTTCGGCGCCGCGCGTTGCAGCCCGGCGAGCTCGTCAGCGGCGAAGTCTCGCCGCCCCGGGTGCCGGTAGAGATGCACGAACGCCCATGGCGCTCCGACGTCGAGGGCGGCCGCCCGCAGCTCGTGCTCGACGCCCATCGGCGACAGCAGGTGGCGGTAGCGGTTCGAGCGAGTCACGTCGCCGTGCGTGGCGGCGCTCAGCACCGTGGCGTGATCACGCCCGCCGACCAGGTCGCGGTGGCGCGCGTAATCGGTCACGTCGAGCTCGGCGGCATAGAAGTCGAGCGCGAACTCCTCCGCGGGGATCCCGTGCGTCCAGGTGTCGACCAGCGCCAGCGTGCCCGGATCGGCGGCGGAGATGCAGCAGCCGTCGTGCGGTATCACCTGCGCGATCCGCTCCGCGGCGGCAATCAGCACCTCGCCGTGGGTCAGCTCGGCGGCCGTCGCCAGCCGCTCGAATTCACGTCCGAGCCCCGCTAGAGAAGCGCCTGTGCCACTCATCGCCCCGGTGTGCCCTCCCTATCCGCCGGTTCGCTACTCCCTAAAGGCTACCGCAGCGCTCCGGGCCCGCGGGGCTATGGCTGGACAGGCGTCGTATCGCTGGGGGTGCCGGTCGACGTATCGGCCGGATTGGTGTCCGTGACCGTTGTCGTGGCCGTGCCGTCCGGCTGGGTTGTGGTGCCGGTCGTCGAAGTGGTCGTGGCGGTCGTCGACGTCGTGGCGGTCGTCGAGGTGCTGGTGCCGGTCGTCGTACCCGTGGACGTCGTCGTCGTGTCGGTGGTCGTATCGGTGACCGGCGTGCTCGTGGTCGTCGCGCCGGCCGACACGGTGCTGGTGACCGGCGGAGTCGAGGTGAGCGCGGTACTCGACGTCGAGTTCGTGGTGTCAGCGGCCGGCGGCGTCGCGAGCCCGACACCGCCGGTCGGGCTGAGCGTGGTGGTGCTCGTCGTCTGCGGCGTCGACGCCGGCGGGCTGATCACGCTGGGCGACTGCGGGGGTGTGGTCTCGTGGATCCTGACGGCAGCGTTGGTCGTGCTTGCCGCGTTGTTCGTGGCCGCGCTGTGCTTGGCCGGCGTGGTGGCGGCCGTGACCGGAGCTTGCGGGCCGTTCCTGTGCAGCTGCTTCCTGGCTGCGGCCGGCACGACGCTGGCGCCGAGGCCGGGGCCGGCGCCGACCGCGCCACCGAGGCTCGTGCCGCCGCCGATCGCGCTGTCGAGTCCGGAGCTGATCGAGCGTGAGATCAGGGCGCTGGCCGAGGGACCGACGTGCTTGGCGTGGTGCGAGTGGTCGATCGCAACCGTGCCGGCGGTCACGAGCGCCGCGGCGGCGATCCCGGCCGCGGCCTTGGTGGCGACCGCGCCGACGCCCGCCGTCACAAGACCGGCCGAGCCTGCACCACCGGCGGCACCTGCGGCGCCTGCTCCGGCGCCACCCGCGCCGGCGGCGCCGGCAACGCCCGCTCCGGCGGAGCCGGCGGAATGGGCGGCGTGTGTGAACAGGAGCTTGTGGAAGATCGTCTTGTGGAAGAACGCGAGCGGCCCGACCGGCGTCAGCGCGGCGAGCGCGCGGCTGCTCTTGCGCATCTCACCCTGGAAGAGCTCGCAGCGGGGGCAGTTCTTGACGTGACGGCGGACCGACGCGCTCTGCTTGCGGCGCAGGCCCTCGGCGATCTCGGCGAGCTCCTCGCGGACCTCGTCACAGCTCAGTAGGCGCGCCTCGGCGGCCTCGGTGAGCGACACGCGCGCCCGCACCAGCAGCGACTTGACGCTCGAGACCGTGGTCTCCATCGCCTCGGCGATCTGCTCGTAGGAGAGCGCGTCCATCTCGCGCAGCACGAGCGCGGTGCGCTGCGTCTCCGGCAGGTCGCGGATGTCATGCAGAAGCTGGCGGAACTCCTCGCGGTCGTGGACCTTGTCGGCGGTGCTGGCGCCGTGGTCGGAGAAGTGGATGTCCATCGAGTCGACGCCGATCGTGCGGTTGCGACGCAGATGGTTGAGGCAGCGGTTGCGGGCGATGCGGTAGAGCCAGGGCCGCACGTTGATCGGCCGCTCGTCGGCGAGCAGCGCGTTGTAGGAGGCGGTCAGCACATCCTGCAGCACGTCCTCGGCGTCCTCGCGCGAGCCGAGCATGTGCCGGCAGAAGGAGAGCAGGCGCGCGTTGTAGCGCGCGACCAGCACCTCGAAGGCGCCCTGGTTGCCGCGGCGGACCATCGCCACCAGACGCTCGTCGGACTGGAGCTTGAGCAGCGGGGAACGACCGTGGCGGCCGCTGGCCCCTGAGTATCTGAGCGCAGAAACTTCCATGTGTGTCTCTAGACCCACCTCGGAACAACCTAGCAGCGGGGAAGTTGCGGTCGGGTGTGCATCACGTGGTCAAATATGTCCAGTTGCGGGCCCGAATATGCGCGCTGCCGTGTTGGGCTACGGATAAGATCAGCCGCCGAACAGGATCCCCGCCCGGGTAGACAAACTGGCAAAGTCGGCGCTCTTAAAAAGCGCTGCCCGCAAGGGCACTGCGGGTTCGATCCCCGCCCCGGGTATCAGCTTCTGCGGCGGGCCTGTCGGATCGGCCGCGCGCCGTTCGTCGGATCGATGAGAGGCGGCCGGACGGAGCCGCCCCGGACAAAGGAGCGGATATGACCGAGTACCTCATCTACTTCAACGACCAGTGGGTGCCCGAGCACACGCTCGCGGAGTTGCAGGCGAAGTCCCGCGCGCTGCGGCCGCTGCTCGCGGAGATGAAGGACGCCGGCGTCTACATCTTCACCGGCGGCCTCGATGACGAGGCACCCGTGTTCAGCGTAGATGCGTCGAGCGGCACGCCCGAGTTCAGCGACGGCCCGTTCATCGAGTCCAAGGAGTATCTCGGCGGCTTCGCGGTCATCGACGTCGTCGACGAGCAGCAGGCGCGCATGTGGGCCGGGAGGATCGCGGTGGCCTGCGGCTGGCCGCAGGAGGTCAGGCGCTTCGGGGTCCCGCTGGAGCTCCCCGACGAGCAGTCGTAGCGCAGGGCGCTGAGCCGCCCCGTGCCGGCCGGGCGGCCCACGCGACCGGCCCACGCGACCGCCCTACGCCACCGCCCGGTCCATGCCCTCCATCATCTGCGTCTCCGAGCGCGACAGCTGACCGATCATCGACTCGGCCATCGGACGGTCGCCACTGATCTGCAGCGAGCTCATGCTGCCGCCCGGTGAGAAGGCCGCGACCCACGCGCGCGAGTCACCGCTGATCCGCGCCATCGCGGAGTCGCTCGGCTGCTCGATCACGCGGCTGGTCTCATGCTCCATCGCGATCGTCAGCGTCAGTGGGCCACCCTCGCGGTGGCCGTCGGTGATCGTGCACTCGACCTCGCCGCTCTGGCCGTTGCCGTGCACGAGCCCCGGCACCAGCCGCAGGATCGCGCCGACGTCGACGCGCTCACCGGAGCGCGGCTGGCTCCAGGCCCAGCGGTAGCCCCAGAGCGCGAGCTCACCGAGCACGGGCATCAGGTCCCGCGCGCGCGGCGTGAGGTCGTAGTCAACTCGCGGCGGTACCTCGCGGTAGCGCTTGCGGGTCAGCATGCCGTCGGCAACCATGCGGTTCAGCCGTGAACGCAGCTGCTCGGTCGAGATTCCGGGCAGCACTCGCTGTAGCTCGACGAAGCGGCGTGGACCGGCAGCGAGATCGCGGACGATTAACAGCGTCCACTTATCACCGACTAGGTCCAACGCTCGCGCATCCGGCGACCACTGGTCATACGGATGTCGCTTCGGCGGTGGGACTTGGGGCATCTTGCGCCTCCATCCGGTCGAAACAGACTGATGCGCAGTCTACGCCTGCACTGCACCTGTCAGAAAGAAATTGTGAAATGCACTAGGTACTAGCTGTTTGAGTTACCCCCGCGATGAACCTGAAAAACGACTGCGTCATCCGCGCGGATTGGGTGCAAAAGCGTCCAGCGGGACGAAGGTTCCGGGACGGTGCTGCCGATAATCCCGAGCATGGGGCAACTGATCCACCTCTCCGAGCGTCTCGCCGACCGTTCACGACCGATCGGCGAGCTCCCGCGATTCTTCTTCGCGCTCGATGATCCGATCTCATATCTGACCGCTGAGCGCGTCGAACGCGCACTCGGGCCGATCGAGTGGGTTCCGGTGCTCGGGCCCTTCTCCGAGAGCGACGGCAGCGAGTCGGTCGACGCGAGCGTGCGCTACGCCGCCGAGCGCTGGACGGCCGCCGAACGCGAGGCCGCGACGCTCGAACTGCCGCTGGTCGAGCCGCACCGCTCGCCGATGGACAGCCGCAAGGCCGCGCGCGCCGCGACCTTTGCCGCCGATCAGGGCGTCGGCGCCGCGTTCGGCATCGCGCTGTTGCGCCTCGCCTTCTGCGGCGGCTTTGACGTCGGCAGCATGGCGGTGATCGCCGAGGCGGCCGCCGTCGCCGGGCTCACCACCAAGGCGGCAGTCGCCGCGGCCGGTGATCGCAGCCTCGACCTGCGGATCGACGCGACCAGCCGCGGGCTGGAGATGCGTGGCGTCAAGTCGCCACCCGCGATCAACATCCAGGCGACCTGGTTCGCGGGCGCGAACGCGGTGTTCGCCGCGGTTGCGTTCAGCGCAGCGCAGGGGCTGCTCGAAACGCCGCAGCTGCCGGCCGTCTGACCGGGCCGGTTTGCGACCGCCCAGCGGGGCCGGTCCTATGGGTGCGTCAGTCCCGCGAGGATCGACTCGTGGATCGAATCCTCGTGGCTCTGATCGGTGATCAGGCGGGTGGAGACGTTTCCCGGCATCAGCTCGGGCAGATGCTCGTACTCCTCGAGCTCTGCGCACAGCACGCGGAAGCGATCCTCGCCCGTGGTCTCGGTGGGCTGGTGGGTCAGCATCTTTCAAAACCTACGCCTGCGTGGGTTGCGGGTGCAGGGTTGGGGGAGTCAACCCCCCACGCGGGGGGTAGGATGCGGCGCGGATGGAGGGTGCAGAAGAGTTCCACGGTGGCCGGCTGATCGCCAAGCGCCTGAAGGCGCACGGCGTCAGCAGGCTGTTCACGCTCTCGGGCGGGCACCTGTTCTCGATCTACGACGGCTGCCGCGAGGAGGGCATCGCGATCGTCGACGTGCGCCACGAGCAGACCGCGGCGTTCGCGGCCGAGGGCTGGGCGAAGGTCACGCGCGAGCTCGGCGTCTGCGCGGTGACCGCCGGTCCCGGTGTCACCAACGCGATCAGCGCGCTCGGCTCGGCACAGCAGAACAACTCACCGATGCTGGTGCTCGGCGGGCGTGCGCCGGCGTGGCGCTGGGGCCAGGGCTCGCTGCAGGAGATCGATCACGTCCCGTTCGTGCGGCCGCTCGTCAAGTTCGCCGCCACGGCCGAGTCGCCCGCTGAGATCCAGGAGCTGATCGATGAGGCGATCGAGGTCGCGCTGACCCCGCACTCGGGCCCGGTGTTCCTCGACTTCCCGCTCGATCACGTGTTCTCGCCGGCGTCTGACAGCGAGACCGCGGCCGAGCCTGCGATGGTCGCCGCCGCGCGGGCGCGTCACGTCGAGCCGCGTCAGATCGAGCGTGCGGCCGCGTTGCTGCGCGACGCCGAGCGGCCGGTGGTGATGGCCGGTACCGGGCTCTACTGGGGGCGGGGCGAGGGCGCGTTGCGCGAGCTCGCACAGGAGTTGCGGATCCCGGTGTTCGTCAACGGGCTCGCGCGCGGCTGCTTCCCCGCCGACCACGAGCTCTACTTCTCACGTGCGCGCAGCGCGGCGCTCAAGGGCGCGGACGTCGCGCTCGTGATCGGTGTGCCGCTCGATTTCCGGCTCGGCTTCGGTGGGGCCTTCGGCGAGGAGACGTCGGTGGTGTTCATCGACGCCGCCGAGCCCGAGCGCGAGCAGCCGCGGGCGCTGGCCGCCGAGGTCTACGGCGCGCTGCCCGAGGTGCTCGACGGGCTGCGATCCGGCGCCGCGCTTCCGGCGCACGACGAGGGAGCGGTCGCCGCTGCGCGCTCCGACTGGATCGCGTCGCTGCGCGCGGTCGAGACCGAGGCGCGTGCGGGTGAGCGCGAGGGCGCCGAGGACCAGCGCGTCCCGCTGCATCCCGCGCGGCTGTACGCCGAGCTCGCGCCGCTGCTCGAGCGCGACGCGATCATCATCGGCGACGGCGGTGACTTCGTCTCGTTCGCCGGGCGGCTGATCGATTCGTATGAGCCCGGCTGCTGGCTTGACCCGGGGCCGTTCGGCTGCCTCGGCTCGGGGCCGGGTTACGCGCTCGCCGCCAAGCTCGCGCACCCCGAGCGCCAGGTCGTGCTGCTGCAGGGTGACGGCGCGTTCGGCTTCGCCGGCATGGACTGGGACACGCTCGTGCGCCACAACGTCGCCGTGATCGGCGTGATGGGCAACAACGGCATCTGGGCGCTCGAGAAGCACCCGATGGAGTTCCTCTACGGCTACTCGGTCGCCGCCGAGCTGCAGCCCGAGCTGCGCTACGACCAGATCGTCGCGACGCTTGGCGGGCACGGCGAGCTCGTGCGCGCGCCGGGTGAGCTGAAGGCCGCCTTCGAGCGCGCGCTGGCGGCGGGCGGGCCGGCGCTCATCAACGTGCTGACCGACCCGGCCGTCGCCTATCCGCGGCGCTCGAACCTCGCCTAGCCCGAGCCGCGCCGCGCCCGCGCTATGACGCCGCCGGCGCGCCGCCGACGCCGAGCGCGAAGATGTGCATCGGGAAGACGCCCGGCAGCGTCGCCACCATCGGCAGCGTCACGCTCGAGACCGTCTTGCCCGGGGTCAGCGCTATCGACACCGAGAACACGCGCGCCTTGTGGTTGCGCTGGCCGACGACGCCGTTGTTGCCCGACCCGGTCGAGTCGTTGATGTAGTTGGCGGTCGCGACCGTGTTGTCGGCGGCGCTGTCCGGATTGTTGAACCAGTCGTCGAGCGCGAGCGAGTAGGTCTGCATCGTGCCGTCGGTGTAGTAGATCGTCCCGGTGCCGCTCTCATCGTTGCCGCTCGATGCGCCGAGGAACGCGAGCTGCGTGTCACCCGCGGTGCCGGCAATCTGAATCGTCTGCCCGTCGGTCAACACGCTGTCGGCGGTCCCGGCCGCGACGTCGGGCCACTGCAACTCGGTCTGGCCGATCGTCACGGTCGAGCCCGACGTGAGCCCGGCGGTGTCGAGCGCCTCGGCCGAGTAGCTGTTGCCGTCGCCGTCGAAGTTGGCCGCGCCGATGTTGGCGTCATCGCTGATCGCGCTGCTGTCGAAGGCCGCCGCCAGCGATGCGTAGGGGATCTGCACGGTCAGCCCGCTCGAGGCCAGGGGGTAGGTCTTGCCGAGGTAGGTGAAGCTCGGGCGCAGCGGCATGTTGTCCGACGCCGGCGCGGTGCCCGCGGCGACCGTCACCGCGACTGTCAGCGTGACCGTGCGGTTCGCGGGGACCTTGATCGTGGGCAGTGCCGGTGAGACCGTGACGCCGGCCGGCAGCGCGGGCTTGAGGTTCACGACGACGGCCTTCTTCATGTGGCTCGTGACCGAGACGGTCGCGTTGGCGGACGTGCCCGGAGCGACGACGACCGCGGGGCCCGCCTTTGCCGTGATCGGCCCGAGCACCGAGATCGTCGAGGTCGCGCTGAGGTCGCCCGCGCCGTCGGCTCCCTTCGAGGTGAGCGCCGCGGTCAGGCTCTTGACCTCGCCCTCGGCCTGCTCGGGCGCGGTCACGCGGAAGTAGCGCGTCGCGCTGTGCCCGGCCGGCAGCGAGAGGATCCGCGTCTTTGCCTGGCGCACGACGGTCCAGGCCGACGGGAAGCCGAACTTCACGACGCCGTTGGTGATCGGCATGTTGCCGTCGTTGACGAACCGCGCCTTGGCCAGGAAGGTCGTGCCGGGGTTGACCGACGTCGGCACCGTCAGCCGCACGTAGCGGTTGCCGATCGTCTTCGTGACCTTGAGCTTGCCGCGCAGCGGCAGTGAGGTCAGCGCCGAGGAGTCACCGACATACAGCGAGAACCGGCCGT
The DNA here is from genome assembly GCA_036269095.1 of Solirubrobacteraceae bacterium. GTDB lineage: Bacteria > Actinomycetota > Thermoleophilia > Solirubrobacterales > Solirubrobacteraceae > Palsa-465. The sequence goes on from DATASU010000001.1 coordinate 41,756, forward strand.
TGGGCAGCGTCCAGCCGTTTGCCGTGGTGTTGAAGTAGGAGAGCTCGTGGCCGGTGATCGCAAAGGTGACCGTCTGCGACACGCCGGGCTTGAGCGTCACGCGCTTGAAGCCCTCGAGCTGGCGCGGCGGCTCGCCGGCGACCTGCGGGTCACCGATGTAGAGCTGTACGACGTCGCTGCCACGCACCGCACCGGTGTTGGTGATCACGGCGCTGACGCGCGCCACGCGTGCGCCCTGGCCGGCCGACGCGTCCGGTCCCGAAGTCTTGTTGGTCACCGGCTGCGGGGTGATCACCTTGAGGTCACTGAAGCCGAAGCTCGTGTACGAGAGGCCGTAGCCGAACGGGAACAGCGGCGTGACGTTCTTGGCGTCGTACCAGCGGTAGCCGACGTCGAGCCCCTCGGAGTAGTCGACCTTGCCGGCGACGCCGGGGAACTGGGACGGTGAGGCCGTCGGGGTCGCCGCCAGGCTCGTCGGGAAGGTCTCGGGCAGGTGCCCGCTCGGGTCGATGTCGCCGTACAGCACCGCGGCGATCGCGCTGCCGTCGTCCTGCCCCGGGTACCAGTCCTCGATCACGCTCTTGACGCTGCTCAGCCACGGCATCAGCACCGGCCCGCCGGTGTTGAGCACGACGATCGTGTTGGGGTTGGCGGCCGCGACCGCCTCGATCATCGCGTCCTGGTTGTTGGGCAGCGAGATGCTCGTCAGGTCGCTGCCCTCGCCCTCGGGATAGCTCGCGAACACGATCGCGACCTGGGCGGCCGCGGCCGCCGCGGCGGCGGCGGTCGGATCGGTCCCGGAATAGCCGCTGACCGCCACTCCCGCCCCGGCACGGGCGGTGATTCCCGCCTGCGGGCTGATCACCGACGCGGGCGTCACGAACGAGCTGCCGCCGCCGGCGCTCTGCGGCGTGGTGGTGCCGTCGGGGCCGATCACCGCGATCGAGGTCGTCGCCGCGGTCAGCGGCAGCACGTTGCCGGTGTTCTGTAACAGCACCGCGCCGCGCTCGGCGACGTTCTGCGCCATCGCGTTGTCGGCCGGGGTCGCCGCCGGCGATGAGAGGTTCCCGGTCAGCGGGTTGCTGAACATGTTGAAGGTGAACATCTCGCCCAGGATCCGCCGCAGCGCCGCGTTGATCGTCGCGGTCCGCACCTGTCCGGCGGTGACCGCGTTGGCCAGCTGGCCGTTGTCCCAGAAGAAGCTCCCGCGCTCCTGATCGAGTCCGGCGTTGGCCGAGTTGACGGTCGAGGCGTTCGCGTCGCTGTCGGTGCGGACGAACCCGGTGAAGCCCCATTTGTCGTCGAGCAGCCCGGTCAGCAGACTCGCGTTCTGGCACGAGTAGGTGCCGTTGAGCAGCGGGTAGGCGCACATCACCGACGCCGCGTGCGCCTTCACGATCGCGCCGTAGAACGGCGGCAGGTAGATCTCGTGCAGCGCGCGCGCGTTGACGATCGTGTTGTCGTAGGGCGTGGCGCGGTACGTCTCCTGGTTGTAGGTGACGAAGTGCTTGGGGTCGGCCATCACGCCCTGGCTCTGGATGCCCTCGATGTTGGCGGTGCCGAGCACCGAGGTCAGCAGCGGATCCTCGCTGAACATCTCGAAGTTGCGTCCCCAGCGCGGGTCGCGGTCGATGTTGATGCCCGGGCCGAGCACGACCGCGATCCCCTTGGCGCGATGCTCGGCGCCGTTGACCTCGCCGTACTGGTAGGACAGCGTCGGATCCCAGGCCGATGCGAGCGAGACCTCCGAGGGCAGCTGCGTCACACCCGTCGCCCCGTAGGCGACGCCGAGCGAGCCGTCCTCCTCGACCAGCGCCGGGATGCAGAGCGCCGGCTGGGCCGGCACGTAGCCCTCATAACCGGCGTACGGGCCGGTCGTCGTCGGCTCGTTGATGTACATCTCGGCGATCTTGTCGGTCAGGCTCATCGCCGCCAGCAGCATGTTGACGCGCTTGCCGACCGTCAGCGACGTGTCCAGCCACGGACAGCTGGCCGTGTCCTTGGTCGCGGTGTGCGGACTGCTCGTCTTCGCGCTGCGACCGCTTGTCAGAGTCGGGCCGCTGCTGTCCGCGGCGGGGCTGCCGGTAGCGGCCGGCTGCTTGGGCGCGGCCTTCTGCACCACGGCCGTGCGCGCACCGGTCGCCGTGTTGGCGAGCGGGCCGGCGATCGCGGTGATCGCGCCCGCGGCAGCGAGCGCCAGCAGTAGGCGGGTTGTGAGGAGACGTCGGAAAATGATGGAAATCGCTCGGCGGCCGGGCATTCTCACGCCACTAACACGTTCACACCGCAGTTGATGCGGACTAATGCCCTTGGCTGATCATGTTTTAACAAGCGCGTCGGTCGTGACAGCGAGCCTGCAGATGCCGTTCCGATAGTCCACCAAACCGGTTGAGATATCCTCTACACGCGTGAAGAACTTCTTCTCGTTCCCCAATCCGGTTAACGACAAGGCCGCCCGAACGGTTGCGGCCGTCGTGTTGATCGAGGTGATCGTGACGCTCGCGTCCGGCTGGTACTGGCTCACGATCCCGCTCGCCTACGGCTTCTGGGCACGGGTGCTGACCGGCCCGAAGCTGAGCCCGCTCGGCTGGGCGGCGATGAACGTGATCGCCCCGCGGCTGGGGGAGAAGGTCTCCGTCCCGGGACCACCCAAGCGCTTCGCCCAGGCGATGGGCACGTTGATGTCCTCACTGGCGCTGCTGCTCGGCCTGATCCTCGGCGACCACACCGCCGCCGACGTCGTGCTGGCGCTGTTCATCCCCGCGGCCGGCCTCGAGTCGATCTTCGGCTACTGCCTCGGCTGCAAGGCCTTCGCGCTGCTGATGCGCGCCGGGCTGATCCCCGCGGAGGTCTGCCTCGAGTGCGCCGACATCTCGGCGCGACTCGGGACCGTCAGGTCCTGAACGCCTTCAGCCGTGCCGCTGGTCCCGCTGGACCGCGGCACGGGCACAGCGCCGTGGCCAGGCGCTGGCGTAGCCTTCCAGGCGCCGATGCCCTCGCCCCGCAAGCTTCACGCCGTCGAGATCTTCCGCGGCCTCCCGCAGCGCTATGACCGCGTCGGCGCGCTGATGAGCTTCGGCCAGGACCCGCGCTGGCGCCGGGCGCTGGTCGACGCGGTCGCGCCCGCCCCGGGCATGCGCATCCTCGACGTCGCGACCGGCACCGGCATGGTCGCCTTCGCTTTGGCGCAGCGCGGAGCGACCGTCGTCGGGCTCGACCAGAGCGAGGCGATGCTCGGTGGCGCCCGCGCACGGCTCGCGCGCACCCCGCGGCTCGGCGAGCGGCTCACGTTCGTCAGCGGCGAGGCCGAGGCGCTGCCGTTCGCCGACGCCGAGTTCGACGCGCTGTCCTTCACCTATCTGCTGCGCTACGTCGACGATCGCGCCGCGACGATGCGCGAGCTGGCGCGCGTGCTCAAACCCGGCGGCCGGATCGCGATGGTTGAGTTCGGTGTGCCCGCGAACCCGTTGCTGCGTGGCGGCTGGCGCGTCCACACCCGCGTCGGTCTGCCGCTGATCGGGCGCGCGATCTCACGCGAGTGGTATGCGGTCGGCCGCTTCCTCGGCCCCAGCATCGAGCAGCTGCACGCGGCGGAGCCGGACATCCCGGGACTGTGGCGCGCTGCCGGGCTCGCAGCGGCGAGCCGGCGAAACATGAGCTTCGGGGCCGGGATCGTCGTCACGGGGGTCCGAGACGACGATGCCGGCCGCTAGCTCGCCGCAGGCGCCGCGCCCGGCGTTCTACGCGCTGTCGCCCGGTGGCTGGCGTGACCTCGTGACGATCCTGCATCTGCCCTACACCGCCTGGAACCTGAGCTACGTGGCGATCGGCGCCGCGCTCGCTCCGAGCTTTCACCTGTGGCGGCTGGCGGCGGCGCTCGGCGCCTTCTTCCTGGCGCTGGGAATCGCATTGCATGCGCTCGACGAGCTCGCCGGGCGGCCGCTCGGCACCCAGCTGTCGCGGCGCACGCTGATCGCGCTGGCGGTCGGCGGGCTCGGCGGTGCCTGCGCGATCGGAGTCGCGGTGGCGCTGGTCGTCTCCCTGTGGCTGCTCGCGTTCGTGGTCGTCGGCGCGTTCCTGTCGCTGGCCTACAACCTCGAGCTGTTCGGCGGGCGCTTCCACACCGACCTCTGGCTCGGGATCGCCTGGGGCGCGTTCCCGCCGCTGACCGGCTGGTTCGTCGAGGCGACTGACGTCCGCGTCGAGAGCCTGCTGCTGTCGCTCGCCTGTCTGCTGCTGATCCTGGTGCAGCGGCGCCTGTCGACCCCGGCACGCGAGCTGCGTCGGCGCACGGTCTCGCTCAGCGGCCGTCAGGTGCTGCGCGACGGCAGCGTGCGCGAGCTCGACCAGCAGCTGCTGCTGGCGCCGCTCGAGGCGGCGCTGTCACTGCTGTGGAAGGGGATGGTGGTGCTCGCCGCGGCGCTGGTGGTCGCGCGCCTCTAGTACGCGGGGGCTTCTCAGCGCCTGCGCAGCAGCCGCGCCTTGACGCGTCCGCCGAGGCTGGTCCAGTGCAGGCCGCCGACGGGCCGCTTGATGTGCAGCAGGTCCAGGATCAGCTCGACGAGCATGCCGCGCGGGCGCTTGATCCGGCGCGGGCGCGGGCGCGGCGGCGCGCCGAAATCGAGCAGGTCCCAGACCGGGTTGGCGTTGGCGTCGCGGTCGGTCAGCGCCGGCAGGTTCCATTTCGCCTCGATCGTCGCGAGCACCGAGGTGTGGTCGTAGACGACGTTGCCGGCGGCGTGCGGCTTCGCGTAGGGCGAGACGATGATCGCCGGCACGCGCGGCCCGTAGATGTCGTAGCCGCCCGCGGTGTCACCGGGCCCGAGCTTCGGCTTGATGTCGTCGGGCGGCAGCGCCGCCGGTGGCCGCACGTGGTCGTAGTAGCCGCCGTGCTCGTCGTAGATGTAGATCAGCAGCGTGCGCGGCCAGGCCGGTGACCTGATCACGTGGCGGATCACGTCGTAGGCCCAGCGCTCGCCGAAGGCGACGTCCTGGGGCGCCTCCTCGC
>DATASU010000002.1:0-7282 GCA_036269095.1 Solirubrobacteraceae bacterium
GTCTGACCAGATCGCGTCGGCCTCGAGCCCGAGCTCGTCGCGGATGCGGGCGCTGAGCGCAAGACCCCAGGCGGCGTGCACGCGCCCGCCGTAAGGGCTGAGCACGCAGAGGCGCCAGTCGCCGATCTCGTCACGGAAGCGCTCGACGACGATCGAGGTGTCGCTCGGTACGACGCGCGTGGCGTCGCGCTGCTCCTGCAGGAACTCGACGAGGTTGCGGGCGGCGCGCGCGTCGAGGTCGTAGTCGGCCTCGAGCACCTTCGGGTCCTGATCGACGGCCCAGCGGCTGAACGCGCCGATCGCCTGGCCGAGCTCGCTCGGGCGCCCGACACTGTCGCCCTTCCAGAACGGCACCGCGCCCGGCATCCCCGGCGCCGGCGTGACGATCACGCGGTCGCGACCGATCTCCTCGATGCGCCATGTCGAGGCGCCGAGCAGGAAGGTCTGGCCGGGGCGCGCCTCATAGACCATCTCCTCGTCGAACTCGCCGACCCGGCGACCGTCGGGCAGCGTGACGAGGTAGTTGCCGCGGTCGGGGATCGTGCCGGCGTTGGTGACCGCGAGCTGACGCGCGCCTTTGCGTGCCCGCAGCGTCCCGCCGATCCGATCCCAGACGATCCGCGGCCGCAGCTCGGCGAACTCCTGCGACGGGTAGCGTCCGTCGAGCATGTCGAGCACGTTCTCAAAGCTCGTGCGCGTGAGTTCGGCGTAGCTGTGAGTGCGGGTGACGAGCGCGTAGAGATCGTCGACGCCGACCACGCCACCGGCCCCTTCGGCGGGCGCAGCGCCAGCGGGCGCAGCGCCCGAGTCCGCGGTCTCGGCGGCCGCCGCGATCGACACGATCTGCTGGGCGAGCACGTCGAGCGGGTTGCGCGGCACGACGGTGGTCTCGATCTCACCGTCACGCATGCGTCGGGCGACGACCGCGCACTCGAGCAGGTCGGCCCGGAACTTCGGGAAGATGCGGCCGCGGCTGACGTCGCCGACGTTGTGGCCGGCGCGGCCGATGCGCTGCAGCCCGCGCGCGACCGACTTCGGCGACTCGACCTGGATCACGAGGTCGACCGCGCCCATGTCGATACCGAGCTCGAGCGACGAGGTCGCGACCAGGCACGGCAGCTCGCCGGCCTTGAGCAACTCCTCGACGACCGTGCGCTCCTCGCGCGCGAGCGAGCCGTGGTGGGCGCGGGCGAGCTCCTTGATGGGCCTGCCTGCGCCTTCGTCTTCGGCGGCGGCGAGCTCGTTGAGGCGCAGCGCCAGGCGCTCGGCGCTGCGGCGCGCGTTGACGAAGATGATCGTCGAGTGGTGCTCGCGCACCAGCGCCAGCAGCTCCGGGTACATCGCCGGCCAGATCGAGTTGAGCGTCGGCTCGGTACCGCCGGCGAGCGGATCGAGCTGAATTTGATCCCGCCCGCCCGTGTCGCCGGGCGCGGCCATCGACTCGACCGGCACCTGGATCCTGAGGTCGAGCTGCTTGCGCACACCGGCGTCGACGATCCGGCACCGGCGGCTGGGGCCGACCATGAAGCGCCCGACCTCCTCGAGCGGGTTCTGGGTCGCGCTCAGCCCGATCCGCTGGGGTTCGGGGCCACCGCCGCGCCGTGCGACCTGCGAGAGGCGCTCGAGCGTCAGCGCCATGTGCGCCCCGCGCTTGGTCGAGGCGACCGCGTGGATCTCATCGATGATGCACCAGCGCGTGCGCTCGAACAGCCTCTGCGCCTGGCCGGTGAGCATCAGGTACAGCGACTCGGGCGTGGTGATCAGGATGTCCGGCGGGTCGCGCAGCATCTGCTGGCGCTCGCGCTGAGGCGTGTCGCCGGAGCGCACCGCCACGCTGAGCTCGGCGCCGATCCCGCGCAGCGGCACGCGCAGGTTGCGGTCGATGTCGTAGGACAGCGCCTTCAGCGGTGAGATGTAGACGAGGCTGATGCCATCGGGGCGGTCGCGCTCGGCCGCGAGCTGATCAATCGCCCACAGAAAAGCCGCAAGCGTCTTGCCCGACCCGGTCGGCGCCGAGATCAGAACGTGGTCACCGGATGCGATCGCGGGCCAGGCCTGCTCCTGCGCGGCGGTCGGCGCGGCGAACGCACGGGTGAACCAGTCCCGCGTCGCGGGGCTGAAACTCTCAAGCGCCGAACTCTGAGCGTTGGCTGCCACCTACCGGCGAGGCTAGCGCCAGGGGCAGAGGCGCCTAACATGCGGCGCCATGATCACCGGACGTCGCGCATACCCCAGGTGGCTGTTCCGCGCCCTGGTTGTGTTCGCGATCGGGATGACCGCGTTCGCGTCGATCGCATCGCGCGAGCATCACTCGACGGAGGATCAGCGCAACGCGGCGACCTCCCGCTACGTGCAACTCGAGGCGCGCGACCTGCAGCGCAGCGACCCGTCGCTGGCGATGCAGTTGGCGCTCGTCGCCTACGGGCTCTCACACACGACCGAGGCGCGCTCGACACTCGTCGACTTGACCGCCGGCGAGCTGCCGACGCGACTGCTCGGGCCGACCGGCCGGACGCTGCTGGCGCTCGGTGACGACGGCCACCGGCTGGCGATCGCCCATCAGGGGGACAACAGCGTCGGGATCTACGGTCTGCGGTACTCACAGCTGACCGAACTGGCGACCGTGCCCGGCGGCGCCGGAGCGGCGTTGGTCGATGCCGTCGCAGTCAGCGACAGCGGTCGGCTGCTCGCCGTCGGCAACAGCGCCGGACGCGTCGCGCTCTGGAGCCTGAGCTCGGTCGCGCAACCCAAGCGGCTTGCCGTCCTGCATGCCGGCAGCGGCGCGGTGACGGGGCTCGGCTTCAGCCCTCGCGGCAGCTCGCTGGCAGCCGCCGATGCCGACGGCGCGGTCCAGCGCTGGTCACTGGCCGACGCCACTCAGCCGGCGCTGGCGGCCGCGCTCGTCGCTCCGGGACGCCCGGCGCTCGAGGCGGTGAGCTACAGCCACAACGGCTCCACGCTCGCGGCCGTGGGCGCCCACGGCGCGCTCGACGTGTGGCCGGCGCATGGCGGCCGCACGCCGCTCGCCGACGACACCCTGGGAACCGCCACGCTGACCGCGGTCAGCTATGGCCCGGACGGGCAGACGCTGGCGGTCGGCGGTGACAGCGGGTCGGTGTGGGTCTCGAAGCTGGATAGTGACGGCCGGCCGGCCGCGGCCACCACGCCGCTCCAGGCCGGCGCGAGCGTGACCGCGCTGGCGTTCAGTCGCGACGGGCGCTACCTCACTGCCGCCACCAGCGCCAGGTCGACACCGATCTGGTCGGTCGCATCACGGCAGCTCGTCGCGAGCCTGCCGCATCCCGCGATGGTGAGCGGGGTGGCGTTCACCGACGGCGACCGCCATCTGCTCTCGGCCGACACGGCCGGCACGGCGCGGATCTGGCAGTTCCCCGCCCCGAGCACCTATACGTTCGCCTCGGCGATCGCTGCGCTCAGCTACTCGCCGACCAGACCGCGACTCGCGGTGACGCTGCGGTCGGGACGCACGGACGAGTGGGATGTGGTCAACGAGTGGCGCGCGGCACCGGTGGGAGCGTGGTATGCCGCGCCGCCGTCGACGGCGCCGCCGCAGTCCTATTGGCTGACCCCGTCGAGCGTCATCACCAGGACGACGACCAGCCCGACCGGCACGGTCACCAGCGGCACAACCACGGTCGCGAGCGGAACGAGCACGATCGGAACGAGGTTCCTGGTCCTGAATCCGCGCGCCGGATATCTGGCCCTGCAACGCACCAGGGCGCAGGTGAAGGTCACGAGCTCACTGCTCAGCCCCAACGACGAGTTCTTTGCCGCGGCCGCCGCCAACGACCAGATCTGGCTCTGGAACGTCGCTGATCCGTCCAGGCCGGTGCTGGTGGCAAAGCTTGCCGGTTTCACCGCGGCCGTGACGTCGATGGTGTTCTCGAACAGCAGTCAGACACTGTTTGCCAGCAGCGCCGATCACACCGTCCGCATCTGGGGTCTGTCGATGCAGACGAGCCGCCTGCAGCTGCCGAGCAGCCCGCTGCTCGGACCGAGCACGGCGATCACGCGGCTTGCCCTCAGCCCTGACGGCCGCACGCTCGCGGCGGCCACGGCCGGTGGTCGCGTCTGGATGTGGAGCGTCTCCAACCCATCGAAGGCGAGCCTCAGCGGCAGCCTCACGGCCGCCGGGGGCAAGCTGACGTCGCTCAGCTTCAGCCCGAGCGACAGCGTGCTCGTCGCCGGAGGCGCCAATCGCCGCCTCACCTTCTGGCACTACCGGCCCTACCAGGCGGTCAACCGCCTCTGCGCACTCGCCGGCACGACGATCACACCCTATGAGTGGAGCCTCTACGTTCCCGGCACGGCCTACAAGCCGCCCTGTGCCAAGTGGACTGCGCCGGTTCCCAGGACCGTGACCGTGACCACGCCGTCACCCTGAGCCCGAGCCACGGCTCACGGCGGCTCGGGGCTCATGAATGCCAGCGGCACCGAGATGCCGGCATCGGCGCTCAGCGTGGCGATTCGCCGGCCGGGCTGCACCGCGTCCTTGATCGGCCCGAGCCGCTCACCGAGGCGCTCGGCCAGCTCGTCGATGCTGATCACCACCGCCGCCAGTCCCCAGAAGCGCGCCTCGTCGGATCCCAGATCGTCGCGCTCGACCACCTCGAGCACCGCCGCCCCGAGCCGGCGAAAGCCCATCCGCCCGCGCTCTGATTCCTGCAGCCGTTTGAGCTCGACGCCCGCCCGTGAGAGCGCCGCCGCGGTGCGCTCGAGGCTAGAGCTGAGGATCACGATGTGATCGATTCCGGTGGCACCGTTGGGGTGGGTCTTGAAGGGCGGTGGGTAGAGCACGCGCGGGACCGGACTCGGGAGACCGTCGATCGAGCCCATCGCGTTCACGCGCATCAACGACCAGGCGGTGATCCCGGAGCCATCGCCTCCCAAGCGGATGCGCACCCCGCCGATGTCGAGATGGCCCTGCTCGTCGACGTCGAAGCCGAGCTCGCGCCACGCATCGGGCGGGTCGGCGATCACGAGCTCAGCCAGTTCCGGTTCGCGCGGGACGTGCATGCCCGCGGGAGCTTATGCGAGCGCCGCCCTGAGCAGCGTCTCCGCGGCGGCGCGTTGCGCTGCCGCAACCTCGGCGTTGCGCTCGATCTTCGCGCTCTCGGCGCCACCGCTGTAGATCAGCTGCAGCTGCCAGGCGAGCAGATCCGGTTCGCGCGTCCCAGCCTTGATGCACAGCTCGCGGAAGATGTCGCGCATCTCCGCGCGGTAGGCGCGCGCGGCCGCGTCGACCGGCCCGCCGGCCGGTTCCTCGGCGCGCGCGCCGGAGAAGGCGCAGCCGTTGTAATCGGGACGCTGGTAGTCCCGCGCGAGCGAATCGAATACCGCGAGGATCGCCCTGACCGGATCCGGCTCGGAGTCGGCGGCCGCGCGCCGGCGCCCGATCACACGGTCGTGGTACTCCTCGAGGTAGGCGCTGACGAGTCCTTCCTTGGAGCCGAACGCCGAGTACAGCGACGCCTTCGCGACCCCGGCACGTTCGATCACGCGATCGACCCCGACGGTGTGCACGCCCTCGGCGTAGAACAGCTCACGGGCGGCCTCGAGCAGCCGCTCCCGCGGCGGGCGTCGGAGCTGTTCCTCGACTGACATTGCGATTGCAGTGTGACTCATGGTGCGGCCTTCGCTGGAGATGATCGGGATTCAGACCGCGGGGCACACAGCCTCTGCGCGAGCTGCGTCTGTGCGCGCGGCTTCCGTACGGGCCTCGCGCCACAGTGTCGATGCCAGCCCCGCTGCCGTGAGTGTCGCCAGCAGGATGACGGCGCCGCCGAGCTCCTCCGAGACCTGCGCGAGGCTCGAGTTGACCACGAGCGTTCCGGCGATGATGGCCGGGAGCCCGAGCGACAGATAGGAGATCACGTAGACAAGCGAGATCACGCCCGCGCGCTCGTGCGGCTCGGCCTTTGCGACGATCGTCCTCAGGCCGCCCTGGAAGCCGGCGCCGAAGCCCGCGCCGGCGGGGAAGATCCCGAGCGTGAACAGCAGCAGCGAGCGTGAGGCGACGCCCGCCAGCAGCAGCGACGAGCCGAACATGATCGCCAGCGCTCCGAACAGCGCCAGGCGCCGCGCTTCAACCTTGTGGAAGCTCAGCACCGTGAGCGACCCGCTGCCCGCCAGCAGGAACAGCGCGGCACCGCCGAGGATCATCGAGCGATCACCGGCGACGAGTTGCGCCAACGACGGACCGAGTGACGCGTAGAAGCCCCCGAGCGACCACACCGCGACGAGGATCGGCGCCGCGACGAACACCGAGCCGCGCACCTGTGAGGGCAGCGCCAGCTTCGGCGCCAATGCCCTCCGCGCACCGGCGACGCGGGCCGAGGTCTCGGTGATCCGTGATGCTCCGAGCGCCTGGATCAGGAACACGCCGGACAGGAAGATGTAGACGAGCTCAGTCGGCTCCGGCAGCAGCTGCACGAACAGCGCCGACATCAGCGAACCGCTTGCGGTGCCCGCCATCAACGCCGCGGCGTTTGCTACCGGCCCCCGTGTCGGGTGCAGGTCGACGAGTCCGGCGCCGATCGCGCCGAGCGCCGCGCCGGTCGCGAGACCCTGCAGCACGCGTGCGGCCAGCAGCACGTCGAGGTTGCCGGCGAACGCGAACAGCAACATCACCGGCACCTGCAGCCCGAGCCCGGCGATCAGCAATGGTTTGCGCCCGACGTGGTCCGAGAGCGAGCCGAACACGAGCAGCGAGGCGAGCACCGCCACGGCGTAGACGCCGAAGATCACAGTGACGGTGAGGTCGGAGAAACCCCACTTCGCCTGATAGGTGGCGTACAGCGGGGTCGGCGCACTCGATGACGCAAGCAGCGTCAGCCCGGCCGAGGCGAGCAGCGCGAACGCCGCGCCGTGGCCGAGCCGCGGGATCGCGATGCCGCCACGGGGCCGGGAGAGAAGTGCGGTTGGATAGTTCATCGGTGACTCCTGAACAGAAAGGTCTGTCTAGTGTCCGCAGAGCTTAGCACCGAACAGACAGGTCTGTCTAGTCACCGTCGCACGAACTGTCGACGTACAGCACGGGCCGGCTCAGGCAGTCAGCGCAACACGGGGTAGTGTGGCATCTGGGTGAGCAGATGAAGCGCCCTTCGTCGCGGAGGCGACACCCGGAGGGCGAGCCGGTAGCGGCGATGGGCGCTTCAAACGCTCAAGCGACCCCCTCGTTGAGTAGTTCGGCCATCTTCTCGGCGGGGTCGGCCCACCCGAGCGTCTGCCGTGGACGGCCGTTGAGCTCAGCCGCGATCGC
>DATASU010000003.1:0-20265 GCA_036269095.1 Solirubrobacteraceae bacterium
GCCGTTGCCCGTGTCATACCACTGGTAGAGCATTCCGTCGTAGCGCTTAAGCGTCATCACCTCGTCGAGCGTCGCGCTCGCGAGCTGGTCGGCCCTTGCGGTATCGATCAGTCCCAGATCGTGAGCGGAGACGATCGCCCACAGATACACGCCGATGTTGGCGGCCGAGGTGTACTCGCCTCGAGCCGAGCCGGGGCCGAGGTTGTCCAGCGGGAGATGGGTGCCGGGGTCGACGTCGGCACCGTAGAAGCGCCAGGTGTCTGCCGCGATCTGATGCAGCGTCGCCCGCTGGGCAGCGCTCAGCGGGGCGCCCGCCGGCGCCGGGGACAGGTCACCACCGGTCTGGGCCGCGGCCGCTGGGGCAGCCGCGCAGGCGATCACCGCGATCGCGATCCCGAGGATCGCGATCGCGGTCAGCCACGACCGGCCACGCGAGCGCATCGTCCTAGCCCAGCGTGAACGTGGTGTGCAGCCCCGGTGAATCGAGCCCAGTGCCGGCCGAGCTGTCACCCACCCAGAGGTCGAACGGGCCCGGCTGCAGGACGTACCTGCCGTTGTTGTCGTAGTAGCCGAGGTTCTGCGGACCGAGCGTGAACGTCACCCTCTTGGTCTGTCCGGGCGCGAGCGTCACGCGCTGGAAGCCCTCGAGCTTCTTGACCGGCTGGAGGATCGTCGTGTCGCTCTCATGCAGGTAGAGCTGGGCGACGTCGGTGCCGGCCACCGCGCCACTGTTTGTGACCTCCGCGGTCACCTTGAACGTCCCGGACTTCGAGACCGTGCTCGGTGCGCTCAGGTTCCCGAACGTGAACGTCGTGTACGAGAGCCCGTACCCGAACGGGTACTGGGGGGCGTTGGGGGCGTCCAGGTACCTGGACGTGTACTTGTTGCTCGGGTCATACGGGCGGCCGGTCGGCAGCTCGTTGTATGAGATCGGGACCTGCCCGACGTTGACCGGGAACGACATCGGCAGCTTGCCGCTGGGGTCGATCTTGCCGAACAGCGCGTCGGCTACGGCATCGCCGCCCTCGGTACCGGGGTACCACGCTTCGAGCAGGGCCGGCGCATTCTGTGCCAGCCAGGGGATCGTCAGTGGCCGGCCGTTCATCAGCACGACCACGTAGGGCTTGCCGGTGGCGGCGATCTGCTGCACCAGCGCGAGCTGCTGTCCGGGCAGGTCGAGCGAGGTGCGCGACGATGCCTCACCGGTGTCACCCGCAGGCTCGCCGACGACCACGACCGTGACATCGGCCGCCCGTGCCGCCGAGACCGCCGCACTGAAATCGGTCGTCTCATTGCACGGGTCGGCGACAGTGAAGGATGTGCAGCCGGACACCGCTGTCACGCTTGCGCCCGGGTCGGCCCGCTTGATGCCGTCGGCCACGGTGACGATCTTGTCGGTCGTCTTCAGGTCGGCGGCGGTGGTGTCGTAGCCGATCGGCACGTCGGGGCCGAGCTGGTCCAGCGCGTCATCGCCGAGCGGGCCGACGACGGCGATGTTCTGTGTACCGGTGCTGAGCGGCAGCGCATGGTTTTGGTCGTTGAGCAGCACCAGCGACTCGTCGGCACTCTGTCGCGCGGCCGCGAGGTGGGCGGGTGTCAGCTCCTCGTTGGCGACCCGGGCGGCACTGCCCTGGTAGGGGTTGTTGAACAGGCCGGCCAGGTACTTGAGCGTCAGCACATGGCGCACGGCGTCATTGAGCTGTGCCATCGTGATCTTGCCCTGCGCCAGCAGCTGGGGCCCGTACTGGGCGTAGGTGGAGTAGACCGGGTTGCCGGGCGTGGCGCCGATCGTGACCGCCATCTCTATGTTCTCGCCGGCGGTCAGCGCCAGACGCGCGGCATCGGCGCCGTCGGACGCGTAGCCGAAGTCCTCGAGCTCCTGCACCGCCTGGTAGTCGCTGATCGTGGTCCCGCCGAAACCCCACTCCTTGCGCAGGATCGTCTGGAGCATCTCGGGATTGGCGGTGTTGGGCACGCCATTCAGCGAGTTGAACGAGCTCATCACCGTCGCGGCGCCGGCATCGATCGCCGCCTTGTAGGGCGGCAGGTAATCATTGAACAGCTGCTGGGTCGACATGTCGACCGTGTTGTATTCGCGGCCGGCGACCGGGGCGCCATAGCCACCGAAGTGCTTGACCGTGGCTGCCACCTTGTCAGGTGCCGAGAAGTCCGAGCCCTGATAGCCGCTCACCTTTGCGGCGGCGATCGCCGAGCCAAGGTACGGATCCTCGCCCGCTCCCTCGACGACGCGGCCCCAGCGGGCATCGCGGGTGATGTCGACCATCGGGTTGAAGGTCCACTTGATCCCGTCGGCGCTGGCCTCATCGGCGGAGACCGACTCGTCATTGGCGACCAACGCTGGGTCCCAACTCGATGCCTCGGCGAGCGGTACCGGGAACATCGTGCGGTATCCGTGGATCACGTCGAGGCCGAAGATCAGGGGGATGTGCAGGCGCGAGTTGTCGACCGCCGCCTGCTGGACAGCGTTGATGTTCGCAACGCCAGTCAGATCCAACACCGACCCGATCTGGCCCTTCTCCGCAAGCGGGATCAGATCACTTCCAGTGGCGGTGCTGGGCCCCGCCTGCTCGAGCTGACCGAACTTCTCGGCCACCGTCATCTCGCCAAGTAGGCGGTTGACCTTCGCGTTGATCTGGGCCCGGCCCATCGACGCGGAGGCTGCGCCCCGACGATGACCGCCTCGACCCTTGGCTGCTGCTCCGCTGGTCAGCGAGGCCCCGAGTAGCAGCGCCACTCCCACACTGACCAGCGCCGCAAAACCAATCAGGAAGCCAAAGCTACGCCTCGGCTCCTCGCGTACGGCACGTGCGATCCGCTCCGCCATCTCCGTGCTCCTTTGACTTGGTGGCCGCCTGCCCGCTACCCGGGTGCTGTGGGCGCAAACGACGCCGTCAACCCGCTCCGCCAATTCGATGTATCACGCGCGCCGCTGAGCGCTCTTATGCCACGGAAGTGCTCAAACGGGGGTTGAGCACGGGGGGCATTCCAGCAAGGGGACCGGAGTCGCAGGCGGGCGGACGCACGGAGCGTGTCCGCCCGCCGACGGCGGGGGCTGGCCACTTTGACACGCCGTCAGGCGTTGATGTGGCCCGCGTTTGCTGGCCGGGCAGTCAGGAGGGGGCGTAGTGAGTTACCGCGAACAGATGCAGAGCGCGCAACAGCCGGCTCGAGGGCCGGCGCGCTCTCCGGCTCCGGGCACGAGCCACCCCGGACCGCAGCCCTTGCAGCTCTCCGTTCCGGTACGACCCGGGGATCGGCGCCTGGTGGGCGCGGCACGCCTCGACTACCTGGCGCGAAACGAAAAGCTGTTCGCGCGCTGACCTGGCACGCGCTCCTGCCTGTTCGCGAATCCGTGGATCGCGTCAGCCGGTCCCGAGGCACACGAACCCGGCCAGCGCCGCGCGCGCCGGGCCGAGCGCGGCCTGTGCACGGGCCAGCGCCAGCGCCGGGGAGCGACCGGCCACGAGCTGCTCGTGGAAGGTGACCATCAGCCGCTTGGTTGCGGCATCGGGCACCGGCACGACGCTGGCGATCACCGTCCGCGATCCCATCGCGATCAGGGCGGCGCCGAAGCCGAGCAGCTCATCGCCGGGACGTGTCTCGGAGACCGCCAGGTCACAGGCGGAGAGCACGATCATCTCGGGCGCTCGAGTGAGTCGCTGCAGCTCATAGACGTTCAGCGGCCCGTCGGCGAGCTCGAGCGAGGAGAACAGCGGGCTGTCGGCGCGAAAGTGACCGTGACACGCGAGGTGGGCCACGGTCGCGCCGTTCAGCGCGCGCGTGACCGCCGCCGCCGTGCACTGCCGGGGGTCCAGCTCGGTGGCGCCGTCATAGAGCGCGGCGACCGCGGCGGCCTCGGCTGGCGAATGGCGCAGACGCGGCCCGGCGACGCTGACGACCTTCGTGCGACGCCGCCGCGGCCCGCTCTGTAATCCCAGCCAGGTCGCCGCCGACGGTGCGGTCACGAGCGGGCGCCCGCGCAGGCCCGGCAGTGCCGCCCAGGGAACTCCGTGCAGCGCTCCGGTCGGAACGAGCACCAGGTCGCGGTCGCCGAGGGCATCGGCGAGCGGCCGGATCAGCTGACGGTCGAGTGCCTGTGCCGATGCGCGCGCGCCCGCCATCGTCGCCTCCCGCTGCTCGCGGCTCTGGCGCCCCGCGGCCAGACGGGTGAGCGCAAAGCGCAGCCACTCGAGCTGCTCCCTGACCGGCTCCAGCGGTCCGAGCTCGTGGCGGATGAGTCGCGGTCCAACCAGGGTCAGCGCGGTCAGCGTCCCGTCGAGCTCGATCAGCTCGACCAGTCCGGCCCCGCCGAGCGCCGACACGAGCTCACCGCGGCTCGGTTGGGCGGTCACGACGCCACCGGATCCGGCCGCGTGACGGGCGCGCCTGCGAATCGACTCCTCGAGCGTTGCCTGCCGGCTGCGCAGCGTCCCTGACGCGCGTCCCGCCCGCTGCTCACGCTGAATCTCGGCGTTGACCCGGCGCAGATCTATCTCCCGGTCACGGAGCTCAGGATCGCTCGGCGGGATCACCGGGGGCAGGCGCATCGCGCTGCCGCGTAGCCGCTCGGCCCAACTCAACACCGCGGCGGAGGCCGCACCCTCCAGCGCGATCGTGAGCCCCAGGCGCCCCAGCTCGACCCCGATCTCCGAGGCGGCCGCGCGCAGATCGGATGCGCCGAGCGTCTCGCGGTAGCGCTCGAGCAACGCGAGGCCCTGGCGGGCGGCACGCTGAGCACCGCGGCGATCCCCGCGCGCCCGCAGCAGCAGCGCCTCGACGTGACGGACCGCGATGCGATCGGCGATCGGCCCGCGGCGCCGGAGCAGCGTGCACGCCGCGAGTTCGCGGTCGGCCAGGGTCAGCGCGCCGAGTTCGATCGCGGCGCGCGCGATCGTCAGCCGCAGGCGCTCGCCGTCGGCTCGCCAGCCGGCGGCCTGCAGCACCGCCGCGGCACGTTGCGCCGAGCGCAGCTCGGCGCGGCGCGTGACCCCCGCCGCGACCGCCGCCACCAGGGCGAGTCCCGCGGCGCGGGCGGCGGAGACGTCGCGACGCTGAGCGGCGAACGACCGGCGAGTCCGCAGCGCGAGTGCGCGCGCAGCCGGCGCATCGCCCGCCAGCAGGGTCAGGCGGATCGCCTCGAGGCGGCCGACGTGGTCATCGCGACTCGCAACGGTCCAGAGCGTCTGTGCCCGCGCGAGCGACGCGAGCGACTCAGCTCGCAGGCGCGCGGCGGCGGTCGCCTGGGCTCGGATCAGGGCCAGCTCGGCTGCGGCAAGTGCGGCGACGCCGTTGTCCTCGACGGCGTCAAGGCGCGCGAGGCACTCGGGCAGGTCGCCGCGGATCAGCGCGACGCGGGCCAACTCGCAGTCGAGTCTGAATGCCGCCGCCGGTGCGCCCAATTCAATGAACAGCTCCCGGGCGCGGGTCAGATCTTGCTCAGCCGCAGAAATGTCCCCGCGCTCGGCCAGCAGACCGCCGCGGTTGTGCAGAAGACGCGCCTCCCAGAAGCGGTCGCCATGGCGGCGTAACGTGGTGAGTGCCTGTTCGGTGGGCCCGAGCGGCACAGTCGCCGAGCCGGCATACCAGAGCACCGCGACGCGGAACACCTCGGAGCGAGCCTGTTCAAGCGGGTCGAGCGCGGCGCGAGCCAGGTCGAGTTCGAGCATCGCCGCGGGAATCGAGCCACGCCCGGCGAGGTCGAGCGCAAGCCGGCGCCGCGCCAGCGCGGTGCGGCGGGTGAGGCCGTGGCGCGCGCCGGTGCGAACCGCACGGCGGATCGTGCGGATCGCCTGCGGATCACCCAACTCGTGCTGAGCGAAGCTGAGCGCGTGGAGCGCCGCCACCTCGGCTTCCGGATCGTGTCGCGCACGTGCCCGGCGCAGAGCCAGCTTGGCGAGCTTGGCGGCCTTTGACGGATCGGCGTCGACGAGATCAAGCGCGGACTCGGCCAGTTGCAGTGCGTCGGCGTGAGGGGCGGCAATGCTCACCGCCGAGATGTATCAAACCGCTCGCAAGTCCCTCTGTTTACACATAGGATCCACGCCAACCGCAGTTAGCCAGGAGGACCGGCCTTGAGCCCCAACCACGTGATCCCGCTTGACAGCGGCGCACTGAGCCCGATCGCCGAAAGCGTGATGAGGTGCGAGAGCCTCACCTACGACGTCGGCTGCGAGAGCATCGTCATCGCCGTGCGGTCCGATCTGATCGTGAACAGCGAGGCTCTTGCGGGGTCAGCGAAGCTGCGGGAGGCTCTGGAGCAGATCGCGGAGTTCCGCGGCAGCCTGGCGGACGTTTACGGCAGCGGCCGGGAAGCGTCCTCGCGCTCGCAGTCGGAGGCAGCACGCGAGCCCGGCGCCGGCAAGGAGCCGGATCCTGACTACGAGCCGCCTGCGGGCGGTCCGCTGACAAAGGTCGAGCTCTGGCGGTTGGAACCGACCCGCGACGCGATCGATGAGTCACGGCGCCTGCGCCGGATCGCCGGAGACGACGGGGAGCGGCCTGGAGAGCGAGACGAGCTGCGTCTGCCGGCGGTGTCACCGAATCACGTCGCGATCCTGTCGCCGCACGCCTCGGGCTGCCCGGCCACGCCACCGCAACCGGCTCCGGCGCCAACCGGGGCGTTTGTGGAGCCACCGGCCAGCGGGCCGGTGGCGAAGGTCACGATCCTCGACAGCGGCTACATCGAGGTGCCGGCGCCGAACACGCACCACAACCTCGACGCGCGCGTGGTGTCGGTGCCGGGGCAGGCGCTCGACACCAGCAGCAACCCGCCGACCTGGCTCAATGACAAACCCGATGGGACCTACACCGATCCGGCCGGCCGGCTCGACGGGATCTCCGGTCACGGGACGTTCATCGCCGGGCTGATCGCGCACATCGCGCCGCAGACGCGGATCGAGGTCGTGGGTCTGCGCAACCAGGAGGTTGAGATCGGGGCCCTGGACCCGGCTGCGCAGCTCGGTCTGTTCGAGACCGAGGCGGCGATCGCCCATGCGATGCTGCGACGCAGCGATACCGACGTGATCCAGTGCGGCTTCTCGTTCCCGACGCTCGACGATTACCCGTCGCTTCCGTTCGCCGCGGTGATGGCGGAGCTGCGGCAGCCGACCGCTCCGCGCGGCGGTCACGTCGCCGTGGTCGCGCCGGCCGGCAACGAGCAGGCGCGCCAGCGATACTGGCCGTCGGCGCTGCCCGATGTGATCGGCGTCGCGTCGACGAACCGCCGCGGCAACGCCCGCGCATGGTTCTCGAACTGGGGGGACTGGTGTGACTGCTGCGCGCGCGGCGAGCACGTGTACTCGACCTTCGTCGATTGGGACGGGCCGGTGGAAGGGGAGCCGCTGAGCGACATCGAGCACTTCCGCGGCTGGGCACGCTGGAACGGGACCTCGTTCGCGGCGCCGAAGGTGGCGGCGCGGATCGCGGCACTGGTGGCCGCCGACCCGGGTCTGCCACCGACCGCAGCGTGGGAGCTGCTCGTCAGCGGCGCCGACGTCGAAGCGGTCACCGACTACACGCTGAGTCCGCACCACGGTGTGGCGCTGCCGCGGATCCCCGATCTGCCCTGACGATGGCGATGACGCTCGCGGAGCTGATAGCGGCGGCGGCTCAGGGCGACGAGCGCGCCTGGGGCGAGATCGTCGATCGCTTCGAGCGCCTGATCTGGGCAACGACCCGCGCGCACCGGCTGTCACCGGCAGAGGGAGCCGACGTCACCCAGACCACCTGGCTGCGTCTGCTGGAGAACCTCGACCGGATCCACGATCCCGAGCGCCTCGGCGCCTGGCTGGCGGCGACCGCCCGACACGAGTGCCTCCGTCAAATCCGCTTGCGCGCGCGGGAGCTTCCCGCGACCGACCAGGCGGTGTTCGATCTGGCCGTCGACGAGCCGGTTGAGAGCGCGCTGCTGACGCGCGAGCGCCGTGAGGCGCTGCTGCGCGGGCTCGTTGAAATCGGGGAGCGCTGCCAGGCGCTGCTGCGGATGCTGGCGGCCGCCAGTGCCCCCAGCTACGAGGAGATCAGCGCCGCGCTGGGAATGCCGGTGGGTGCGATCGGACCGACCCGCGCGCGCTGCCTTGACAAGCTCAGGCGTACCCCGGCGCTTGCCGGGTTGGGCCGGTCCTAGGAGCGAACGTGAGTGAGTTGAGCGATCCGGATGAGCCGCTGATGCTCGAGCTGCGCGCACTGTTCGCGCAGGACGACGCGGTGCCGCCGCCGGTCTCGGAGCTGGCCAAGGCGTCGCTCGGCTGGCGCCGGCTCGATGCCGAACTCGCCGAGCTGCTGAGTGACTCGCTGCTCGATGACGGGGCTCTGGTCGGTGCCCGTGGCGGCGGCGACGGGCTGCCGGTCCGGTCGGTGAGGTTCCGGGCGAGCGCCAACACGATCGACCTTGACATCCAGGTCGATGGTCAGAGGCGCACGCTGCTGGGGCAGATCACGCCGCCGGTGAGTGCGGCGATCGAGGTCGAGACCGCGGACGGCACGGTCGCATCGGTCGGGTCCGACGAGCTCGGCCGCTTCCGCGTGCAGCTCCCCGAGGGTGGACGCGTGCGACTCGTGATCAACGACGGACCTGACCTCGGCCCGCACGTTGTCACGAGTTGGATAACGATCTGACGCCGCGCGCGGACCCGTGGCCTAGGCGGACATGTGGCCTGCGAGCAGTTCGGTTTCGCGCGCCGCGCTGATCCCGGCCTTGCGGGTTCGGTTCAGACCGAGCTCGATCTCCCACGACAGGCTGTCTTTCACCGTGTCACGCGTTGGGCGATACCGCAGCCCGGCGTCGCGTGCGCGCCGGCCGGAGCGCGCCATGAAGCCCTTCCAGTCCGGGTCGGCGAGCCAGAGCGGTAGTGAGCCGGCTCCCATGAACTGCGCCACGCCCTGATCCAGCAGCCAGTGCTCGGGGACGCGGATGACCGGTCCGCTGTGTCCTCCGATCTCACGGCAGGTCTCGATCCAGTCCTCAAATCTGACCACTGGCCCGACGGCGTCGTAGACACCGACTGTCCGCTGCTCGGCGCAGTCGAGCAGCCAGCCGGCCAGGTCACGGACGTCGATCACCTGGACGGCAGCGTCCGGGCAGTCCGGGACCAGCATCGGGCCTGAGCGGTCGCGAGCGGCGCGAGCCACCCAGTAGCCGGCACGATCGCTGGGATCGCCGGGGCCGGCGATCAACCCCGAGCGTGCGATCAGGAGCCTGTCCGCAAGTGCCGATCGGGCGGCGAGCTCGCAGGCGACCTTCGCCTCACCGTAGAGCTCGATGCCGGCCTCGGGCAACGTGGTCGGCGCCAGCACGGGAGCGGTCTCGTCAGCACCCGAGTCGGCATGCGACGAATAGACGCTGCAGGAGGACACGTAGATCCAGTGCCGCGAGCGGTCCTTCAGCGCCTCGAGCGCGCTGCTGACCCAGCCGGGCTGCCACCCGACCTCGATCACCGTGTCCCACTCCCGGTGGTGTACGTCGTCGTACGCGCCCTCGCCACCGCGATCAGAGCGGACGAGCGTCGCGCCGCCTGCGACTGGCCCGCTGTCTCCGCGGGCCAGACAAGAAACCTGGTGGCCACGAGCCACGGCCTGACGCGAGATCTCGCGTCCCAGCCAGGCCGTTCCGCCGAGGACCAAGATCGCGCGGCCGGGCCTCGTCACCGCTTCACCGAGCGCGGTCAGAAATCATGCGGCAACCCTAGCGACAACCAGATGGTTGTCAAGGGCGTCGTTCGGGCTCGGGCCCGACCAGCCAGCTCCTGGCTACGCGGCGTCCTGAACAGCTTCTTCCGAGGTCTGCCCCTCGTGCCCCTCGAGCTCCACCTCGAGGCCCGAGTGGGGGGTGCCGAACTCGTCGGCGGGATTCAGCTCCGCGTCGGCCTTGCGCGCAACCTTGCGGGCGGCCTTCTCGGCGCGCTTATCGCGGCGCTTTGACTCGCGCTGAATCTTTGACCATGTTGTCTTCTGCTTGCTTGATGCCAATGTGGTTGTCCTCCTGGCGAATCTCAAGCGCGTGGGGAAGGGCGAGAAGACTCAGGTTGGTGTGATTCACGGCCGCACGGCCGTCCGCTGGTGCCACGTCTACCCCGGGCCATCGTTCCGCTTGCCGATGCTGTGATCGGGTCACCGTCTTGAACCGGTGGCGACGTGGCGTCACCGCCGGATGGCCTACAAACACCGCCCCTGGGGGCGTCGAACAGTTGGAGCGAGCCTCTGTGATGCGTGCAGTAACGACCTGGGCGGAGGAGGCGCGCCGTGCTCGCTGTCGACCGGATGCCGACGGACCATCAACTATATCGGACCACCGCGACTGACTGGCATGGTTGGGTGCCGCTCCGAGGACTAGAGTGCCCGTAGCGTCAGTACCGGCGCACGGGCTGGCAAACGAGGGACCCTTGGCGAAGACAGACCGCAGGACAACTTCAGCGCGGCTGCGTGCCTGGGCCGGCGGTAAGCCTCCCACCGCTGTCGCCGCACCGCCGGGTGGGCTGCTGGTCGCCCATCTCTCCGACGGCCCGCTCGCCGGTTCCACGCACGAGGTCGCCGCGATCGAGGGTCGCCCACCGAAGACGATCGACATCCCCTCGGGCGAGCGCACCGTGCGCTACTGCCTGGCCGAGTGGGAGCAGGCGGGACACACCGCCGTGTACGGGTTCCTCTACGACGTCTGACCCGAGTACCGGAGCTGTTAGGGTCGTAGGCCCGTTCTGCGAGTTCACGCTCTTCTCGCTTCCAGGACGGCAAACCTCAGGAGAGCAGAGAGGCGGGCGGCCAATGACGATCGGTGACCGCGACCGGCTGCTGCGGCGGATCCGTCAGATCCGGCGCTCAAACGCGGACCGCGAGGAGCATGAGAGCGCTGCCCCCGAGTCGAGCGACGATCCGCTGCGTGCGCTCGAGTTGCGGGTCGCGCACCTCGAGCATCTGCTCGAGGGGCTCCAGGATTCCGTGCACCGCGAATTCGAGCGCCATGACGAGCTGATCGCCAGGCTGCAGAACGAGATCGAGCCGGCGGCGCTGGGCGCGGCACTCGCCGAGGACGCCCGCAACCGCGGGCTCTGACGCGCTCGCGCGCGGCGCGCTGCGACGAACCCGCCTGGGATGGGCGTAGAGTGCTGCATGCAGGTCCACAGCCGAGTGCCGTGCTCTCGCATTCTCCGGTGGCAGTCCGTTTGGGAGCCAACAGGAACGAGCGTCCTATGCCCAAGGCAGATCAGCCGAAGCCAGACCGACCGCAGACCGCGTCTTTCAGCGACGTGACCAAGGAGATCGCGCGCCGCAACGAAGAGGCGCAGAAGGCCGCGCGGATCAAGCGAACCGCTCGCGAGAAGGAGCAGATCGCGATGCGCCGGGAGTGGGAGCGGCTCTAGCCGCGCGCTCGCGACCCGGCCCGGGCGGGTTCCCCCGCAGGCGGTCAGGGCCGCATTCTCTGATTCGGCTTGTATGGGAAAGCCATACGAGTCTGTATGGAAGAAACCTACAGGACGGTAGGTTCTAGCCATACAAGGAGCTAGGATGTGATCGTGCCGGCCGCGCGCGATCTCAATCCCTTCCGCTTCTCCGGGCCGCTTGCGCCCGAGGACATGATCGACCGCGACCTCGAGGCCGAGGAGCTGCTCGCGCTGGCCGAGGGCGGGCACTCGTTCCGGCTCGTGGGGCCGCGCCGCTATGGCAAGACGACGTTGCTGCGCCGGGTGCTCGAGGCGGCCGAGAATCAGCAGATCGCGACGGTGCTCGTCGATCTGCAGGACGTGCTCTCGATCGGGGAGATCGTCGTGCGGATCGAGCGTGGCTACGACCGCCTCAAGGGCCCGATCAGACGCACGGTCGATCAGTTCTTCCGCAGCTGGAACATCGGACTCGCGCTCGGCGGCGGCGGCTTCACCGCGGCGCTCCAGCGCAACCCGCAGGTCGACGCCGAGTCGGTGCTCCTGCGCCTGCTGGAGCTGCCGATGGCACTGTTCCAGCGCGACGGGACGACCAGCCTGATCGTCTTCGACGAGATCCAGGACGTGCTCGCGGTGCCCGGTGCCGACGGCAAGATCAGGAGCGTCATCCAGCACCAGATGGAGGCGGCCACCTACGCCTTCGCGGGTTCGGCGCCCGGCTACATGCAACAGCTGTTCGCCGATCCGAAGCGGCCGCTGCTCGATCAGGCGGTTCCCAAGAACCTCGCCCCGCTGCCGCTCGATGAGGTCGCCGCCTACGTCATCCGGCGCTTTGAAACGAGCGGTCGCGACGTCGGCTCCGCCCTTCAGCCGATGCTCGACTTCACCCGTGGCCACCCCCAGCGCAGCATGATGCTCGCCCACTACCTCTGGCAGCGTACGCCGCGCGGGGCGAGCGCCGACGAGGCAACCTGGGTCGGCGCGCTCGATCAGGCCGCCACCGACTCGGCCCCGCTGATGCGGGCGATCTGGCGCAACCTGACGACCAACGAGCGTCGCGTCGCGCGGGCACTGGCGATCGTCTCAACGCCGCTCTACAGCGCCGATACGGCGGCGGCTGTCGGGATCACACGCACGAGCATCGGGTCGGCGGTTGAGAGCCTGCTGGGCACCGCCGACGCGATCAGCGCCGGCGCCGGCGAGCGGCCGCGACTCACCGACCCGATGTTCGAGATGTGGCTTCAGCTCCGCGGTCTCACACCCGACAGCGGCGAGGACCTCGGCGACGAGCTCTGAGCCGCCGTCACGCTGCTGCCGGTCGGAAGCGGGCCGCCGCAGGGTGTTGACGCGTCCGCCATGCTGTGGGCACGCGACCGACGCGAACCGATCGATGCCATTTCCACGCTTCCGCAGGGACCGAGTAGCCAAGGAGCCGTTGGTCGCGGTCGGCGACCCACGGTTTGCGGGCTGGGAGACGGTCAGCAGCTTCGGGGATCAGAACACCGCGGTCGCGTGGCGCGACCAGCTGCGGGGTTTTGGGCTCGATGCGAGCTGCATCGCCGACCATCCGCTCGACCGCCTCGGCCGCGGCGACATCTACCTGGTCGTCCCGGAACCGCAGTGGTCGCGGGCCAACGAGATCATCGAGAACCTCAACGAACCCGACGACGACGACTTCGAGGATCTCGACGACCTCGGCGAGCTCGACGAGTAGCTCAGCTCCCGGTCTCGGCCACGAGCGCGAGCACGTCGGCTCCGTGGCGCTCGACGAACGTCGGTCCCACGCCCTTGATCCCGGCAAGCTGCGCGGTCGTGGCCGGGCGCAGGGCGGCGATCGCCTCGAGCGTGCTGTTGTGCGCGACGGTGTAGGCGGGCTTCCCGTCGGCGGCGCCCGCGCGCCATTTGCGCAGCGCCGTGACGAGCGGCAGCAACGCGGGGTCGAGCGGCGCGCCCTCACCGGCGCTGGATCGGCGCTTGGCCTTGCGCGGGGTCAGCGACGCCGGGTCGGGCAGGCCGATCGTGTCGGGGTCGCAGACATCGCAGCAGCGGCCCTCCGGCGCCGTCACGCTGCCGTCGGCGAAATGGTCGAGCAGCGTGCGCCGCCGGCAGCTTCCCGAGGCCGACGCGAACGCCTCGACGGCGTGGTAGGCGCCCCAGGCGCGGTCGCGCGCGTCGCGGCAGATGCTCGCCACGCGTCCACCCTCGGGCGCGCCGGTGAGCGTCACCGCAAGCTGCCCGCCGCCGGCGGGCTCGAGCCGGCAGAGCCCCGCGCGCTCGGCGATCCCGAGGCAGATGCGATCGCGGTCGGCGCGTGGCGCCTCGATCACGACGGTGCCGTCGCCGGCGCTCGCGCGCAGCCGCTGCACGTAGGCGAGGACGTCGCCGCTCTCGACGGCGTCGCCCTTGATGAAGTTGATCAGGCGGCCGAGGTCGGCGCGGCTCGACAGCAGGATCGCGCGTGACGGCAGCCCGTCGCGCCCCGCGCGCCCGACCTCCTGGTAGTAGGCCTCGACGCTCTTGGGGATCGCCCAGTGGATCACCGAGCGCACATCGGCCTTGTCGACCCCCATCCCGAAGGCGTTGGTCGCGACGACGATCTCGGCATCGCCGGCCATGAACCGATGCTGCGCCGACGCGCGCTCGTCGGCCGGCATCCCGGCGTGATAGCCGACCGCCAGCAGCCCCTCGAGGCGCAGCTGCTCGCTGACCTCCTCGACCTCGCGGCGGGTGCCGCAGTAGACGATCGCGGGACGTGCCGTGGCGTCGGCAAGCGCGAGTGACAGCAGCATCTGCTTGCGCGCCTTGGAGCCGGTGCCCTCGAGCGAGATCACGTCGAACGACAGGTTCGGGCGGTCGAATCCCGCGCGCAGCATGTGCGGCTCGCGCAGCCCCAGCCGCTCGCTGATCTCGCGCCCGACCTGCTCGGTCGCCGTCGCCGTGCAGGCCATCACCGGCGGTGATCCGAGGCGATCGATCACGCCACGCAGGCGCAGGTAATCGGGACGAAAGTCATGTCCCCACTCGGACACGCAGTGCGCCTCGTCGACCGCGAACAGATCGACGCGGCGCTCGGCGAGCGCGTTGAGGAAGCCGGTCGACGCGAAGCGCTCGGGCGAGCACAGCACGATCCGCGCGTGCCCGCTGCGCACGTCCGCCAGCGCCCGTGCCGCGGCGTCGGCATCCATCCCCGAGGCGATCATCGCGACCGGGTGCCCGCCCTCACGCAGCCGGCGGTACTGGTCGGCCATCAGCGCGATCAGCGGTGATACGACCACGGTCAGATCGGCCCCGGCGATCCCCGGCAGCTGGTAACAGAGGCTCTTGCCGCCGCCCGTCGGCATCACCACCAGGCTGTCGCGGCCCCGCAGGGCCGCGACCACGGCGTCGCGCTGACCGGGCCGGAAATCGCCGAGGCCGAAGTAGGCCAGCAGCTCGTCGGGATCGGGCGAGCCGCTGTAGACCCGGTCGGCGACGCCCGAGACCTCGATCCGGTCGAGCCCGCTGAGCGCGCGGCGCGCCTCGTCCTCGTCGCTCAGGCCGGGGAGGCGTGCCACCTTGAGCTGCGGCGCGGCCCGCGTCGGCCGCCGCGCCTGCGCGGCGGCGAGCGCCCGCGCGCTCTCGGCGCCGTCGGCGCGCTCGCCCTCGGACATCGAGCGCCACAGCGTGCGCAGCCGCTCGAGCTCGGCGACCACCTCGGGGTCCGAGCGGTTCGCCGCGATCCGCGGCAGCAGCGCGGTGGCAGAGGCGGAGAAGTCATTCATCGCTTCCCAGCCTAGGAGCGGCGCAGGACGGTGTCGCGGCCGGCGCGCCGCGAGCAGCAGGCGGCGGCGACGTATCGTGTGATGTATGGCTTCCCCGCTTCATCTGATCGAGTTTCCGGACGCGCGCCGAGGGCAGCCCGTTCGGTCTCGCCGGGCCGGCCGCGTAGCCACGGGCGCGCGTGACTCCGGTGGGTGAGCGGGACATCGAGCGCTGGTTCGGCGACCAGCAGGCGAGCAGGGCCCGTCGTCAAGCGAACTGCGCACGCAAGCGCTGGTTCGCGACCGAGGCCGAGGCCCGCGCCGCGGCGCTCTGGGACAGGACGCAGTTCGGCGAGCAGCTGAGCGCGTACCGCTGCGAGGAGTGCGACGGCTGGCATCTCACCGGCGGCAGGGGCCGCGCGCCCGGCGGGTGAGCTCAGGGCGCTGACGCGCGGCGCCGCGTTTGTACCCTTTTGACGGTCATGGAGCGTCCCGATCTGATTCACGCCGTCGATCACGAGCCCGCCGAGGCCGAGGCCCAGGCCGCGCTCGATCGCAAGGAGCGCGAGCGGGTCGCGATGAGCGCCCGTGAGTTCGTGTCCGAGCGCGACGCGCTCGAGGACGCGTGGGCCGGCTCGCGCGAGCGCGACGCGCGCGACGAGGGCTGGTAGCGCGCCGGACTCTCAGGCCTGGCCGTCTGACTCGTCGAGCCAGGCCGGTGCGTGGCGCGCGGCCCAGGCGCGGCTGATGCGCCCGCCGAACATCGCGCGCAGCGCCTCGCGGTCGCACAGCGCCATCACGATGTGGCCGAGGATCACCACGACGAGCGCGACGGCGAGCCAGTTGTGCACGAATGTGGCGCCCGCGCGCCACGCGAGTGGGAATGGCACGTACCAGCGCAGCAGCGCGCCGGTGCCGAGCATCACCAGCCCGCCGCCCACGACGAACGCCGCGTTGAGCTTCTGCCCGGCGTTGAACTTGCCGAGCCGCGGCCGGATGCTCGCCTGCCGGCGGCCCGAGGCGGTGTCGACGAGGCCGTGCAGCCACTCGAGGTCGGCCTCGGTCCAGCGGTTCACGCGACTCGCGTCGCGCCGCAGGCTGCGTCCCCAGCCTCCGGCCATCCCGAGCAGCAGCGGCAGCGGCAGTGAGAGCCCGACGTAGAGGTGGATCTGCTCGACCAGACGGCGGCGCCCGACGATCGCGATCAGCGGCGTGAAGTACAGCGCCGCGCCGGTCAGGATCAGGATCAGGAACAGCGTCGCGTTGACCCAGTGGACGGCGCGCTCGACGCGGTCGAAGCGCAGCAGCGGCCGCTGTGGCGGCGCTTCGGCAGCATCCGTGGTCACGCTCATCGTCACAAGCGCTCAGACGGCCGCCGGCGCGTGCCCGCTGATCCACGCGTCGACCGGATAGCCGTTCTGCTCCCAGTAGCCGGGCTGCGCCTGCGTCACGAGCTCGATGCGTGACAGCCACTTGATCGACTTGTAGCCGAACATGTCCGGCACGTAGAGACGCACCGGGCCGCCGTGCTCACGCGTGACCGGTGCGCCCAGCATCGAGTAGGCCGCGATCGCGCCGGTCTCGTGCGCCTGCGCGAGCGTCAGGCTCTCGGTGTAGAGGCCATCGAACGATGTGAAGCGGAACGCCGCTGCCGCCGGATCGGCGCCGGCGTGATCAGCGAGGTCGACGAGCCGCACCCCGACCCAGTGGACGTCGGCCACCGACCAACCGGTGACGCATTGGAAGTCGCGGGTGAGGCGCGTCGCCGGAAGCGATTGAAGGTCGCCGACGGCAAGTGACAGCGGGCGCCGGACGAGCCCGTCGACCCGCAGCCTGTAGTCGGCGGGCGCCGCCGGGTAGCCATTGGTGATCGTGTAGATCGTGAACTGCCCACCGCCGGGCAGCAGGCTTGCGACGCCACCGGCGTGCACGGAGTCGAGCAGGTTGGAGATGCCGGTCTGCGCGCTCGAGCCGAACAGCGTGCCGAGCGCGCCGAGCCCGAGTATCGACAGCACCGTGCGCCGCCCGATCGGCTTGCTCCACTGCTTTGGTGGCGCCTCGCCCGCAGGCTCCGCGCCGGGCAGGCCTGCGGACTCGGCCGGCAGATCGTCTGGAGCGCGAGGCGGTCTCTCTTCCATATTCGTCTCTGTAGTCTCCGCATCGCGTCAACCCGTTACACGCTCGGCCAGACCAAGCAGCACACTCGCGTCGACCGCGACCGCGCCGGCCTCACCGACGATCACCGGATTGAGCTCGACCAGCTCGAGCCCGCGGCCGAGCAGCAGCTCGCCGCAACGCGCGATCAGGGTCGCGGCGGCGGCGATGTCGCCGACCGGCCTTCCGCGCCCACCGGTGAAGATCGGGGCGCCGCGCAGCGAGCGCAGGGCGCGCTCGATCCGCGGCGCGGTGGCGGGCAGCGGCACGATCACGGCATCGTCGAGCAGCTCGGTCCAGATCCCACCGAGCGCGATCACCAGCACCGGCACGATCGTGTCGGCGCGCGCGGCGACCAGCAGCTCGGTGCCGCCGGCGGCCATGCGCTCGGCCATCAGCGATCCGCCGTGCACGGCAACCAGCTCGGCCAGGCGCCGGTAGGCGAGCCTGACCGCGTCCGCGGAGTCCAGACGCAGTGCGACCCCGCCGAGCTCGGTCTTGTGCTGCACGCCGGCCGAGCTCAGCTTCAGCACCAGTGGCGCGCCGAGCTCGCTCAGCGCCGCCACGGCGTCGTCCTCGTCAACAACCACGCGGCCGGCGGGGACCGTGACGCCGGCATCGCGCAGCAGCTCCTTTGACTCGTGCTCGGCGAGCCAGCCGGCGGACTCCGCGCGACCGGCAGCCCTGGCCGTCAGGGCGATCTCACGCAGGCGCTGCGGGTCGCCGGGCGCGCCCTGCAGCACCTCGGCGCAGAGCAGACCGGCGCGCAACCCGGCGACGGGCGCGATCCCGTGCCGGGCAAAGCGCCAGGCGGCCTCGTCGTCGAGCAGCTCGGGCAGCGTCGAGGAGACGATCATCGGCACGTCGACGCGGTCGGACCCGGCGATCAGGCCGTCGCGCACCGCGCCCCATGACTCCGCCGAGGCGGCGTCGAGGTCCCGCGGCTGGTCGTAGAACACGAGCAGCTGGTCGATCGCCGGATCTGAGGCGACGGTCTGCACCAGCTCGGACAGCGCGTCGGCGTCGCCCCAGATCATCGCCGTGTAGTCGAGCGGGTTGGCGACCGTGGCGGCCGGCGGCAGCAGCTCGCGCAGGCGCGCGCTGGTCTCGGGGGCAAAGGCCGGCAGTGGCAGCCCGCGGCGCGCGGCCTCGTCGGCGCCCTGCGCCGAGTCGCCGCCCGAGCACGTGAGGATCGCGAGGCCGGCCAGCGGGCCGGCCTCGGCGAGGAGACGGTCCGAGCCCGGCGGCGAGCCGCGTCGCGCCGGCCGGCTCGCGGCCAGCGCCTTGGAGACCTCGAGCAGCTCATGCAGGTCCTCGACCGCGACCGCCCCGGCCTCCGCCAGCAGCGCGCTGAACACGCGTTGGTCGCCGGCCAGCGAGCCGCTGTGGGCGGCCGCCGCGGCGGCGCCGGCGGGTGAGTTGCCGACCTTCAGCACCGCGACGCGCACGCCGGCCGCGGCGCAGGCGGCAAGCCCGTCACAGAGCCGCGGGCCGCCGTCGTCCTCGAGGTACATCGCCACCGACCGCACACCGTCCTGAACCGCCAGCGCCTCGAGGTAGTCCGCCGCCGTCAGCACCGACTGGTTGCCGCTAGAGATCACGGTGTGGAAGCGCAGCCCGCGCTGGGTGGCGAGCGCGTTGACGACGACGTTGCCGCTCTGCGAGACGAGCGCGACGTGACCGGGCTCGCGCGGCGCGAGCGCGTCGCCCCAGAGCGCGGAGCGCGCCCCGGGCGCGACGATCCCGTTGCAGTTCGGGCCGCAGACCGGCAGCCCGTGCAGCGCCGCGGCGTCGACCAGCGCCTGCTCGAGCGCCGCGCCGCCGGCGACCTCGCCGAAGCCGGCGCTGAACACGACCGCAGCACCGCAGCCGCGCGCGCCGGCCTGCTCGATCACCTCGGGCACACCGGCGGCGGGGATCGCGACGATCACCGCGTCGGCGGCCTCCGGGAGGTCGGCGAGCGTCGGCACGCAGGGGCGTCCGAGCACCTCGGTGCGGGTGGGGTTGACGCCCCACACCGCACCGGGAAAGCCGATCGTCTCGAGGTTGAGCAGCGCCTGGGCGGCGTAGCTGCCGGGGCGGTCGCTGGCACCGACGACGGCCACCGACCGCGGGCGCAGCAGACGCGAGAGGTCGGCCATCGACTAGCGGATCGTCGCCGCGACGCCGCGCCGCTCGAGCGCGCGCGCGACGATGATTCGCTGGATCTCGTTGGTGCCCTCCCAGATGCGGTCGACGCGCAGTTCGCGGTTGAAGCGCTCGGCCACGCAGCTGCGCATGTAGCCGCGCCCGCCGAAGGCCTGCACCGCGCGGTCGGCGCAGCGCCCGGCGGCCTCGGAGACGAACAGCTTCGCCATCGACGCCTTGGCGTGGACGACCTTGACGTCGGCCTCGGCGTCGACCAGCTGCGCGACGTGCAGCGCCAGCAGCCGGCCGGCGGTCGCGTCGGTGGCCGAGTCGGCGAGCGGGAACGAGATCCCCTGGTAGTCGAGGATGCGGGTGCCGCCCTGCATCCGCGTCTGGGTCCAGGCGAGCGTCTCCTCGAGCAGCCGCGCCATCGCGCCGAGCCCGTGGGTGGCGATCCCGAGGCGCTCCTCGGTGAACCAGGCGCGCTGCAGCTCGAGACCGTTGCCGACCCCGCCGATCACCGCATCCGCGGGCACCTCGACGTCGGTGAAGCGGACCGTCGGGTGGCCGTGGGGATAGTTGTGCGTGAACTTCGGGTCATCGACGAACTCGACGCCGGCCGCCTGCGGCTCGATCAGGAAGAGCGTCGGCAGCAGGTCTGAGCCGTCGACGACGTTGGCCATCACGATCAGCACGCGCGCGACGTCGCCGGAGGTCACGAACCACTTCTCGCCGTTGATCAGCCAGCCGGCGTCGGTTGCGACGGCGGTCGTGGCGATCCCGCCCGGGTCCGAGCCGGCCTCGGCCTCGGTCACGGCGTAGGCGTCGCCGCCCTCACCGCGCAGCGCCGG
>DATASU010000004.1:0-31024 GCA_036269095.1 Solirubrobacteraceae bacterium
CAGCTGGAGCGCGGCATACTCCGCGGATGGATCGCACCCTCTACAGCAGTGAGCACAAGGACTTCGGCGAGTCGTTTCGCGCGTTTCTGACCAAGAACGCGGCGCCGGGCTACGAGCAGTGGGAGCGCGACGGGATCGTCCCGCGCGAGTTCTTCACCGAGGCCGGCCGCGGCGGCTTCCTCGCGCTCGAGGTCGACGAGCGGTACGGCGGCGCGGCCGTCGAGGACTTCCGCTTCAACGCGATGCTGCACGAGGTCGGCTTCGGCATGGACCTGACCGGCGCCGTCGGCGGCATCACGCTGCACAACGACATCTGCCTGCCGTACTTCACGGCCTACTGCGACGAGCAGCAGCGCGAGCGCTGGCTGCCGGGGATCGCCAACGGTGACTATCTGACCTCGGTCGCGATGACCGAGCCGGGGGCGGGCTCCGATCTCGCCGGGATCTCGACGCGGGCCGTCAAGGCCGAGGGCGGCTGGGTCGTCAACGGCGCGAAGACGTTCATCACCAACGGCATCAACTCGGACCTCGTGATCGCGGTCGTGCGCACCGACCCCGACGACCGCCACGGCGGGCTCAGCCTGCTGGTGATCGAGCGCGGGATGGAGGGCTTCGAGCGCGGCCGCAACCTCGAGAAGGTCGGGCTGCACAGCGCCGACACCGCGGAGATGTTCTTCCAGGACGTGTTCGTGCCCGAGGAGAACCTGCTCGGCGAGCTCGGCATGGGCTTCCGCTACCTGACCTCGAACCTGCCGCAGGAGCGGCTGTCGGTGGCGATCACCGCGATCGTGATGGCGCGCTCGGCGCTCGAGCACACGCTCGAGTACGTCAAGACGCGCAACGCCTTCGGCAAGTCGATCGGCAGCTTCCAGAACAGCCGCTTCGTGCTCGCGGAGCTCGCGACCGAGATCGAGATCGCGACCGTCTACCTCGACCGCGCGATCCTCGCCCACAACGAGCGCCAGCTGTCGGCGGTCGACGCCGCGATGGCGAAATGGTGGTGCACCGACCTGCAGGGACGGGTTGTCGATCGCTGCCTGCAGCTGCATGGCGGCTACGGCTACATGCTCGAGTATCCGATCGCACGGTCGTTCATCGACTCGCGCGTGTCGCGCATCTACGCCGGCACCAACGAGATCATGAAGGAGATCATCGGGCGTTCGCTCGGGCTCTGAGCAGGGTTTCGCACCGCAGTTTGCGAATTAAGGTTCTAAGAACCCGCCTACATGACCACACCGTTGCGGACATTAGGTATGCTTTGCATGCAGCCGGCCACGAAATTGGATCCTAACCATGGGCCAATCGTTGTCGGCTTCAATGGTTGAGGATGGGTGGCCGCGCGACGGGGGTCGGGCGGTCGTGTAAAGAACAGAGGAGAGAGGTACCTCTATGGCTTCGAAGTACCGGCGGCTGGTCGCCCGTGGGCGTATCGCCGCAATCCCGGTCGTGGCCGCTGCTGCGGTCGCAGGTGGTGTCGTGGGCGTCGCAGGCGCCTCGGCAAAGAGCACCGGCCACGCGGCGGCCAGCGTCAGCAAGTCTGAGCTCGCCAAGGCCAAGGCCGCGGTGACCGCCGCTCAGGCCGCACCGAAGTGGTTTGCCCCAGGCGCGAAGGTCAACGGCAAGAAGGCGCTCAAGGGCAAGAAGATCGTGACCTTCCCGATCAGCTCCGAGATCGACGCGTGTAACACCAAGGGCCAGCAGGGCTACCTCGATGCCGAGGCCAAGGCTCTCGGCGCCACGGTGATCCCGCTGCAGTCCAACACCGGTCCCGCCGGTTGGCAGTCCGACCTGACTCAGGCCGTCACCGACAAGGCCAGTGCCGTCGTGATGCTCTGCGGCCCGTCCGCTGCCGCGATCTCGCCGCAGCTGGCGACGCTCAAGGCGGACAAGATCCCGGTTGTCGACGGTAACTACAACCAGATCGGCTCCAACAGCTCGTTCCCGACCACCGGCCTCAACGCCGAGAGCGGCGTCAACACCGTTCAGGGTGTCGAGACCGACTTCGCCGACGCGCTGGTGAACCTGAAGGGCACGCCGGCTCACGTTCTGTTCCTCGACAGCCCGCAGGTCGCCCAGTACTCGGGCGCCTACGGCGCGCTGCAGGCGGCGATCAAGAGCTACTGCCCCGGCGCCTGCTCGATGGTCAAGGAAGAGGACTTCGGCACGCAGGACTGGAGCGGCCCGAAGGAGATCGCGGCGGTCACGTCCGATCTGCAGGCCAACCCGAGCATCAACACCGTGATCGTGACCTTCGACGGCATGACCGACGGCATTGAGAACGTGGTCCAGTCGGCAGCGGGCTCGCACCCCGGCCTCAAGATGTACGCATGGGGCGGCGGTCTCGCCGAGATCAAGGACGTCCAGACGAGCGGCACGTTCGTCGGCGACTCCGGTCCGGACGAGAAGTGGGACGCCTACAACCAGCTCGATCAGGTCATCCGCCTGCTCAGCCA
Source organism: Solirubrobacteraceae bacterium (assembly GCA_036269095.1). Taxonomy (GTDB): domain Bacteria; phylum Actinomycetota; class Thermoleophilia; order Solirubrobacterales; family Solirubrobacteraceae; genus Palsa-465. The sequence goes on from DATASU010000004.1 coordinate 2,454, forward strand.
CAAGTCGGCGGCACCGGTCGCCAAGGAGATCGCACCGAACATCTTCTTCACGAAGACCAACGCGAAGATCTTCTCGGTTGGCGGCGCAGGTCAGTCCTACAGCGACAAGGCCTACAGCAACGGTGCGTTTGTCAATGACTTCCTGAAGCTCTGGGAAGTCAAGAAGTAAGCAGTTGAAGTTGCGGGCGTCGTCTCGGTCGGTACAACTACACGCATGAGTGGTACGGATCAGGCGGCGCCTGCGTCTGACGCCGGTGGACCCCCGGCGCTTGAGGCGGCCAATCTCGCCAAGAGCTTCGGGGGTGTGCGGGCGCTGAAGGGCGTCGACCTCACGATCAATTCGGGTGAGGTCGTCGCGCTTCTCGGTGAGAACGGGTCGGGCAAGTCGACCCTTGTCAAGATCCTCTCGGGCTACCACGTTCCGGAGCCCGGCGGGTCGCTGACGATGATGGGTCTCGACGTGCCGCTGCCGGTGCCACTGGGCCAGGCGCGCACGGTCGGGCTCAGCTTCGTCTACCAGGACCTCGGGCTCGCGGGTGAGCTCACGGTCGTCGAGAACCTGTTCGTCGGGCGCCGTGTGACCGGCAGCGCCGGATCGTTCGCCCGCATCAACTGGGGCGCGGAGCGCAACCGCGCCTACGAGATCTTCGAGAGCTACGGGGTCAAGCTCGATCCGAGCGCGCAGGTCGGACGGCTGCGGCCGACCGCCCAGGCGCTGCTGGCGATCGTGCGCGCGGCCGAGGAGCTGCGCGAGTACCGGCGCGACTCCGGCAGCGGCGGCGTGCTGGTGCTCGACGAGCCGACCGTGTTCCTGCCCGAGCACGAGAAGGTGTTCCTGTTCGACCTCGTGCGGCGCGTCGTCGCCGAGGGCTTCGGGGTGCTGTTCGTCTCCCACGACATGACGGCCGTGCGCGAGATCGCGAACCGCGCGGTCGTGCTGCGCGACGGCGCCAAGGTCGGCGACGTGCCCGTCGCCACGACCAGCGACGCCGACCTGATCGAGCTCGTCTCCGGGCACCGGCTCGACCGGGCGACGATCGAGCAGGCGACGACCTACGGTTCCGAGACCGCCGTCGAGACCTCCACCGAGGTCGTGCTCGCCGTCAAGGACGCCCAAGGTGGCCGCGTGCGCGGAGTCAGCTTCGAGCTGCACGCCGGCGAGGTCCTCGGCGTCGCCGGCCTGCTCGGCTCCGGCAGCGAGGACCTGCCCTACGTGCTGTTCGGCGACGCGCCCGACGGCGGCGGCGAGCTGACGCTGCCCGGATGGAGCGGCGACATCTCCGAGCTGGCGCCGAGCCAGGCGATCAAGCTCGGCGTGTCGCTGGTGCCGGCCGACCGCAAGCAGCAGGGCGCCGTCGCCGACCTGCCGGTCGCGCTCAACATGCTGTCGCTGTCTCTGAAGAACTTCATGCATGGCGGCTTCCTGCGCATCGACAAGCTCGTCGGGACCGCCAATCAGCGTGCCGAGACCTATGACGTGCGTCCGCGTGACGCGTCGGTCAACATGGCGTCGCTGTCGGGTGGCAACCAGCAGAAGGTCGTGCTCGCGCGCTGGCTCGAGCAGGCGCCGAAGGTGCTGCTGCTGCACGAGCCGACGCAGGGCGTCGATGTCGCCACCCGCCACCAGATCTATGAGCTGATGCGCGCGCGTGCCGCGCAGGGCGTCGCGATCCTCTGGGTCACGACCGACTTCGACGAGCTTGCCACCGTGTCGCACCGCATCCTGCTGTGCGCGCACGGCCAGATCGCCGGTTCGATGGCCCCGCCCTTCAGCCGCGACAGAATTACCAGTGAGGTCTATTCCGCCACCGCGCGTGGCGCTGCCAGAGAGGTGACAACCGCGTCATGACGACAAACGTGGACACGCCGGCCGAGCCGGACGCTCCGTCGAGCTCCGGGCCTGGTTCCGGGCGCAGGTCCGGACTCTCCCGGGTCCTCAGCGCTCGCACGGCCGAGGCGTCACTGCTGCCGTTCGCGTTCGTCATCGTGATCGCGTTCTTCGGGATCATGCGTCCCGACACGTTCTTCCAGTGGGCGAACTTCACCAGCATCTTCGGGCTCAACGCGCCCACGCTGGTGCTGGTGATGGCGCTGCTGATCCCGCTCACCAACGGCGATCTCGATCTGTCGCTGGCGGAGCTCGCGGGCATGATCATGATCCTCGTCGGTTGGCTCAACGTGAACCACCACTGGGGGATCGTGCCGGCGATCCTGGTCGCGCTCGCGATCGGCCCGATCTGCGGGGCGATCACCGGCGGGCTGATCGTGCGCTTCGACGTCAACCCGCTGATCATCACGCTGGCTATGGGCAGTGTTTATGACGGCATCGCGTTCTGGCTGCCCGACCAGCAGTCGGTCCCGGGGATCTCGACCGGGCTCCAGAACTGGACGGTGCTCAAGCACCTGCTCGGCATCCCGCTCGACTTCTGGTACGGGATCGTGATCATGGCGATCATGTTCTACGTATTGACGTTCACGCCGTTCGGGCAACGCTCGCTGTTCATCGGGCAGTCGCGCGAGGTCGCGCGCCTGAGCGGCTTCAAGGTCAACCGCACGCGCTTCTGGGCGTTCGTCGTGGGCGGCTTCATCGCCGCGATCGCGGGCATCCTCAACGACGGCGTGCTCGGCACCGCGACCCCGCAGAATCAGGGTCCGTTGCTGCTGTCGATCTACGCCGCGGCGTTCCTCGGCATGACGACCATCCAGCCCGGGCGCTTCAATGCCGTTGGTGCGGGTGTTTCGGTGTTCTTCCTGGCGGTCGCGGTGAACGGCATGAACCTGCTCGGTGCCCAGACCTACGTGCAGCAACTCTTCTATGGCGTCATTCTTGTGGTCGCCGTGGTCACCTCCCGTGTCATCAACAGCCGCCGCGCAGCGTCGGCGGCGAAAGCGACGACCTGATGTCCGAAGCCGCCGTCTCTCAGGGGCTGGCCGCGATCCTCGGGTTGCGGCAGCTGATCATGGACGGCGAGCTGCGCGCCGGCGACCGCCTCTCCGAGGTGCGGCTCGCGGCACGACTCGAGGTCTCGCGCACGCCGCTGCGGCTCGCGCTCGCGCAGCTCGAGCACGAGGGCCTGCTCGAACCGGTGCCCGGCGGCGGCTTCGTCGTGCGCTCCTTCAGTGGCCGGCAGGTGCTCGACGCGATCGAGCTGCGCGGGCTGCTCGAGGGCCAGGCGGCGCGGCTCGCGGCGACGCGCAACAACGGTGCGCGCGCACTCGGCAACCTCGTCGCCTGCGTCGCCAAGCTCGATCGCATCGTCGGCGCTGAGGCCGGACCGCCCACCGGTGAGGAGTTCGAGCTCTACCTCGAGCTCAACGACGCGTTCCACAACGAACTGTTCGTGCTGGCCGACAGCGACGTGCTGCGCGGCGCCTACGAGCTTGTGCTGGCGCTGCCGTTCGCGCAGCCGAGCTTCTTCCTGCCGGCGCAGGCCGACACCAGTCAGTTTGATCCGACGCTCGCGGCGGGCAACGCCCAGCATCACGAGATCCTCAACGCGATCGAGCGTGGCGACGCCGACGAGGCCGAGCGGCTTGCCCGCGGTCACGCGGGCCTGACCGTGAGGAATCTCGAGTCGGTGCTCGAGACCGGTGGTCTCGAGAAGCTGCCCGGCAGCGGGCTGATCACCGACACCGACTGGTCGCGCCCGTCACTGCAGTCCTGAGCCCACTCGGGGCCCGTGCCACCTGAGAGAGGAGAAACACCATGAGCGTTTCCGGCGTCACACAGCAGCGTCTGCTGATCGGCGGGGAATGGGGTGACGGCTCCGGTGGCAGCTTCGAGGTGCGCAATCCGTACACGTCGGAGGTGGCGACGGTCGCCGCCGCCGCGACCCGTGACGATGCGCGCCGTGCCGTCGAGGCCGCCGCCGCGGCGTTTGAGGGCTGGTCGGAGACGCCACTCGCGCGCCGTCGTGAGCTGCTCGAGCGTGCTGCGCAGATCATGGAGGACCGCGGCCCCGAGTTCGCGCAGACCGTCGCCGATGAGACCGGTGGCACCTTCGGCTGGGGCATGTTCAACGTGATGCTCGCGACCGGCATGCTGCGCGAGGCCGGCGTCCACGCGGCCGCCGTGCACGACGAGGAGATCCACTCGCACATCTCCGGCAAGCGCATGCGCGCGGTGCGTCAGCCCGCCGGCGTGACCGTCGGGATCGCACCGTGGAACGCACCGGTGATCCTCGGCACGCGCGCGATCGCGTCGCCGCTGGCCTACGGCAACACGGTCGTGATGAAGGCCTCCGAGAGCTCGCCGCGCACGCACGGGCTGATCGTCGAGTGCCTCGAGCAGGCCGGGGTTCCGGCCGGCGTCGTCAACCTGATCACCAACGCGCCGGCCGATGCCGGTGACGTCGTCGAGGAGCTGATCGCGCACCCCGCGGTGCGCCGCATCAACTTCACCGGCTCGAGCCACGTCGGGCGGATCATCGCCGAGAAGGCGGGGCGCCATCTGAAGCGGGTCGTGCTCGAGCTCGGTGGCAAGGCCCCGTTTGTGGTGCTCGAGGACGCCGACCTCGACGCCGCGGCGGCGGCCGCCAACTTCGGGGCGTTCATGCACCAGGGTCAGATCTGCATGTCGACCGAGCGGATCGTCGTCGACCGCCGCGTCGCCGACGAGTTCGCGGCCAAGCTGACGGCCCGCGCCTCGTCGCTGAAGGTCGGCGACCCGCGCGACCCGTCGACCCAGATCGGGCCGCTGATCAACGCGGGCGCGCTCGACCGGGTCTCGGAGCTGATCGAGGATGCGGTCGAGAAGGGCGCCTCGGTGCTGACCGGCGGTGAGGCCGACGGCCTCGTCTACCGGCCGACGGTGCTGCGCGGGGTCACCCCGGAGATGCGGATCTACCGCGAGGAGTCGTTCGGCCCGTCGGTGTCGATCATCGAGGTCGACGGTGCCGAGGAGGCGATCGACGTCGCCAACGACACCGAGTATGGGCTTTCGGCGTCGATCTTCTCGCGTGACGTCGCCGGCGCCGAGCAGCTCGCACGGCGCATCCAGAGCGGCATCTGCCACATCAACGACGCCACCGTGCACGACGAGCCGCAGGTACCCTTCGGCGGAGTCAAGGCGTCGGGCTGGGGACGCTTCGGCGGCCAGTGGGCCGCCGAGGAGTTCACCGAGCTGCGCTGGATCACGGTCCAGGACGAGCAGCGCGAATATCCGATCTGACGCCGCAACATCGTGCGGTCATCGCCGCGTCCGTCGCCGCCGCTGATCAGGCGATCGCTGCCGGTCCGCGCTGAGCCCCGGACGCGCGCTGAGCGCCGCTTATGCGGCGTTTATGCATCGCTTTAGATTTTCGCAAAGGTTTCGGGAGGGGGCGGGGCCGGCCAGCGGGCCGGCCCCGATCCATTTCAGGAGCCGTGCGCTAGCTGCGCTCGAGTGCGGCGGCGAGTTCGGCCCGGCGCTGGATCCCGAGCTTCGCGTAGGTGTGGGTCAGGTGGGTCTCGATCGTGCGCAGGCTGACGAACAGGCCCTCGGCGATCTCGCGGTTGGAGGCGCCGGCCGCGGCCATCGTCGCGACCCGGTGCTCGGCCGCGGTCAGTGGGTCGGCGCGGCGCGGACGGCGCGCGGCGCTCGCACCGGCGGCGGTCAGCTCGGCGTGGGCGTGACGCTCGATTCTGGTCGCGCCCAGCTCGATCGCGTGATCGAACCCCGCTCGCAGAACCGTCAGCGCGTCGGCCCGCGAGCGGTGGCGGCGCAGCGCGGCTCCGAGCCGCACCTGGGCGCGGACCCACTCCAGTCGCGCGGGTGACTGCTCGAGTGTCTCGACGGCTTCGGCCAGCAGGTCGACGCCCGTCTTCCCGCGGATCACCCCGGCGGCGCCGAGCGCCATGCCGATCGCTCGCGGTGCGCCGAAGCGCCGCGCGAGCTCCAGGTCCTCGTCGGCGTAGACGCGCGCCTCGGCCAACCGGCCGGCCCTGCCCGCGGCGATCACCGCGGTTGAGCGCCATGGAATCACCGACGGGTTGATCAACCTCGCCGCCTCGGCCAGCGGCCGGCATTGGCTGACGAGCTCAAGCGCGTCGCGCGGACGACCCTGCGCGAGTGCCAGGCGGGCTTCGGCCTCGAGCACGATCATCTGCATCACCGAGCCCTCCCAGCTCGGATCCGCGCGTGCGTCACGCAGGGCCCGTTCGGCCGCGGCGAGCTCATCGCGTTCGATCAGCGCCCACGCCTGCTGGGCGTAGGCCGCGAGCAGGAACTGACTCCAGCCCATGTGGCGCGTCGCGATCGCCTGGCCGGCGTCGGCGATCGCCTCGACCAGCCGACCGCGGTAGTAGTTGCTGAAGCTGAACGCGTAGCTCGCGGTGGCAAAGCCGACGATCGAGCCGCGGCGGCGGGCGTCGTCGATGGCGCGCGCGATCGCGCCATCCCAGCTGTCGAAGTCATCGGCCCAGGCGAGCACACCGGCTGCGATCGTCCACATCGGGCCGTCGCTGGTCTCCTGATCGATCAGGTCGCCGCCGGCCAGCGCTCGCCCGGCCAGCTCGACCGCCGCCTCGCGCGGCTCGCACACGAACATCAGCTCGTTGGCGGCCATCGCCAGCAGCGCGCGCTCCCCGTAGCTGGCGCCCGGTGGAGGATCGGCGGCGACGGCGCTCGCCAGCTCCGCGGCCCTGCCGCGCAGCCCGATGTCGAGCCGGGCGGCACCGAGCCAGCCGGCGCGCAGCTGCGCCGCCAGCGCTTCATCCGCCGATGGTCGGCACCGCGACAGCTCGGTCAGGCCCTCCTCGAACGCCTCGCACGCCGCCACCGGCAGGCCCGCGACGTAGCGGGCGCGGCCCAATTCGAGCAGGATGCCGGCCCGGCCCTCGGGCTCGTCGCAGATGGGCAGCGCCGCCTCGAACCCGGCGAGCGCGGCGGCGTCCCCGCAGGCCATCTGGGCGCGGGCGAGCGCGACCAGCACATCGAGCCGCAGGCGCTCGCTCGGCGGCTCGCGCGCCGCACGCGCCAGCAGATCGGCGGCCGCGCGCGGTGAGCCGCTGTCACTGGCCAGCCGTGCGGCGGCGGTGAGGCGCTCGGCGGCCCAGTCATCGCCCGCCGGGTGCGTCTGCAGCAGCTGGGCCGCGACCCGCTCGGGGCTCGCGTCCGCCGCGAACAGCAGCCGCGCGGCCGCGCGGTGACTGCGGTCGCGCTCGAGCGGCGCAAGCTCCGAGAGCACCGTGGCCGCGACCAGCGGATGTTTGAACTCGAGCGCGACATCGTGGCGCAGCAGCTCGGCCTCGACGAGCGCATCGCCTGCCGCCACCGCGGCCTCCTGATCGAGGCGCGCGAGTTGCGCCGCGAGCTCGAGCTCGGCGCCGCCGCCGATGATCGCCACCGCCTGCGCGAGCCGGCGCGGTTCCTCACCGAGCAGCGACAGGCGCAAAACCGTCGAGCGGGTCACGGTGTCGGGAGTGACGGCCGCGACGGTTGCCGTGGAAGCGGCGTCGGGCCGGATTCCGTCACGGCGCAGCTGTGCGATCAGCTCATGCAGCAGGAAGGGATTGCCGCCGGTCGCCTCATGGCACGCCTGGCAGAAGCCCGGGTCGGCGTCACTGCCGAGGGCCGCACGTGCCAGTGTCGCGCTGGCCTCCTGCCGGAGCTCCTCGAGCGCGATCCGTCGCGCGCCCGGGAAGGCTACGAGCGCGCGCAGCGGCGGCGCCAGCTCCTCGCCGCGGCGCATCGCCAGCACCAGCAGCACGGGCAGGTCGCCGATCCGCTCTCCGAGGTACAGCAGATAACGAAGTGACGCCTCATCGGCCCAGTGGGCGTCATCGACCACGATCAGCAGCGGCGCGGTCTCCGCCTGGTCCGCGGTCAGCCAGTAGAGGCCGTGCAGCAAGCCCGACTCGGCGGGCCTGATGTCGTCGCCTGAGCCAGGGCCGGAGGTGGAGCCGGCGCTGGCGCTGGCGCCGAGTACTCGCAGTGCGAGCGCGCTGGCGCCGCTGAGGGCGCTGTCAGGCTGCAGGCGTGCCGGCGGCTCGAGCAGCTGGCGGACGACGTTCCACGCCAGCTCGGCGTCGAAGACACCGGCGCGCGCGGCCAGTACCCGCATGCCCGCGCGCTCGGCCCGTGTCCGCGCGACCTCCAGAATCGACGTCTTTCCGACTCCGGCGGCGCCATCGAGCAGCAGCACGCCACCGTGTCCGGCCGCGGCCGCGTCGAGCAGGCGATCGGTCTCCCGCAGAGCATCGGCACGCTCGAGCAGGTGCTCTCCGGACGACCCCATCGGCCGACCATAACGCAGCAAAAAGCCGGAATGTTGGTGAACACGGTGAGCCGCGAGCGGCGCGGCCCGTAGGGCGACGGCCGCCTCGAGCGTCACGACCTGACACGCTCCGGGTGTGAGCACCGCCACCGAGATGCAGTACGAGGGCCGGACCGCGTGGGCACGCAACCTCGCGTCCCCGGTCCGTGACTTCCTCGCGACCGAGACCGGCGGCGCCGCGGTGATGATCATCGCCACGGCCGCGGCGCTGATCTGGGCCAATTCGCCCGCGCATCACAGCTACGAGACGGTGTGGGGAACGCGGTTCTCATTCTCACTCGGCGGCGACTCGATCTCGGCGAATCTGCGCACCTGGATCAACCAGGGGCTCATGACGCTGTTCTTCCTCGTGGTCGGGCTCGAGGCCAAGCGCCAGCTCGACCTCGGCGAGCTGCGTGAGCGCCGCCGCGTGGCCGTCCCGGCGATGGCGGCCCTCGGGGGCATCGCGGTCCCGGCGGTGATCTTCCTGATCTGGAACGCGGGCGGTCCGGGCGCGCGCGGCTGGGGTGCGGCGATCTCAACCGACACCGCGTTCGCGCTGTCAGCCGTCGGCCTGCTGGCGCCGCGCTCGGCGACGCGCATGCGCGTGTTCCTGCTGTCGCTGGCGGTGGTCGATGACCTTGCGGGCCTGCTGGTGCTGTCGATCGCGTACACGCGCTCGGTCGATGTGCTCGCGCTGATCGCCGCGATCGTGCTCTACGCGGGGCTGCTGTCGCTGCGCTGGCTGCCGGTGCCGCGGCGCGCGCTCGCGATCGCGCTCGGGATCGGCGTCTGGTTCGCGATGTTCAAGTCGGGCATCGACCCGGTGATCTCGGGGCTTGCGATCGGCCTTGCGACCAGCGCCTACCTGCCCTCGCGGGCGGACCTCGCCGAGGTCGTCGAGCTCACGCGCACGTTCCGCGAGCAGCCGACGGCGGAGCTAGCGCGGGCCGCGCAGCGCAGCCTCGGTTCCTCGATCTCACCGAACGAGCGGCTGCAGTACGAGCTGCACCCGTGGACGAGCTATCTGATCGTGCCGCTGTTCGCGCTCGCCAATGCCGGCGTGCACCTCAGCGGCAGCCTGCTGAGCGCCGCCTACAGCTCACCGATCACACTCGGGATCCTCACTGGCTACGTCGTCGGCAAGCCGGTCGGCGTGCTGCTCGGCTCGTGGGTCGCGACGCGGCCGCGCCTGCACGGATCGCGCTCACCGGTCAGCCCGCCGGTGCTGCTGGCCGGCGGCACGTTCGCGGGCATCGGCTTCACAGTGTCGCTGCTGGTCTCGAGCCTCGCGTTCCAAGGACGGCTCCTGGAGGAGGCGAAGATCGGGACGCTGTCGACGCTGGTCGTCGGCCCGGTGCTGTCATGGCTCGTGCTGAAGCTGATCCAACGGCTGCCGGCCGAGCTGCGCGCGCGCCAGATCGCCGCGACCGCCGAGGACATCCTCGACCTCGCAGCCGACGTCGACCACGAGCGCGACCACACGCGTGGCGCATCCGACGCGCCGGTGACTATCGTCGAGTACGGGGACTTCGAGTGCCCCTACTGCGGTCAGGTTGAGTCGGTGATCCGCGAGCTGCTGATGGCCGGTGCCGACGACGTCCGCTACGTCTGGCGGCATCTGCCCTTGAACGACGTGCACCCGAACGCGCAGCTTGCCGCCGAGGCGGCCGAGGCGGCCGCCGCGCAGGGCAGGTTCTGGGAGATGTACGACGTGCTGCTCGCCCATCAGGGCAAGCTGCGGCTCGACGACCTCGAGGGCTACGCGCGCGAGATCGGGCTCGACGTCGAGCGCTTCCTCGATGAGATGCGCCGCCGCGTCTACGTCGAGCGCGTGCGCGAGGACGTCGTCTCAGCCGACGAGAGCGGCGTTACCGGCACCCCCACCTTCTTCATCAACGGCCGCCGCCACCACGGGCTCTACGACATCGAGACGCTGACGACCGAGGTTCGGTCGGCGAAGCGGCGCGCGCAGCTGCTGGCGAAGAACGCGAGGCGGGTCGCTGCGGCGTAGTGGATCGCTGCGGCGTAGTGGATCGCTGCGGCGTGGTGAGGCGGTCGGCTCGGGGCGACCGCCGTGAGGCGGCCGCCCGCAATCTTGGTTGGACGGTATCCGGGAAGGGTTTTGGGTCCTGGGGACCCAAAACCCCTCCCGGGCCGCGCCTGCCGGGTCGCGTTCGTTAGCCCTTGTGCTTCTTGTGCTTCGGCTTCGGCTTGCCGGAGGAGATGGTGAGCGTCACCTTGGTGCCGGCCGGGTGCGAGCCGGAGCCGGGCTTGAGCGAGATCACGTCGCCCTTGGCGACCTTCTTGCTCGTGGCCTTCTTGATCTTCCCGACCTTGCAGCCGAGCGCCGGCAGCAGCCGCTTGACGAGCTTCTCGCTGAGGCCCTTGAGACTGTTGGTGGCAACGCACGCGCGAGTCGCCGCCGTGCCTGCGCCCGTACCTGTACCTGTGCCTGTGCCTGTACCGGCGGCGGTCCCCACGGTGAGCGTCGCGGAGGCGGCGTTGTTGGCGGTGTTGGGGTCGGTGGTGCCGCTTGCGTCCGCCACAGAAACCGCGTTCTGGTAGCTCATGGCGGCAAAGGGCGTCACGACGACCTCGACCGCCGCGTTTGCGCCGACCGCCACGTTCGCGATGCTGCAGGTCACGACCTGGGCGGCGATGCTGCAGGTTCCGTTGGTGGCCGCGACTGCGTCAATCGCGAGGCCCGCGGGCACGGCGTCTGTGAAGGTGGCCGGACCCGGATACGGACCGTTGTTGGTGACCGTGGATGACAGCAGCGCCTCATTGCCCACGACCGCGTTGGTGGGCCCCGCCGACGTACTCACGGCTGAGTCTTCAGGACCCGGTGAGATTGTGGCCTCAACGTCGATGACCGTCCCCGGGGCGCCAAATGGCGTCGGCACGACAGGCTGTCCGACGCCGGCGTCTGCATCCGAGGCGTACCACGCTTCGGGTATCTCGTCGTCGGTGCTGTTCCATGCGCAGTTGACGGGACCTGTGCCACCTACGCCTGTGCCGATCGCCGATACGGCGATCGAGTCGCCGATCGCCGCCGCGATCGGGGCCGCCGGGGTGAAGGTCACCGTACCGTTGGCCGGGATCGTGCTGGGTAGCGCCTCGGTGTCGGTGCCCACCACCGTGTAGTTGGAACCGCTCGGCGCGAGCACATAGAGCGTCTCCGTCCCCTTGCCGTCCCCGGTTGCGTTGACGCTCCACGAGCTGATCAAGCCGCCGGTGGTGACCTCGTCAGCGTTGCCGAACTGACCGAACAGCGCCGCTATGCCGCTGCAGTCGAACACGCTTGAGCCAGACGGTTCCACGATCGTTCCGATTGTCGTGGAGGCGCTTGCGGCCGCGGGTAGCGCCAACGCTACGACAAAAACCGACAGGATGCTTCTGAGCCTCATGCTCCCCCCAAACGGTTTGTGGGCCGGCCCCCGATCCGGCTTCGAATTGGTTACCGGCTCACCGTAACACTCGTGAGTTCGCCGAGACGCAGCGTTTAGGGAAGCCAAACCTTCCGCGCTGTGGACTCAGTCGTCGTCGGGGTCGATCAGCCCGCGGCTGGCGGCCCAGTGCGTGACCTCGTGGCGCGAGTTGAGCTGCAGCTTCCGCAACACCGCACCGACGTGGGACTCGACCGTGCGGGCGCTGATCCCGAGCCGCACACCGATCTGCTTGTAGGCGTAGCCACGGGCGAGGTGGTGAAGCACCTCGCGCTCGCGGGGGGTGAGCGCCTCGAGCCCGGGCTCGTCGGCGCGGACCGGCTGCGGCGTGCTGAACGCCTGCAGCACGAAGGCGGCGAGACGCGGGCTGAAGTAGGCGTCGCCGACGGCGACCGTCTGCAGCGCCTGCACCAGCTCGGCGGTACTGATCGTCTTGGTGACGTAGCCGAGCGCGCCGGCCCGGATCATCGGTACGACGTCCTCGGCGGCGTCGGAGACCGAGAGCGCCAGCACCGGCGGCGCGACGCCGGCCTCACGCAGGCCGTCGAGCACCGCGACGCCGCCGCCCTCGGGCAGATGCACGTCGAGCAGCACGACGTCGGGCTTGCATTCCTGGATGATCGTCACGGCCTCGGCGGGCGTGCCGGCCTCGCCGACGATCTCACAGGTGCCGCTGAGCTCGGACCGCACGCCGGCGCGGAAGATCTGGTGATCGTCGACGACGACCACGCGCAGCGGCCGCTCGGCGCCGGTGCCGCCCGCCGGGTCGTCGCCCAACTTGGTGTCGGCTTCCGCTTCGGTCATCGTGACCTGCGCTTCATCTTCACTCATCGTGAGCGGCCACCGGGCGGGAGCCGCAGCGCGATCTCGGTTCCGTCACCGGGGTTTGACTCGACGATCGCGGTCCCGCCGGCGAGGCTCATGCGGCCGATCACCGCGTCGCGCAGGCCGCGGCGCTCGGCCGGGACCGCGTCGAAGTCGAAGCCGGGACCGCTGTCACGGATGAACAGCTCGATCCCGTGACCGTTGATGTTGAGGAACAGGTTGACGGGCGCGCCGGGCGCGTGCCGCGCGGCGTTGCGCAGCGCCTCGCGGGCGGCGGCGACCAGCTCCTCGCCGCGGTTATCGAGCTTGATGTCGCCGATCGCGGTCATCTCGACCTTGATCCCCTGCTCATCCTCGACCTCGGCGAGCATGTCGCGCACGGCGCCGGCGACGGTGGCGCTCGTCAGATCGGTCTCGCCGGCCATCCAGGCGCGCAGCGCATGTTCCTGGCGACGCGCGAGCTTGGTCACCGCGTCGGGGTCCGCGGCCTGGCGCTGGATCAGCGCCAGCGTCTGCAGCACCGAGTCGTGGAGGTGCGCCGCGAAGCGCCGGCGCTCCTCGTCGCGGGCGCGTCCCTCCTTGTCGATGTCAATCCGCAGCGTCAGACCGATCGCGACCGGGCCGGCGATCAGCATCGCCGAGATCACGCCGATCACCACCATCACGAGCAGCGCCTCGCCCGAGGCGTAATACGGGACGTAGCGGTTGACGAGGCTGATGCCGATGAACGCCGCGAGCACGATCAACGCGCTGCCGGGAAACGCGCGGATCGCGATCCGCCCGCCGCGTGACGGCGATGAGGTCAGCAGCCGCCAGTTCGAGCGGCGCGGGCTCGCGTAGCCGAGTTGCACGCGCACCGCATCGGCGTTGAGGACAAAGCCGCCGGCGGCGCAGAGCAGACCTAGCGCCAGCCAGATCAGCGGCAGGCGGCCGACGCGCCAGGGCCATGAGCTTCCGAACGTGAAGTCGTGGCCAAACGCCGGTGACGTCAGCAGGTTGTGCTGGAGCCCAATCGGTGACTCCCTCGCGGTGGGCCAACCCCCAGTGGCGTGATGCACGCCCGCCACGAACCAGGCGACGATCAGCAGCGCCAGCACGAACACGACGATCATGCTGCGGCGGCGGATCACCAGCCGCAGCGCATCGGGCAGCGACCGGACCGACACCGCGACCACGCCCAGCACCGCCAGCACGATCACCAGCGCCATCGGGCGCCCGGGCGTCAGGGCCAACGCCAGCGCCGCGAGCATCGCAACGCCGGCCAGGGCGCCAAGTACCTCGGATCGCTCGAGCCTCAGGTTGCGCATGGGCCCGCCATCTGACTGTTGACGAACTGCCCATTCGCCTGCTCGACCTTCAGCCGTGAGTGCCAGGTGGCCAGCATGTCGTTCTGAACCTTCTTCGGTTCGCCGGCCAGATCGGGTCGCGGCTCCGGTATGACCCTGTATCCGGGCCATTGCGGCACGACCTGCGGATCGACGCTGTTGGGGTAGTTGCGCACATACAGACCGCCGCCCTGCGAGGTGAAGTCGATCGTCAGCCGGGGGCCGTCACTGCCCGCGCCCGGGGCCACAGCCGTCGCCCTGGTTCCGAGCAGGGCGCCGTAGCCGTAGGCGGTGCCGAACAGATCGACGTCGTGGTACTCGGTCTCGGATCGGCCCGAGAGCAGCGCTGCGAAATGCCCGGGGAACAGGTGGATGTCGTAGTTGACGCGCACGCGTACGCACTCGCCGCTGGGGAGCGCGACGATCGTCCGCCGCAGTCCCGCGTCGATCCGCAACGTGGTGCGGCCGGATGTCGGGATCTGCGTGTGCCGCACGTCGATCAGCAGCGTGCCGAAGCCGCTGCGGTAGACGGTCTGTCCGAGCGTGCGGAAGTTGGCCGGCCGCTGGATCGTCTGGCCCGACTGGAACGCGAGCCGCAGCGGGCTGAGGGCGACCGCGACCGCCGGGAGCGTCAGCGCGCCCAGTGTCAGCAGTGCGGCCAGCGTCGGGATCCTGGTGCGCAGCGGGCCGAAGCTGACCCCGACGACGACCGCGGCCAGCCCGAACACGACCCAGCCGAGCCCGAACACGGTCGCGATCGCGGCCGCCGACGCCACCAGCACCAGCGCAACCAGGGCACCCGTCGCCCACGCCAGCAGCACTACGCTGCGCACCGGGTCGGCGTCGGGATCATGGTCGGGGGCGGGGATGACCAGCCAGCAGGCGATGTAGGCGACAACTCCGAGTCCGGCCAGCAGCGTCGCGAAGACGAACATCAGACGCCGGCCGTTGGTGCCGAGCCCCCAGAAGTCCGGCAGGCCCGCACAGACACCGCCGAGCAGTCTTCCGTCACGCGCACGGACGATCCGTGCCGCGGGCCGCTGCCCCTCATCTGAGCCAGTCATATCTGGGTCGATTGTTGTTCAGCTGCGCGCGCTTGGCTAGTGGTCATTGCCCGGAGACGCCCTCAGGGATGACCCGTAGCGGCGTGACCGCGCTCGTGGCTTCGTATCCTCGAGCGCCCGTGACTGAGCTCCGCCTCACGCACACAGACCGGCTCGAGCTGCGCGCGGTCGATCCCGGATCCGACCTCGAGGCGCTGTTCGCGATCTGGAGTGATCCCGCGAGCTGGCGTCACGCGCCCGAGTACCGCCATCCCGAGCCGCGGACGACGCGTGAATGGCTCGAGCTCGAGGCCACGCACTGGGATGAGGAGGGCCTGGGGTACTGGACCGCGCGGCTACGCGAGAGCGGCGAGGTGGTCGGTGCCGGCGGGGCGCGGCGCCACCGAGCCGGATTCTGGAACCTGCTGTGGCGGATCGACGGCGCGCGGCAGGGCCATGGATATGCCACCGAGCTCGGTCGCGCCGCGGTCAAGGCGGCGAGGACGGTCGATGACAGCCTCGCCGCGATCGCCTGGATCGTTCCGGTCAACGTCGCCTCGCGGCGGGTTGCCGATCGGCTCGGGCTGATCGAGCACGAGCAGCGGCTCAACGTCGACGGCCGGCATCGGATCCCTTACGCCGATCGTCCGCTGCGAGCAAGCGAACTCGCGCGCTGGTCGCAGTCTCCCGCCGCGACACGACAAAAAACGGAGAGGGGGGGATTCGAACCCCCGATGGACTGAAAGCCCATACCGGTTTTCGAGACCGGCGCATTCAACCGCTCTGCCACCTCTCCAGGAGACAAGCGCCAACAAAAGTAGCGGCTCGCGGGTGGTCGCGACGGTTTGTGCACCCCGTCGCGAGCGACCCCGTTGCGAGCGGAGATCCGGAACCGAGGGGCCAAATACACCCCCTGGGATGTATTTGGCCCCTCGAAGTTGGGACGCGACCTCAGCGGCGGCTCGCGAAGAAGGCGCGCAGCAGGGCGCCGCACTCCTCGGCCAGCAGGCCCGCGTCGACCTGCGGGCGGTGGTTGAACTGCGGGACGTCGAGCAGGTCGAGGACGCTGCCGGCGGCGCCGGCCTTGGGGTCGACGGTGCCGAACACGATCCGGGGGATGCGTGACAGCACGATCGCGCCGGCGCACATCGCGCAGGGTTCGAGCGTCACGTACATCACCGCCTCGAGCACGCGCCAGGAG
The DNA here is from genome assembly GCA_036269095.1 of Solirubrobacteraceae bacterium. Lineage (GTDB taxonomy): Bacteria > Actinomycetota > Thermoleophilia > Solirubrobacterales > Solirubrobacteraceae > Palsa-465. The sequence continues at coordinate 18,531 of DATASU010000004.1, forward strand.
CCGAGCGCGTGGCTGGCCTCGCGCAGCGCGAGCGTCTCGGCGTGCGCGGTCGGGTCGTTGCGCAGCTCGCGCTCGTTGTGCCCGGCGCCGATCACCTCGCCATCCTTGACGATCACCGCACCGACGGGAACGTCGTCATGCTCGAGTGCACGCTCGGCCTCGCGCAGCGCGAGCCGCATGTAGTACTCGTCGCGCGGGAAGAAGTAACCGCTCATAGACCCAGAGTGTCGCGGAGACACCTTCATTGTCCCGAAACCTTCACAGTTAGGGTGCTGTCTTACCCTTGTCACGGCTCCTTCCCGGGCCGTCGCGCCTGACCGATGCCGCCATCTGACGCAATACTCGACCATCCGCTAGCCGGCCCAAGGTTTCCGCTCGCCCCGCGACGCCGTCCCGCGCGCGTCCCGGGCCGTCGCAATGCCGCCGCCGCGGCCGCGGTCACGCTGGTCCTCGGCGCCGCCGCGACGACCTACGCGCTGAACGTCACACGCGTGACACGCGGCCGCACGACGCCCGCCACAGCCACAGAGACAACGTTGCCGTACGAACCGCACGAGCTGATCGTCGGCTACCACGGCACGGCCACGAATCTGGTCAACGAGGTCAATACCCAGACGACACTGCACGTGACGCTCTCGCCACGCCCGGAGACCACGCCGAACGAACGGCTGCTGCAGCTCCCGCCCGGCACGACACCGATCGAGGCCGCCAAGACAATCGGCAAGCTCAAGGGCGTGATCAGCGCGCTCCCCGACTACATCGCGCACATCGCCGGTCAGTTCTTCCCCGACGATCCCGGCCGCGCCCACAAGATCCATGGCTGGGAGAGCCTGCAGTGGAACTTCATGCCGGCGGCCGGTGTGAACGCGCCACAGGCGTGGGCCAACCTGCAGCGTGACCACCGTCCGGGCGCCAGGGGCGTCACGATCGCCGTGGTCGACACCGGCATCGCGTTCCGCAACTGGAAGACCTTCAAGCGGTCGCCCGACTTCAGGGGCACGAAGTTCGCCGATCCCTGCGACCTCGTCGTCGGCTCGATCAAGAAGGGCGCGTGCACCGACCCCTACGCGCTCGACCGTGAGGGCCACGGGACCTTCGTCGCCGGCACGATCGCCGAGGCGACCAACAACAACTACGGCCTGACCGGGCTCGCCTACGAGGCGACGGTGATGCCCGTGCGCGTGCTCGACGCCGAGGGCAACGGCGACTCCTCGACGATCGCCGCCGGTATCCGCTACGCCGTCGCGCACGGCGCCCAGGTGATCAACCTCAGCATCGTGTTCACGGCCGGCACGACCACCGGCCAGATTCCCGACGTCGTCTCCGCGATCACCTACGCACACAACCACGGAGTCACCGTCGTCGGCGCGGCCGGCAACGACGAGGACAACTCGCTCGACTACCCGGCCGCGCTGGCCGACGTGATCTCCGTCGGCGCGACGACGCGCGACCGCTGCCTCGCGCTCTACTCCGACATCGGCAAGAACCTCGACCTGGTCGCGCCCGGCGGCGGCAACGACGTCGACTCGGTCACCGGCTCGCGCTGCTTCCCGAACCGCGACCTCCCCGACATCTACCAGATGACCCTTGGCGACGCGACCCATCCGAGCCAGTTCGGGCTGCCGAGCGGTTGGTTCGGAACGTCGATGGCGGCGCCCAACGTGAGCGCGGCGGCGGCGATGGTGATCGCCAGCGGCGTGCTCGGCAAGCACCCGACACCGACGCAGATCCTCAAGCGGCTCGAGGCGACCGCGCACGCGCTCGGCTACGGGCAGCCGAACAACGCCTACGGCTACGGCCTGCTCAACATCGGCGCGGCCACCAAGAAGGGCGGCCCGCTGGCGCCGCCGACCAAGCCCTACGAGCTCAAGGGCGCGGGCACCGCCAGCGTCGTCAGGTAGTCCGGACGATCAGCACCGAGCAGGGCGCGTGGTGCGAGATCTTGTTCGGCACCGAGCCGAGCAGGAAGCGCTTGGCTCCGGTCATGCCGCGGTTGCCGACGACGATCAGGTCGCAGCCCTGCTCCTCGGCGATGTCGATGATCGCGTCGGCGGCGTCGCCCGCGCGTGCGAAGGTCTCGACCGCGTCAACACCGCCCGCGGCGGCGAGCTCGCGCGCCTTCTCCAACACCGCGAGCACGTCCTCGCGCGGGTTGACCATCCACTGCGCGTCGGCCGGCGCCGACTGGCGCTCCTCACGCAGGCGCAGCTCGGAGACCGGCTCGTAGGCGCTGACGATCAACAGCCGTGCGCCGACGTTCGCGGCCAGGGCGATCGCCTCGCCAACGGCCGCGGCCGCCGTCGGCGAGCCGTCGGTGCCGACCATGATCGACGAGAACATCTTCTACGAAAGCCTCACGATCGCGATCACGATTCCGATCAGTACGAACAGCACTATCAGCGCCTGCGTATATATCCAGAGTTTCGGCATCCGAAGCGCAGAAGCTAGCTCAGATGACCGCGACCAGCTCGCGTTCGCTGAGCCCCTCGAGCAGTCCGAGGCTGTGCGGCACGCCGTCATCGCCGATGCTCACCGCACCGCCGGGCCAGTAGGAGGCCGCGCCGTCGAGCCCACGCACGACCACCGGCTCGTAGCGCCAGCTGCCGGTGTTGAGCAGCTTCGGGCGGCCTTCCGCGCCCGACCAGCGGCGCGGATCGTCGGCGGGACGGGGGCCGCGACGGTGCACGTGCCCGAAGATCACCCACTCGGCCTCACTCACCTCGAGTGCCTGCACGACGCCGAGCATCGCCGGCAGCGCGTGACGCTGCATCTGGCGGTCGAGCAGGAACGAGCTCACCGGCGCCATGCGCTTGGGAATGTGGCGGTCGATCCAGCGCTCGGGCAGCATTCCGTCACGCAGGTGCGGCGGCCCCTCGTGGTCATCGGCGTAGTACTCGATCTGCTGCGGCGAGGCCGGCGTGATCGTGGTCTTGCGCGAGTAGCGGCCGTAGGAGGACACCGGTCGCAGGTAGTGGTTGAGGTAGTGCCCGTGCGTCGCCCACACGCCCTCGGCCAGCCACACGCCGGGGTAATGCACCTCGACCCGCGTGGCGTCGAACCAGGACACGAACTCCGCCAGCCGCGCGCTCGCGTCGGCCGGCACGACGTTCTCGCGCCGCAGTCCCGGGCCGCCCGCCCGCGCCCAGTCGCGCACCAGCTCGTGGTCGTGGTTGCCCGGCACGATCAGCACCTGCTTGTCCTCGCCGAGGTGCTCAGCCAGCGCGCGCATCACCGGCTCGGCGACCGGGAAGGACTGCGCCGGATGCGATTCCTGCATCTCAACCGTGTCGCCGAGCAGCACCAGCCGATCGTGCTGATCGAGCGCCTCGAGCAGCTTGGCCAGCGGCCGCGGCCGGCTCAGCACGCTGATGCCGCCGCCCTGGCCGAGGTGGATGTCAGAGATCACGAGTGTGCGCACGTACCCGTGATTAAACGCGTGGCGCGCCCCGCTGGGCGCGCCACCTTCACAGACTCGCGCCGATTCAGGCGATGTAGAGCTCGGAGCGGAAGTCCACGGCGACGCCGCGACCGACGACGAGCACCGGCGCGGTCGTCCCGACGAGCGCGTTCTCAGCGTGCGCCGAGAGCATCGTCTGGCCATGCTGCGCCTCCGGCCGCGAGCCGACGATCAGCAGATCGACCCCGTAGTTCTTGTCGGTCACGGTCGCCGCGAAGTGATTGGCGAAGGCGTGCGCGGTGTCGATCGCGGCGGCGTCGTCGAGTCCGGCGAGCAGCCCGATCGTGCGGACCTCGCGCTCCTGGTAGCCGGCGGGCGCGATCGCGATCGCCGTCGCGCCGCCCTGCAGCAGCGTCTGGGTCGAGCGCTGCGGCGCGATCCGGCCGCTGGGCGTGCGGTAGTCCGAGCCGAACACGATCAGCTCGGCGCCCTCGACCTGGGCGAGTTGCTTGAGCCCTTCGCTGGTCGAGCCGTTGATCACGACGCGCGTCTCGACGTGGGCGTCGGCGAGCTGCGCGGCGCCGCGCGCGAGCAGCTCCTGCGCCTGGTCGTGATCACGGGCGTCGGTGGCGTCGTGGCGCACGTAGGCCAGGATCAGCTTGGCGCCGACCTCGCCGAGCACGCTCGCGAGCGTGAGTGCGTCCTCGTCGTTCGGCGTCCCGTCATAGGAAACGATCGTCGTCAGTGACATCTGCAAACCCTCCCGGTGAGATCCCAAAGCAGGAGCGCAATGTCGCACCGGCCGAGCATCAGTGCTAGTGAATTTGATCATTTGTGGCATAAGATCTGCTTATGCTGAGCCTGACGCGGCTGAACATCCTGCGCGAGGTCGTCCAGCGCGGATCGTTCTCGGCCGCGGCGGAGGCGCTCGACTACACGCAGTCGGCGGTGTCGCAGGCGGTCGCGCGGCTCGAGGCCGAGACCGGCGCGGCGCTGCTTGTGCGCGACCGCCGCGGGGCGCGGGCGACGGTCGCCGGCACGACGCTGCTGCAGCACGCCGACGCGATCCTCGCGCAGGTGCAGGCCGCCGAGGACGACCTCGCGGCGGTGCTCGGGGTGCGCGGTGGACGGCTGCGGCTGGCGTCGTTCCCGTCGGCCGGATCGACGCTGATCCCGCAGGCGGTCGCCGCCTTCCGCCGCCTGCACCCGGACGTCGAGCTGTCACTCGATGAGGGCGAGCCCGAGGAGATCGCGCCGCGGCTGCGAGCCGGCGAGTTCGACCTCGCGCTGCTGTTCGAGTTCCCCGGCGAGGAGCAGCGCTCGACCGGCCTTGCGACCACGGCGCTGATCCACGACCCGATGTGGCTCGCGCTCCCGGGCCAGCACCAGCTCGCGCGCAAGCACAGACTGGCGCTGATCGACCTGCGCGACGAGGACTGGGTGCAGACCTCGGCGCACAGCGCCTGCGCCCGCCACGTGATCAGTGTCTGCCGTGAGGCCGGGTTCGAGCCGCGCGTGTCGTTTCAGTCAGACGACTACGACACCGTCCAGGGACTGGTCGCCGCCGGCGTCGGCGTCGCGCTGATCCCGCGGCTGGCGCTCAGCCACCGCCGCCCCGGCCTGGTCGTGCGACGGCTCGAGCCCGAGAACCCGGTGCGGCGCGTGCTCGCGGCGACGCCGCGCGCGCCGGGCGTGTTGCCGGCCGCGCAGGTGATGCTGCGGATCCTCTCGCAGCGCGCGCACGAGTTCGTGGCAATCGGCGAGGAGTAGCCCGCCGAGGAATAGTCTTGAGCGCGATGCCGCCAGTGAGCGACTACGAGCGCGACGTCAGCACCGACCAGCGGCGCCGGCTCAGCTTCGGCTCGGTCGCCGAGCAGTACGACCGCCACCGGCCCAGCTACCCCACCGAGCTGGTCGACGCGGTGCTCGAGTACGGGAACGCGCAGCCGGGCGACCGGATCCTCGACGTCGGCGCCGGCACCGGCCGCGCGACGCTGCTGTTCGCTGAGCGTGGCTACGAGCTCACCGCCATCGAGCCCGACAGCGAGATGGCGGCGGTGGCGAGCAAGCGAGCCGCCACCGCCGGGCTGACGATCGAGTTGCTGAACACCGACTTCGAGCGGGCGCAGCTGCCCGCGCACGGCTTTCAGGGCCTGGTCTCGGGCACCGCCTGGCACTGGATCAACCCCGCGACGCGCAACACGCTCGCCGCGCGCGTGCTGCGGCCGGGCGGCGTGCTCGCGCCGTTCTGGAACCGCCCGCAGTGGCGCGACAACCCGCTGCGCGAGCAGCTCGACCGCATCTACACGAGCGTCGAAGAGGAGTTCGCCGCGGCTCCCGGCGGCGTGATGACGCCGTTCGGCTCGCCGCCACGGGTGCGCAACGCCGCCGACTGGCTCAAGAGCGAGTTCGCCGGCAGCGTCGAGTTCACCGACGTCGACGCCCGTGTCTACGAGTGGCAGCAGCGCTACACGACCGCCGAGTTCATCGCGTTGCTGGGCACGCACTCCGACCACATCACGCTGCCCGATGCGCCGCGCGAGCGGCTCTACTCAGGGATCCGTGCGATGATCGACGGCGCCGGCGGCAGCTTCGAGCTGACCTACCTGACGCTGCTGTGCCTGGCGCGGCGCGGCGCTACCTGACGACCTTGTGCAACAGCCGCTTGGCCTCGCGGTAGGTGCCGGTCGCGCCGAGCCCGATCGTGATCAGGCCGGCGGCCACGGCGACGACGGCGAGCAGCACGGGCCAGTGGCGTTGTAGGAACGCGCTGATCCTCGCCAGCTGGACCGAGGCACGCGGCCCGGCGAACGTCAGCAGCGCCAGGATCGCGAGCATCGGCGTCACGAAGCAGACCACGAACACGAGGATCAGGAAGATCTTGCGCGCGAGATCGACGCCCGAGCCCTCGATCGCGGCCAGCGCGGCGAAGAACGGGAAGGCGGTCGGCAGCTCGACGGCCATGATCGTCGCGCCCAGCAGCCAGCTGGCGCGGCCCTGCGAGCTGAAGGTCGGCAGCTGCTTCTGACCGAGGCGGTCGCGGTGCAGCCACAGCAGCGCGGCGACAACGAGCAGCACGACGCCGGCCAGCACCTCGAGGATGTGGCGGGTGAGCAGGTCGGTCTTGGGCACCAGCGACAGGATCAGCTGGCCCGGCCCCAGCGCGATCAGCGACCCGCCGACGAAGTAGACGATGAACACGCCGAGCGTGAACTGCGCCAGCGGCCGGCGCGGCCGCGGCTGGGCGGCCATGTACAACGCCGGCGCGACCGTCGAGGGGTTGATCGAGTCGGCCAGGCCGATCGAGATCACGATGCCTATGAGTCGCAGCATTGCCGCGTGATTTTCGCGGTAGACGCAAGTGGGGATACTTGCGGGTATGCGAGTTGCAGTTCTCGACGACTACCACCGCATCGCCCACACGCTTGCCGACTGGGGCTCACTGGGGGTCGAGGTCGACTTCTTCGACGCGCCGATAGCACGCGAGCAGCTGCCGGCGGTGCTCGCCGGCTACGACACGCTGGTGCTGATGCGCGAGCGCACCGCGTTCCCGCGCGAGGTGCTCGAGGCGCTGCCGAAGCTGGAGCTGCTGATCACAACCGGCATGCGCAATGCCAGCGTCGACATCGACTATCTGCAGAGCCGCGGGGTGCGTGTCTGCGGCACCGGGATTCCCGGCTATGGCGGCACCGCGGTCGAGTCGCCGCCCGGCGTGCCGAGCACGATCGAGGTCGCCTGGGCGCTGATCCTGGCGCTGTTCAAGCGCGTCAGCTCCGAGGATCGCGCGATGCGCCAGGGCAACTGGCAGCAGGGACTGCCGACCAACCTCGCGGGCGCGACGCTCGGGCTCGTCGGACTCGGGCGGCTCGGGGCGCAGATGGCCGCGCCGGCGCGCGCCTTCGGCATGGACGTGCTCGCCTGGAGCCAGAACCTGACGGCGGAGCGGGCCGATGAGGTCGGTGTGCGCCGCGCGGAGTCAAAGCGCGAGCTGCTGTCGCAGGCGGATGTCGTCTCGGTCCACCTGGTGTTGAGCGACCGCAGCCGCGGGCTGATCGGAGCGCTCGAGTTCGAGCAGATGAAGCCGACGGCATTCTTGGTGAACACCTCGCGCGGGCCGATCGTCGACGAGCGCGCCCTGCTCGCGGCGCTGCAGTCGGACACGATCGCCGGTGCCGGGCTCGACGTCTATGACATCGAGCCGCTGCCGAAGGACCACCCGCTGCTCGAGTTGCCGAACACGGTGCTGACGCCGCACCTCGGGTACGTCAGCCGCGAAGGTCTCGCCGAGATGTACGGGCAGGTCGTCGAGGATCTGGCCGCGGTGCTGCGCGGCGAACCGATCCGTGTGATCGTCTGAGGTCGAGGCTGCCGCGATGCGCGCCCGCGCCGCTGCCCTGATCGTGCCGGCTCTGGTCCTGGCGCTGATGTCGGCGCTGGTGCTGGCGTCCGCGGCCGGCGCGGAAACGCTGTTGCTGCCCGCCGGCGCGGCCTCCGGCGCCAGCCAGAGCGACCCGATCTACCAGGTCGCGTGTCCGGCGGCCGGTGACTGCGTGGGCGTCGGCGCCTACATCGACACCGGCAACCACAACCAAGCCCTGATTGAGACCGAACGTGGCGGGGCCTGGTCGGGTGCGAACGTGCCCGACGGGAGCCTGCCGCATGCCGGCGCGGTCCCGGACCCGTATCTGACCGGCGTTGCCTGCACCGCGGTCGGCAGCTGCGTGTCGGTCGATGCCTACGACGACTCCGGTGGGAACGAACAGGGCCTGATCGACGTCGAGTCCGGCGGCGGCTGGGCGCCGATCGAGGCGCCGCTCGCGGGGTTGCAGGTCGCCTCAAACCCCGGTGTCGAAGTCGCGGACGTCGCCTGTCCGGCGTCCGATGCCTGCGTCGGGATCGGCAGCTACGTCAGCAGCGACACCTATGAGCAGGGGCTGATCGAGACGCAATCGGCCGGCGGCTGGAGCGCGGCCGCGATGCCGATGCCCGGCAACGCGGTCATCGCCAGCGACCCGAACTTCTACGACATCAGCTGCGCGGGCACCGGCAACTGCGCCGCCGTCGGCTACTACACCGACTCGCTCGGCAACCAGCAGGGCCTGCTCGAGACCGACAGCGGCGGCGTCTGGCAGTCCGCACAGGAGCTCGACCTCGCGGATCTGCACGCGGCGGCCAACCCGGAGGCGAGCGTCTCCGACGTGTCCTGCACCGCGGCGGGCAGCTGCACCGCCGTCGGCAGCTACGAGGACGCGTCGGGCACCGATCGGCCGTTCGCCGTGCAGGAGCTTGCCGGGCAGTGGCAGCCCGCCGTCGAGCTGACGCTGCCGGGCAACGCCTCGGGCTCGGCGGTCGGCTCGGGCGGCCCGCAGTCCGACCTGTTCGTCAACGGCGTGGCGTGCGCCTCGACCGGCAACTGCACGGCCGTCGGCAGCTACGACGCGACCGCCGCCAACGACGTCGAGCCGTTCACGCTCACCGAGAGCGGCGGCAGCTGGGGCGCCGGCACCGAGCTCACGCTCCCCGCCGACGGGCCCGCCGCTCCGGCCGCCAACCCCGAGGCTGCGCTCTACTCGGTCACCTGCTCCGGCGCGGGTACCTGCCTGGCGGCCGGCACCTACGTCGCGGGCGCCGGTGCGAACGCCGCGCTGGTCGCGCGTGAAAGCGGCGGCAGCTGGACGGCCGCCGCGGCTGACCTCGGGAGCGGGTATGACGCCGACCGCGCCGGCCTCTACTGGGCCGATGTCACCTGCGCGTCCGGCGGCTATTGCGCGATCGGCGGCTACGTCGCTGACAACGCGTCGGGCAATCAGGTCGGCTTTCTGCTCGATTCGCCGGGTGCGCCCGCCGGCGTCAACGTCACGCTCAGCGGCGCGCAGTCGAGCGTCTCCTGGCCCGTGCCCAGGGACAACGGTGGCCTGCCGATCGCCGGCTACACCGTCACCGCCAACGACCTCACCTACCCGCCGTCGGGCGGGCAGACGGTCAGCGTCGCGGGATCCGTCACCAGTGCGACCGTCAGCGGCCTCACGCCGAGCGACAGCTACACCTTCACGGTCACCGCGTCGAGCCTGGTCGGCAACGGCGTGCCGGTCACGAGCGCGACCGTGTCGGCCGCGTCGCCACACGCGAGCGCGGCGCCGAGCCGCGCCCAGATCCGCGCCTCGTTGAAGCCGCTGCTGCGACCGAAGGGCCGGGCCGCCAGACTGCGCGCCCTGCGGCGCTCGCACCGCTACGTGTTCCGCTACCGCGCGCTCGAGGGCGGCCGGGTGAGTGTGCGCTGGTACCAGCTGATCCGAACCCGCGGTCACCACAGCCACCGGCGGTTGGTCGCCTCCTCCGGCGCGGCAAAGGTCGCCGCGGCGAAGACGATCAAGCTGACCGTGCGCCTGAATCGCGCCGGCCGCAAGCTCGTGGCCGACCGCGCTCGCCACCGGCTGCGGCTGACCGCGGTCGTGAGCTTCACCGCTGCCGGCGCGCGTGCCGTGACGCGGACCGGCAGCTTCACGCTGCGGTAGAGCGGTCGGCGGCGGCGCGCTCCGGCGGCGGTGCTCTGGGCGGCGCACCCGCCGGCAGTGGTGCTCTGCGGGGACGCACCCGTCGCGCTGAGATGGTGATACGATCATAACTATTATGAACTTGAAACTATCTCTCCCGCTCGCGCGCCGCTGGGGCGTGCTGCTGATCTGCTGCATGAGCCTGCTGATCGTGGGCGTCGATGTGACCGCCGTGAACGTCGCGCTGCCCTCGATCGGCCGCGGCCTGCACGCCGGCATCTCCGGGCTGCAGTGGTCGATCGATGCCTACACCGTCGCGCTGGCGAGCCTGCTGATGCTGGCCGGCTCGCTCGGCGACCGGCTCGGCCGCAAGCCCGTGTTCATGACCGGCCTGGTGCTGTTCCTGGCCGGCTCGGCGCTCTGCAGCGTCGCCTCGAGCGTCGGCATGCTGATCGCGTTCCGCGTGCTGCAGGCGGTCGGCGGCTCGATGCTCAACCCGGTGGCGATGTCGATCATCACCAATAGCTTCACCGAGCCCCGTGAGCGTGCGCAGGCGGTTGGGATCTGGGGCGCGACCGTCGGCATCTCGATGGCGCTCGGGCCGGTGGTCGGCGGAGCGCTCGTCAGTGGCATCAGCTGGCGTGCGATCTTCCTGCTCAACGTGCCGGTGTGCCTCGCCGCGCTCGCGCTGACGGCCCGCTTCGTGCCGAATTCGCGGGCCCCGCACGCGCGCCGCTTCGACCCGGCCGGGCAGTCGCTGATGATCGTGCTGATCGCCTCGCTGACCTACGCGATCATCGAGCTGCCCGCGCACGGCCTCGGTTCGATCGCGACCGGTGGCGCGTTCGTGCTGGCGATCGTGTCGCTGCTCGCGCTGGTGCTCGTCGAGCCGCGGCGCCTCGAGCCGCTGCTCGACCTGCGCTTCTTCCGCTCGGTCCCGTTCGCCTCCGCGATCGTGATCGTGATCGCCGCGACCGCCGCGTTCGGCGGCTTCCTGTTCCTCAACACGCTCTATCTGCAGGACACGCGCGGGCTCTCACCGCTGCAGGCAGGGCTCGAGACGCTGCCGCTCGCCGCCGTGATGGCGATCGTCTCGCCGATCGTCGGGCGCATCGTCGGGCGGCGCGGACCGCGGCTGCCGTTGCTCGTCAGTGGCGTCGCCTACGTGCTCTCCTGCGGGGTGCTCACGCAGCTGCACGCCCACACCTCATTGGCGTGGCTGATGCTCTCCTACGTGCTGATGGGCTTCGCCTTCGGTTGCGTCAACGCGCCGGTGACCAACGCCGCCGTGTCGGGGATGCCGCGTGCGCAGGCCGGTGTCGCCGCCGCGACCGCGACGACCTCGCGGCAGTTCGGCCAGACACTCGGTGTCGCCGTGGCGGGGGCGATCGTCAATGCCGGCGCGGGGCGGATCGTGCCGGCGCGGCTGGCGAGCGACTCGCACCCGGTCTGGTTCGTGTTCGTCGGTTGCGGTGCGCTGATCCTGGTGCTCGCGCTGATCGCCACGAGTGGTCGCGCGCGTGCCAGCGCGCTGCGGGTCGCGACCGAGCTCAACCCCGAGGTACTCGCGGCCCCGGTCCCGGTCGCTACGAATACGCTTGCCAACGATGACGCCCACGGACGCGAGCAAGACGGCCGGCCAGTCCGACCCCTCGGCGCTTGCCGCTGAGGTCTGGCTGATGATGTCCGACGTGGTGCTCGATCAGCACCGCAGTCGCGAGGTCGCCGATGCCGTGGGAGTGAGCTTCGGGCGGATGCGCGCGGTGCGCCGGCTCGCGCGCCACCCGATGTCAATGAGCGAGTTGGCGCTGGCGCTCAACATCGACAAGCCCAACGCGACCACGGTCGTCGATGACCTCGAGAAGCTCGGACTCGTGCGCCGCACCCCGCACCCCACCGACCGTCGCGCCAAGCGGGTCGAGACCACCGCCGAGGGCGACAAGCTCGCCGCGCGCGCGGATGAGATCCTTGGCCGCCCGCCGCAGGCGCTGACCGAGCTTGGCCGCGACACGCTCACCGAGTTGCGCGAGGCGCTCGGCAAGGTGCTCGCCGCCGCGCCGCCCGATCGCGGCTGGTCCCCGGCGCGGCGCGGTCGCGAACGCGGCTGATCTCGGCGTACGGAGCCGGTCCTCCACGATCTCCTCGTGCCTGCCGTTGCCGGGCGGTGGTGCCAGGCGGGAACGCCGGCGCGCTGGGTGTGGCCCGCTCAAAACGCGTGTTCTGATTCGATATCGCTCGCGATATCGGCGCGATATCGATTCAGAAGTTGTGTTTTTGGTGGGTGCCGACCCAGCGGCGGTGGAGCAGCGGTGGCGGGCCAGCGGTGGCAGGGAGCGGGCAGCGGTGACGTGGCAGCGGTGGCAGGGAGCGGGCAGGGGTGGCGTGGCAGCCCGCGGCGCGGCGGGGCGGCGGCCGTGGGCTAAGCTCCTGGTTGGCAGGGCGCGCCCGATTTTGTGGCCAGCCGCTACACTCGGCCGAGCGCCGGATGGCGTGCGCCAGCACGCCCAACGCTCCGGCCAGAGCATCCTTTCCAACAGCTTTCGGGGACTAGACACATGGCCCGTGGAGACGTTCGGATCGCTGCGACCCTCGCGTGCGAGGAC
>DATASU010000005.1:0-7344 GCA_036269095.1 Solirubrobacteraceae bacterium
TGCAGATCGGCAAGCTCCTCCGCTGTCATCCACGGCGGCTGGTCGCCGACATGGACGCCGTCGACGAGGCCCCAGCTCATCTGTCCGGGATCGGCGACGTAGCTCGGCACGATCTCCAGGCCGAGCTCAGCGGCGAGCTCGCGGTAGGCGGTGTGGCCGTAGCCGAAGACCTCGCCGCCGGCCTGGAGCGTGCGGCCGTCGGGCAGTGTCACGGCCTCGACGCGGCCGCCGGGACGGTCGCGCGCCTCGAGCACGATCACGTCGGCACCGGCGCGTGCGAGGTCTCGCGCGGCGCTCAGCCCACCCAATCCCGCACCCAGCACAGCGACGTCGAACACCGCGGCTCCTTCGCGTACTCAGAGCGGCCCGCGGCTGCCAACGCTTTGCACTTGACATCGGCAACCGGCCCGCAGTAGTTTTCTGAACCGTCGTTCAGTATACGGATTCGTTCGAGCTGAACTCAAGAGGAGAGATGAGCCCCCGACCCAGAGTCGACCACCTGCGCAGGCCTCAGATCATTGAGGCCGCGGCTGCGGTGCTGTACGAGCGCGGACTGTTCGAGACGCGGATTGGCGACATCGCCAAGCGCGTCGGCACGAGCGCGCCGACGATCCTCTACTACTTCGAGTCGAAGGACCGGCTGCTGGAGGAGGCGGTCGATCAGACCGACCGTGAGTTCTACGCGCGGCTGACCGAGGGCCAGGCGCAGTTTGACTGCGCCAGCGACAAGCTCGTGCACCTGATCGAGGAGACGAGCTTCGGTCCCAGCGGCTTCAGCGACTGGACGCTGTGGATGGAGATCTGGGTGCGCGCGCGCCGCGACGAGAGCGTTCGCGAGTCGTACTTCAAGCTCGACCGCCGCCAGCGCACGCTGATCGCCGACATCGTGCGCGAGGGTCAGGAGACCGGCGAGTTCAGCGCCGACGCCGACGCCGATTCGTTTGCGATCGCGCTGTCGGGTCTGATGGACGGGCTCGGCGTGCAGATCACGCTCGGTCAGCCCGACGTCGCGCCCGAGCGGATGATCAGCATCTGCCTGGGGCTTGCCTCGAGCGAGCTCGAATGCGACCTGCGCGCCAGCGGGCGCGCCGAGGCGGGGTCCAAGTGAGGTCGCATGCATCCGCGTGAGCGTTGGGTCGCGCCCGGAGTCAGGCGCCGGCTCGGAGTCGAGGAGACGGTGCTCTCGCGCCGCCAGCTGCTGCAGGCGGGCGCCGGTGTCGCGCTCGGGGCGATGCTCGCCGGCTGCAGCTCGACCAACCCCGCCGCCAACATCAAGGGACCGCCGCTGCCGCGCCAGGACAACGCGGTCAAATGGCCGCTGTACGGCGACAACAAGGCGATCGCCTCGGGCCTCGAACCCGAGCAGGGCGCGACGCTGCAGCTCTACAACTGGGTCGCCTACATCAACGAGGCGGTGATCAAGAACTTCAGCAAGAAGTACAACTGCAACTGTCAGGTCACCACCTACAACACGATGGAGGAGGCACTCGCCAAGCTCTCCAGCGGTGAGCTCAAGGTCGACGTGTTCTTCCCGACCGTCAGCGTGCTCGGCCAGCTCGTCACCGAGAAGCTGATCCGGCCGCTCAACCACAGCTACATCCCGAACATCGCCAACGCCTGGCCTGACTACCTGAATCCGTTCTACGACCAAGGCTGGCAGTACACGACGCCGTACTCGATCTACACGACCGGGATCGCCTGGCGCAAGGACAAGGTCAACCTCGCGCCGTCGTGGAACATGCCCTGGCAGGCGGGGCGCTACAGCGGCAAGGTCGCGGTGCTCGACGATTACCGCGAGTCGCTCAGCCTTGCGCTGCTGCACGGCGGCCACCCGGATCTCAACACCACCAGCGAGCCGGCCATCCGCGCGGCCGGCCGGGCGCTGCAGCAGCTCTCCTCGCGCACCAACGTGCGGATCGACAACAACGACTACACCGATGTGCCGACCGGCAAGACCTGGGTTCACCTCGCCTGGTCGGGTGACATGGCGCTGTCGAACGAGTACCTGCCAAAGGGCACCTCGGTCGACACGATCGGTTACTGGTTCCCGCCCGATCACAGGGGCCCGGTCGCCAATGACCTGATGGTCAACCTTGCCGGGGGTGACAACCCGGTGCTCGCGCACAAGTTCATCGACTACATGCTCGACGTCGACAACGCGCTCGAGAACTTCTCCTACGTCGGCTACCAGCAGCCGCTGACCGGCGTGACTCCGCAGCGGCTCGTGTCCGAGAAGCTGCTGGTCCCGCAGCTCACCTCGACCGTCGTCAGGGAGGACTACTTCCGCAACGGTCTGTTCGAGCTCGAGCTGCCGCCGAGCACCGACGCGCTCTGGGAATCGACCTGGAACGGCTTCTCCAAGGGGCTCTAGACAGATGGCACTGGCAGACCGCGAAAAGACCCAGGACCGCCGCAGCAGACTGCTGTGGATCGGGCTCGCCGCACCCGGCGCGATCTGGCTGATCCTGCTGTTCGTGGTGCCGTTCTACGTGATGCTGGCGGTCGCCGGCGGCGGCATCAACGAGTTCTTCCAGACGGTCGTCCCGGTCTGGAACCCGCTGCACTGGTCGAGCTGGAACTTCAGCGCGGTGTGGCACGACATCACCGGCGCCGGCGCGTTCATCGGCGCGCCGGCGCTGCGCACGCTGATCTACACCGCGATCGCGACCGTGCTGTCACTCGCGATCGCCTACCCGGTGGCCTACTTCGTCGCCCGCTACGCCGGCCGCCGCAAGGGGCTGTTCCTGGTGCTGCTGGTCGCGCCGTTCTGGGTCAGCTACATGATGCGGATGCTCGCCTGGATCGACCTGCTGCAGCAGGGCGGGCTGTTCAACAGCGCACTGTCCGACCTCGGCCTGCCCGGCAACACCGATTGGCTCGGCGGTAGATCGTTGACCGTGATCCTCGGGCTCGTCTACGGCTACATCCCATACCTGATCCTGACGCTGTACGCGTTCCTCGACCGCATCGACCAGCGGCTGCTCGAGGCCGCCCAGGACCTCGGGCTCAGCCGCTGGCGGACCTTCTGGCACGTCACGATCCCGCTCAGCAAGCCCGCGATCATTGCCGGCACGTTCATCACCGTGCTGCCGATGCTCGGCGACTACTACACCAACCAGCTGCTGTCGGGCGCGGCCGGGACGACGATGATCGGCAACGTGATCGAGGGCCAGCTCGACGCGCCCGGGCAGACCGGGCAGGGCGCCGTGCTGTCACTGATGCTGCTGGTGGTGCTGCTGGTGCCGATGCTCTACTACGTCGCCAGCACCGCCAGGGCGTCGCGGGAGAACAGCTGATGGCTGTCGAGCTCGACGAGGCCCCGGCCGCCGCACCGCAGCCCGGAGCGTCGCGACGTGTCGGGCTGCTACGACCAAACCCGTGGCGGCGCCCATGGCTGATGGAGGGCTTCACCTGGCTCTACATCGTCTGGTCGATCGTGCCGATCGCGATCGCCGTCCTGTTCTCGTTCAACAAGGGCGCATCGCAATCAACCTGGCAGGGCTTCTCGACCAAGTGGTACATCGGCAGCTCGGTCAACTCGGTGCTGCACAACACCGCGCTGCACCAGGCCGTCGTCCAGACGCTCGTGCTGGCCGTCCTGACGACCGTGATCTGCGTGCCGATCGGGGTCGGCTTCGCGATCGGCATCGATCGCTGGCGCAGCCGCGCGGCGATGTCACTGAACTTCGTGATGATCTTCTCGTTCGTGATCCCGGAGCTGCTGCTCGCGGTCGCGCTGTTCATGCTGGTGACCCAGGCGCTGACGTTCATCGGGCTCGGAACCGAGGCCGAGGTCGCGGGGCTCGTGGTCTGGAACCTCAGCTGGCCGGCGGTGATCGTGCGGGCGCGGCTGGTCAGCATCGGGCGCAGCTACGAGGAGGCCGCGACCGACCTCGGCGCCTCACGCCTGGGCGCGATCCGGCGCGTGCTGCTGCCGATGCTGATGCCGGCGGTCTTTGCCAGCGCGGTGCTCGTGTTCGCCAGCACCGTCGATGACTTCGTGATCGTCGAGCAGCTGTCGTCGACCGCGTCGACGCAGCCGATGTCGGTGCTGATCTACGCGAACGTGCACGGCGGACTGAGCGGGCCGGCGCTCAACGCGCTGGCCACGATCATGCTGCTGTTCTCGCTGGTCGCGGCGGTACTCGGATTGATCGCCTACCGCTGGATGACCAGGGGCGAGCGACAGAGCAGCGTTGAGGCGCTGACCAACATCGCAGGTATGTGAGGAGGAGCGAGATGAGCGAAGGTCATGTCGAGCTGGTATCCCTGACGAAGCACTTCGACGGCGGGGTTGCGGTCGACGGCATCTCGCTCGAGATCAGGGCGGGCGAATTCTTCTCGCTGCTCGGTCCGAGCGGCTGCGGCAAGACCACGACGCTGCGCATGGTCGCGGGCTTCGAGGCCCCGACCAGCGGCAAGATCCTGCTCGACGGCGTCGACGTCGGCGCCTGGGCGCCGAACCGCCGCAGCGTCAACACGGTGTTTCAGAACTACGCGCTGTTCCCGTTCCTGACGGTTGCTGAGAACGTCGCCTTCGGGATGAAGTACAAGGCAGTACCGAAGTCTGAGCGCGATCAGCGGGTCGCCGAGGCGCTCGAGCTCGTACAGCTGACGGGGCTCGAGAAGCGCCGCCCGAACCAGCTCTCAGGCGGTCAGCAGCAGCGCGTCGCGCTCGCGCGGGCACTGGTGCTGCGGCCCTCGGTGCTGCTGCTCGACGAGCCGCTCGGCGCGCTCGACGCCAAGCTCCGCCGCAGCCTCCAGGTCGAGCTCGGGGCGCTGCAGAAGCGGGTCGGGATCACGTTCCTGTACGTCACCCACGACCAGGAGGAGGCGCTCACGATGTCCGACCGCCTGGCGGTGATGAACAAGGGCAACATCGTCCAGCTCGGCACCCCCGCCGACGTCTACAACGAGCCCGCCGACGCCTATGTCGCGGACTTCCTCGGCGTCTCGAACCTGATGGATGCGCAGGTCGACTCGGGCGCGCCCGGGCAGGGCTGCTGCCGGCTGCGCCTCGGCGAGTTCCTGCTCGAGGCGCGGGCCGGCACGATCGACGCCAGCGGTGGCGTCAAGCTCGCGATCCGCCCCGAGCGCGTGCATCTGCACCCCTACGAGGAGGCCGGTCCCAACCGCCTCCCGGGGATGGTCGAGCAGCTCGTGTTCATCGGCTCGACGACCCACATCCACGTGCGGCTGGCCACCGGCGTGGCGCTCCAGGCGCTGGTGCGAAACGATGGAAGTACGCTGCCGTACAGCCAAGGCACGGCCGTCAACATCGCGCTTCCCGCCGACGCGCTGCGGGTGCTGCCCGACCCCGGCGTGAGCGCCGCGGAGATCCGCGACGAGACGCACGGCGATCAGCTGCTGAACCTCACGAGCTAGTCGTCGCGGCTGGGCCCCGCTGGGCCCAGCCGGACATCCGACGGGGGCGTCAGCCGCCGACCCGGATCATCTTCTTGTTGACGAACTCATCGGCGCCGAAGCGGCCCAGCTCGCGGCCGAAGCCCGAGCGCTTGACCCCGCCGAACGGCAGCTCCGCGCCCTCGGCGCCGACGGCGTTGATGAACACCATGCCGGTGTCGAGCTGGTCGGCGACCCGCAGCGCCTGCTGCTCGTCGGTGGTCATCACGTAGGAGCCGAGGCCGTAGGGGGTGTCGTTGGCGAGCTGCACCGCCTCCTGCTCGGAGGCGACACGGTAGACCTGAGCCACCGGTCCGAAGAACTCCTCATGGCGCGCGTCGGCGTTCGCCGGGATGTCGGTGACCACCGTCGGCTCGAAGAAGTTGCCGTCGTGACTTCCGCCGGTGACCAGCTTCGCGCCCTGATCGAGCGCGCGCTGGAGCTGCTCGGCAAGCCGTTTGGTCGCAAGCTCCGAGGACAGCGGTCCGACGACGGTGTCCTCGAGCCGCGGATCGGCCGGCTTCGCGGCGGTCATCGCCGCGCTGAACTTCTCCAGGAACGACTCGTAGAGATCGTCGATCACGATGAAGCGCTTGCCGGCGTTGCAGGCCTGGCCGGTGTTGCCGATGCGCGCCTCGACGGCGGCGTCGACGGTCGCGTCGAGGTCGTCGCTCTTGAGCACGATGAACGGATCGGAGCCGCCGAGCTCGAGCACGACCTTCTTGAGGTTGCGCCCGGCGATCTCGGCCACGGCCGCTCCGGCCCGCTCCGAACCCGTCAGCGACACGCCCTGCACGCGCGGATCCTCGATCACGTCCTTGATCTGGTCGTTGGTCGCGTAGATGTTGATGTAGGCGCCCTCGGGGAAGCCGGCCTCCTGGAACAGCTCCTCCATCGCTGCCGCCGACTCCGGGCACTGCGGGGCGTGCTTGAGCAGGATCGTGTTGCCGATCACCAGGTTCGGTCCGGCGAACCGCGCCACTTGGTAGTAGGGGTAGTTCCACGGCATGATCCCGAGCAGCACGCCGAGCGAGCGCCGGCGCACGACCGCGGATCCGCCGCCGCCGAGCAGCGTGATTGGCTCATCGGCCATCAGTTGCTCGGCGTTGTCGGCGTAGAAGTCGTAGATGTCCTTGCAGAAGCTGACCTCACCGACCGCCTCGGTGATCGGCTTGCCCATCTCGCGCACGATGATCTCGCCGAGCCGCTGGCTCTGCTGGTCGTGCAACTCACCGACGCGCCGGATCAGCGCCGCGCGCTGCTTGACCGACGTCTGGGCGACCCAGTCGGCGTGCGTCTGCTGGGCCTTGGCGATCGCGTCCTGCAGACCCGCGTCTGTGATCGTCGGGTATTCCTTGATCGTCTCGCCGGTGCTCGGATCAACAACTGCGTACTCGGACATATCGCTCTCCCTCGTCGTTTGTCAATCCTGCCCAGAGTGCTGCGGTGGTGCCGCTCATCCAATTGTGCTGATTTCAGATGGGGGATACTGCGCCCGTGACTGAGCTCAACGTCCTCGGCGGACCGCTCGACCCCTGCGGCACGGACCCGATGACCGGGTTCTTTCGCGACGGCTGCTGCAATACCGGCCCCGATGACCTCGGGAGTCACACGATCTGCGCGGTCGTCACCGCCGAGTTCCTCGAGCATCAGCAGTTGATCGGCAACGACCTGATCACGCCGATGCGCGAGTACGGATTCCCGGGCCTCGTCCCCGGCGACCGCTGGTGCGTGACCGCCTACAACTGGCTGCAGGCCCACGTCGACGGCGCGGCGGCGCTGGTCGTGCTCGCCTCGACCCACGAGCGCGCGCTCGAGATCGTCCCGCTCGAGGCGCTGCAGGAGCACGCGGTCGACGTCCCGCCCGATCCGGGGCCGCTCCAAGGCTGAGCCGAGTCGCGGGAAGCGTCTCGCTCAGCTCAAAATGGCCACCGTCGTGCA
>DATASU010000006.1:0-3357 GCA_036269095.1 Solirubrobacteraceae bacterium
GCGGCCAGGTCGTGGAGCACACCCAGCTGCTCGAATAGCTGGTAGGTGCGCTCCATGTCGATCTCGAGGTAGGCGAGGCAGCGAGCGCCTTCGAGGAGCGGCTCGATGCTCGTTCCGCTGGTGCTCTCAATGATGTGAGCAGCGCGCTGGAGTAGCGCGCGTGCCCGAGGGATGTCACCCCAACCCCAGTGGTAAGCGCGGGCGAGCAGGTGCAGCCCGGCCGATAGCTCAGCGTCCAGCTCGAGTCGTTGCGCCTCGGTGCACAGGCCGGTGAGATCACGGGCCAGCTCTCCGGGATCATGAAGGCGCATGCCGGGGTGGAGCAGAACGCGGATGAGCTGCAACTCGACCGGGACGCGCCGCTCGGGAGCCAGGCGCCGAGTGTGGCGGCGCCCGAGCACGACGTGCTCGGCGGCTTCGTGGTAGGCGACCAGCCGCAGGCATCGCTGGGCGGCCCGAACGCAGGCCTTTGCGCAGGTCTCGCTGTCGTCGCCGGAATCGGCGTGGCGCGCCGCGCCGGCTGCCAGACCGTCGTCGGTATCGACCAGACCCGCGAGGACGGTGCCAATACGGGCGTGCACCATCGTCCGGCGCGGGGTCGAGATCCGTTTGTAGGCGGCGGCACGCACCAGATCGTGGCTGAAGTCGTAGGTACCCTCGCCAGTCGGCTGCAGCACGCCCTGTCGCTCGAGCTCGCCCAGGGCTTCGAACAGTTGACCGCCATCCTCATCGACGATCAGGCCCAGCACCGAGGGGTTGAAGCTGCGACCGAAGGCAGCCATCCACGGCACGAGCGTGGCAGCTTCCGGACTGAGGCGACTCAGGCGGTCGCCGATCAAGGCATCGAGCCGGCTGGACAGCGGTTCATCGCCCCGGGCGAGAGCCCGGGCCATCTCCAGCGCGAACAACGGGTTGCCGCCGCTTGCCTCGGCGATCCGGATGGCGTCGGCGCCAGGAGCAATGACGGCGGTGAGCTCGCCAATCGTCGACGTTGCCAGCGGTGCCAGCGAGAGCTCGCTGAGCCGGTCGTCGCGCCGCAACGCTTGCACGATGCGAGAGCACGCGTCGTTGTCGCCGAGCTCGGCGGACCGCGCCGCAGCGACAAACCGCACTGGCCGATCGCCGAGATGGCGGAGCGCGAAGTGCAGCAGCGAAACAGACTGCTCGTCCAGCCAGTGCAGGTCGTCCACGACAACAGCCAGGAGAGCTGACTGCGACATCAGCCGCAGGACGGCGGCGACGCTGTCATACAACCGGTTCGGGTCTTCGAGGTCGACGCTCCGGTCGGACACCTCCGGCAGGAGCGGGGCCAGGTTGGCTCGGGTCGACACGTCGAGTGAGGGCAACTCGACCGCGCGGAGGGCATCGACCCAGAACCCATAGGGCCGACCTCGTTCGGCCTCAAAGCCCCGGCCGGCGATGACCAAGCCTCCCCGCACCCCGACGTGCCGCTGCACCTGCTCGATCAGTCGCGTCTTGCCGATGCCGGCCTCGCCCACCATCAACAGCAGGCGCGCCTCGGGCTGAGCGGTTTCGTCAAGGAAGCGGACGACTACGTCCCACTCCTCGATGCGACCGACTAGCGGTGACGAGCCACGCGCTCCCCGGCGGACCGCTGCGACCGGGCGTGTCCGCAGGAGTTGGTCGAGGTCGTCGCGTTGCTCCAGGATGGCCCGCTCGAGGTCGCGCAGCTCGGCGCCGGGATCGAGCCCGAGTTCGTCGGCAAGGACCGTGCGGGCGCGCTGGTAGGCGCGCAGCGCGTCGGCCTGGCGGCCCGACCGGTACAGGGCCAGCATGAGCAGCCACCACAACCTCTCATGCAGCGGATGTTCAGTCACGGCAGCTTCGAGTCGCGCCACCGCTTCTCGGTGACGACCGCCGGCGATCTCGGCTTCGAGTTGGAGCTCCAGAGCCACCGCCCGTAGCTCGCGGAGACGGTTGATCTCGGCCTGCGCGAACGGCTCGAAGACGACATCGGCCAAAGGCTCGCCCCGCCACAGTGCCAGCGCGTCGGATATCGCCTGTCGCGCCGATTCCGCATCGCCGCCATCGCGGGCGTCGCGGGCGCGATCGAGGTACGCCTCGAACTCGGCCACGTCGACCGTCAGGTGGTCGATCACGAGGCCGTAGCCTTGGCCGGCGGTCACCACGACATCGGCACCGAGGACACGGCGCAGCTGCGACACGTAGTTCTGCACCACGCCCGCTGCGGTCGCAGGGGGATGCTCACCCCAAAGGTCGTCAATGAGGCGGTCACGACCCACGGTCTTGCCACGATGGATCAACAGGTCGATCAGCAGCGCCCGCTGCTTGGGGCTGGTCGGCTCGACCCGTTCACCGTCCCGGCTGACCTCAAGCGGTCCGAGCAGACCAACGCGCAGCCGCCTACCAGCCCCATGAGGAGCGGCGGGCTGACTGGCGAGCGTCACCCCGAAGGCGACGACGGGGTCGGCAAGGCCTTTGAGCCTCAGCCGCTCCAAGGGGTTGAAGCCGACCCCGCCGAGATGGCCGGCCAGCGACCGGACGAGGTCAGAGACCACGACTTGACCGGGCCGCGCCGCGGCGCATAGCCGGCTGGCGGTGTCGACAACGGTACCGTAGACGTCGCCGCCCTCGACGATCGGCTCGCCGGCGTCCACCCCGACGCGCACATCCAGGTCGGTCCCCGCCGTGTGGTCTAGGATAGCTAGCCCGCAAGCGAGAGCGTCGCGCGCCGAGCGGAACAGGACCAACATGCTCTCGCCGGTGGTCGTGACCCCATAGCCACGATGTTCGGCTACGGCCCGCCGAACGGCCTCGAAGTGCTCCCGCCGCAGCCGGTTCGCCTGGTCGTCGTCGGCCCGGGCACCCGGCACGGCCCAACCCGTCAGGTCGGTGAACAGCACACATACCGGCTCGTCGTTCCTGAGCGACATCGCCCTCAGCGCCTCATCCAGCGTTCCAGGCAGACCACAAGGAAAGGATAGGGCGGCTGCCAGGCGCGGGTGCCTCCGCTGGCCTGAAGCGAGCCTGAAGCCGCCCTCCAGCAGCGAGCGCGATGGTTGTCTCACCAAACGAGCAACTCTTACTTAGGAGCGACCCATGGCCGGTATCGAGAGCCGAGACTTCAGCAGCCCTGACGAGACCCGCACCCCCGACAAGGCCATTGTCGAGCTGGTCAACCTCGCCGGCGGCCAGATCGGCCGGTATACCTTCCAGCCCGGATGGCGCTGGTCCGAATGCATCAAGCCCGTCGCCGGCACCGACAGCTGCCAGGTTGACCACATCGGCTACGTCGTGTCCGGCGGACTAGGCCTCCGCCACGACGATGGCACCGAAGCGCAGCTCAAGCCGGGTGACGTTTACCGCATCAGGCCT
>DATASU010000007.1:0-4272 GCA_036269095.1 Solirubrobacteraceae bacterium
GGTCTTCACTGTCGTCTCGTTGTCTGCATCGCCGTCGTCACGGCCAAAGAACCTGATCTTCGGTTCGCCGAACAAACCTGACCTGCGCTTGCGGGACGCCGTGAGTAACGACGTCGAGATTGTCACCAACGCTGACGAGTACCTAATCTACGATCGACCGATCACGAGTGATGGTGTTGCGTTGCACGCCCAGAGACAGGGCTCGTTGCAGATCGGGTGGCAGTAGATCGGCTGGGCCGAGGCCGCGTCGTTGCAGATCAGTTGGCAGTGAGCCGCACGGCTGAGGTGGGCTCGTTGCAGAGGCGTTGGCAGTAACCCGCGGCCGGGAGGCCGGTGGAGAGCACCGTGGCGGCGCTGCTCGGAGCCGGCGTGCAGGTCAGAACGGGTCGGCGCGGCGCTCGGCGGCGAGCCGGGCAAGGACGCGGCGACGGTAGTCGTCAAGGATCTGGCGGAGCTGGTCGCAGGCGTGGGCGAGGACGCGGGCCGCAGTGGCCTCGTCGGTCTCGCCGGAGAAGGCGTCGCCCTCGATCGCGACGTGGTGGGCGCGGAGGGCGTTGCCGGCGACCGCCGCGGCGAGGTCGAGCAGGAGCAGCGGGCCGAGCGGCGGCTCGGCGTGCAGGTCGGAGGGCGCGGGCAAGTGGACCGTCCGGCGGCCGGACGTCATGGCCAGAGGTCCTTGCGCGCGGCGATGATGTGCTGGACCGAGACGGTGGCGTGGCCGGCAGCGGCGGCGTAGTCGAGAGACTTGAAGGCGAGGTCATCGGTCGCGCGCAGGTTGCCGCGGCCGATTTCGAAGAGCGCATCGAGGGAGCGGTCGTCGAACGGGGCGCGGGCGGCGCCGGCGACGGCGCAGCGGTGGGCGACGTACTGGGCGAGCTCGTCGCGCGAAAGCAGGCGGAGCTGGGCGTAGTGGATGATGCGACGGGCCATGGCCTCCTGGTCGTCGCGGGCGAGCAGCGCGCGGAGCGGCGGCTGGCCGGCGAGAACGAGTGAGAGCACGAGGCGGCTGTCCATGTCGAAGTTGGTGAGGATGCGGAGCATGCTCAAGACGTCAGGTCGGAGCTCGTGACTCTCGTCGAGCAGGAGCACGGGACGTCGGCCCTCCTCGTGCGCGGTGGCCTCGAAGCGCTCCTGCAGGCGGCGGACGAGCATCGGGTAGGAGCCGGCAGGCTGGGCGCCGCACGCGACGGCGATCTCGCGGCACATATCGCGCTTGGACAGACCGGTGACCTTGACGTAGTGGACGTGGTAGCGGGCATCGGGCAGGTCGTCGCGCAGGCGGCGGAGCAGCGCGGTCTTGCCGGTGCCGGCCGGGGCGATCACCGCCGCGGACATGCGGGCCTCGACGGCGGCGTGCAGGCCGGCGACCGCCTCGTCGAGAAACGGCAAGCGGAGGAGCTGGTCGGGCGTGATCTCGCGGGTGAACGGGACGGCGTGGCAGCCGAAGGCGGCGCGCAGGTCAGTGGGTTTGGCGGGGACAGGGGCAAGCTTGGTCATCGGGATCTTCCTTTGGTGGTGGACGAGCGGGTCGGGGTGTGCGGGAAGCCGCCGTCGGGACCGACGACGGGCGCGAAGTCGCGTGCAAAGGCAATCTGGGCCGCGGTCCGCGGCGCACCCTCGTCGTCGTCGGGCGATGGCGCGGGCGGCAGGCCGCGGCGCGAGACCGCGTTGTGCGCCAGATCGACCGGCGCGAGCGTGACGAGCTTGCCGTCATGGACGACCGACAGCGCGCCGGAGAGCAGGTGCCTCCCGACGGTGATCTCGGTGCCGGCGTGGCCGCGCGGCACCTCGTAGTCGGTGCTCGCGTACGAGATCACGTTGTCGCCGGAGACCTTGCGGGTCTCGGTGACGACGAAGCGGTCGGCGAGCTCGGCGTCGCTGGTGGGGAACCGGAGCGCGCGGGTGTCGGCCTCGAAGCGGTCGAGCGGCGTCTGGCCATCGAGGGCCTCGTGCGGCTGCCGGTTGTACTGGTGGTCGAGGAAGTGGGACAGCCGCAGTTCGAGCGCGCCACAATCGTCGTCGACGTCCGCGGCGCCGGGCAGGCCGCGCAGGATCTGGGCCTGCGCCGTCTGGTTGAACTTTTCGATCTTGCCGTGGCCCTCTGGATAGGCGGCGGTGCCGAGCACGAGGTGGATGTCGAGGCGGTGGCACGCGGCGGCGGTGTCGTCGGCGCGGAATCCTGGGCCGCGATCCAGAAACAGGACGCTCATGAACCCGAAGCGCCGGAGGACGAGGTGCAGGCCGCGCAGGAACAGCTCGGCGGTCTCGTCGGTACCGACCACGACGCCGAGCCCGAACCGGGTGGCGTCGTCGAGGAAGAACACGGCGACGCGCTTTCTGCGCCGGACGCCCGCGCGGAAGTGCTTGCCGTCGGAGAGCACCATCATCATGCGGTGCGGGTAGGCGAACCGGCGCCGGTCGGCCTCCTGCTTGGCGGGCACGCGGCGCAGCGGCAGGCCGAGGCGAACGCACGCGCGCCAGACTGACGTCCGGTCCACGCGCTGGTGCGGCCCGATCACGCCGAGTTGGAGGGCGCGCCGGATCAGCTCGGGGACCGATGCGTAGCGATCTTCGGCCTTCTCCGCCGCGAGGAACTCGAGCAGCGCGGTGGGCAGGGCGCGCGAGATCACGGGCGCGGCCGGCTCGAGGACGGCCAGCTCGTCGCGGTCGTCCTCCGCGAGCCAGCGGTAGACGGAGCGAACCGAGACGGTCGTCGACTCGCCGGCGGGCGTCTGGTGGGTCTGCGCGGCGACCGCGCGGACGGCCGCCTCCATCCCCTGCCCCGAGAGCGCGCGGGCCTTCACCGCCGAGACGATCTGGTAGCGGAACAGTGCCTCGGGCGAGAGCACGAGCGGCGTGCGCGGCAGTTTGCGATCGGCCATGGGTCTGCGCCTCGATCCGCGCGATCTGCGCAGCCCCGCGCCGGCCGTGCACGACGCAGAATTCGTAGCGCCCGCCGTCGGCGATCCTGGCTCACCCGGCGGGTGCGCCGCGACCTGGGAACACCTGACCGCGCGTGCCCCGGCTCGCCCGATCCCAGCGCGTCACCATCCCCCAGCATCCGGCGTACGCGCCGGCTGCGAGAATCCGATCGAGCAGGCACGCGTCCGCGCCGAGCTGGTCCAGCACACCGACCAGCACACGGCCCCGGTCGGCTCGGCCGCGGGCATGCGCGTACGCATCGGCCGCCTCCCGGAGCACGAGCCGCGGAACGTCGAGTCGGAACGCGATCGCCTCGGCGTCGGGCACCGACAGCCCCGGGTGGACGCCCAGCAGCGCGGCGCTCCAGCCCAGCCGCTCCGGTGGCTGGGTCGCCCACCATCGCCGATCTGTGAGCTTGACGGTCGGGTCGTCGATCGCCGCGAACACAGCGCCGAGCCGCGTGGCACGCCACGCCGGGGATCGCCGATCACCAGCCGCCGGCTCGCTCTGCGTCGAGAACACCACCTGGCCGTCGAGCGTGACCGGCGCGGCGGCCAGGCGCCCATACGGGACGTGCCCGAGCGGATAGAGCGTGAACGCGCGACGGTGCGTTCGGCACTGGGCCACCGTCACCGGGATCTGCGGGCCGGCCTTGCGCTCGCGCGTGTGATGCACGACGAGCACGCAGGCCGGGTCGCCTGGCGAGGCGTGCACGCAGCTCGGCGGCATCACCGCCGGCTCCAGCACCGCCGCCCCGCCGGGCACGTAGGCCACCGTCGCGAACGGCCGGGGTCGCGAGATCGGCAGAGCGTGGTCGGAGGGCATGCGCCGCCGGCGGTGCCGGGCCGCCCTCGTACACCACCGGTCTGAAAACGCCGGCCGCCTCGACGGAAACGGCGCCACCCGGTTGCCGATGCGCTGGCGCCACCTCCCGCCCAGCTCGGCGGGGTCCCGCCATTGCGCCGCATGGTGCTATGGACGACGCCAGCGGTGCCTCTCTCCGGATGCCCCGCACCTACGGTCGCGCGATCGCGGACGCCGTCCGAGCCACGACGCGAGGTGCTGGTGGCCGATCGCCAACCACGCCAGGCAGATCAACCCGCGACCGTGGTCCGCCTACTGCCAACCGATCTGCAACGAGCTACTGCCAACCGGTCTGCAACGAGCCCGCCCTCGAGCAGCCCACCTACTGCCAAGCCCCATGCAACGAGCCGCTCGTTTCACTGCCATGGGGCGTGCAACGTAACAGGCTCTACGTCGTGTCCGGCGCCGGCACCGCCCGGGTCTCCGGCCGCACCGTCCGCCTCCGCGAGGGCTCGCTGCTGCTGATCGGCAAGCGCGAGCCGCACG
>DATASU010000008.1:0-24404 GCA_036269095.1 Solirubrobacteraceae bacterium
GTCCGCGAACGAACTGACAGGCCTCCATCTGCCGTGTGAGAGCACCGAGGCGGTGATCTGCGCCTTGATCTCACCCTGTTCCGCCGACGTCAGAGCCTTGAGGCCGAGCGCGGTGATGCGGCAACCGCGCGCGCACGCGGATGGCAGCGCGATCACATATGACCGCGTGCCGGGCCCCACCAGCACGACGGTGCGCAGCGCCTGGCTGTGGTCGGGCCGGGCGAAGGTCACCGCGAGTCGCAACGGGCCGTGCGGATATTTGACCAGGTCGACGCGCAACCGCAGCCGGGTACCGGACGCGATCACCGGTGCGACGCGGTCGTCGAGACGGCGCACGATCGACGCCAGCGGGAGCGACGAATCGCCCGGCACCCACGCGCCGACCGACGCGAAGCGCGCCGTGTCAACGGCAATCAATGGGGGCAGACGCCCGTAGCTCGTGTAGGCCACCGCCATCGACTGGCCACTGGGATCGGCGCGATCGACCGCCGTCCGTAGGTCATCGACGCCCGCGCCCGGTCGAACCACCAGCACGTTCTCGGCACCGGCCGAGTTCAGTGCGCGAAGCGATCGGTTGTGGCCCGAGTCGGCCCATGTGGTCACGGCGAACGCAGCGATTGACACGGCGACCGCGACCAGCAGTACGGCGCGAACCTCGCCCGGGCGGCGCAGCAGCTGGCGCACGACGAGAAACGTGACCAGCCGCTGAGAGTCACGCGTCCAGCGGGCCAGCCGACGGGCCAGGAACGGCAGCAGCCTAAGCACCACGACGGCGACGGCAACAGCGAGCAGCGTCGGGGCCAGCACTGATAGCGGGTTCGGCTTTCCGGAGTCCAGGACACCCGCGGCATCGAGCTCGATCAGCCCGGCGACCGCGATCGTCACCGCCGCCACGTCCGCTATCAGCAGCCCGACCGGCGAACCGGGCGGCGCGGAGCCGAGCCGCATGAGCTCCGCGACCGGCGTCACGACGATCCGGCGGGCGGCAATGACCGTGGCGAGCACGCCGCCGGCGACGGCGAGCACCGCGACGCCGTACGCCGCCGGCGGGAAGCTCACCTTCACCGAATGGCCGACCAGGTGCGGAGCGAGCAGCCGCACGATGAGCCAGGCGAGCAGCGCCGCCACCGGCCCGGCCGCCAGTACCGACGCCATCGGCTGGGCCACGCTCTGCAGCAGGATGCTTCCGGGACGCCGTCCACGTAGCTTCGCCAGCGCCACCTCGGGTCCCTGGGCGTTGGTCGTGTTCGCGACCACCGCGTAGAGCAGCAGGATCGCGAGCAACGCCAGCTGGGCCGTGGCAACCGTCACCAGCGTGCGGGCAAGCGATGTCTCTTTGGCGGTCTGATCGAGGACCGTTGGCAGGCCGGTGGTCACCGATACGACCGGAACGCCGGTGCTCCCGGCGGCGGTGATCAGACGCGCGACAGCGGCGTTGGCCCGTGCGATCGTCGTGCGCAGCGTGCCGCTCTCGGCGTAGCGGACACGTTGCGGCAGCAGCGCGACATTGGCCGAAAGCGTCTCCGACGCCGAGTGGAGCCTCGACGTGAGCGCGGCCGCCGACACGAACGACGCGTCGCCCGGCGGCAACTGGTTTGGCGACGCGGGTTGGCCGAACTGGAACAGGTACCACGGATCCCAGAACGCGCCGTCCGGCGCGATCGGGCGATAGATCCCGACCACCCGCAGTGGAATCGTGACCGCGCCAGTCGTGACCGTCGCCTGCGAACTGGTCACGAGCCTACTTCCGACCTTCAGATGTTCCGCGGCGGCGGTGGTCGTGCTGATCAGGGTCGCGCCCGGGTTGCCCAGCGCACAGCTGCCACTGGTGATGTGCAAGTGGGCACAGAGAGCGTCGACGTGTACCAGCTCACTCTTGAGCGGCTCCGAACCACCGTAGGTGACGCTCAGCTGCTGCTCGTAAACCGGTGGCGCAAAGCGCCGATCGCGCGAAACCCGTCCGGCGATCTCCTGTACCTGCCCTGCCCAGTTGACACCCGGATAGCCGATCTCCGTCTGGCGCGAGACGAGCACGTCGCGCTGCAGTGGAAGCGCGTCGGTCAGGTGCCTGGCGAGCACCGTGTCGTTGACCGCCGGCAGATAGATCGGTCCGACGGTCGCGGCGACGATCGCGACGACCGCGACCACGAACACCGCGACCGACGCTGCCGCCCGCCAGCGGATCGCACGCAGAGCGAGCCGCAGGACCAGCACACGTGATTCTCCGGACACCGGGCGCTCATCATCACGCCGGGGCCTCGAGGACCTCGGCACCCTCACGATCGTGAGCCGGCGTGTCTACGAGGACGAGTCTGGGCGCACGATGGGCGCTTCTTCAGTGTCGCGCGGCACGCAATGCGAGCATTTTGCCGACGCGAGCGGTCGGAGCACGCAGGTCCAGGAGCCCGCCCTCGCCCTAGCGCGGCTGCCGGCGCTGATACAGCCGCGTCGCCCACAGGTACGAGAACACCGCGATCCCGATGCTCCAGGCGACCGCACCGATCGCGTTCGCCCCGATGTGCGTCCCGGTGAGCAGCCCGCGCAACGTCTCGGTGACCGGTGTGAACGGCTGGTAGCGGGCGAACTGCCGCAGCCCGACCGGCATCGTCGCCACCGGCACGAACGCGCTCCCCAGAAACGGCAGCATCGTCAGGAACATCGGGGTGTTGCTCGCCGTCTCGACGCTCTTGGCGGCCAGCCCGAGTGCCGCCGCCAGCCAGATCAGCGCGAACGTGAACAGCACGATCAGCCCGATCGCCGCCAGCCAGCTGAGCGGGTCGGCGGTCGGCCGGAAACCGAGCGCGATCGCCACGCCCAGCACCACGACGATGCTGACGAGACTCTGGATCATGCTCGCGAGCACGTGTCCACCGAGCACCGCCCCGCGCCCGATCGACATCGTGCGGAAGCGGTCGATGATGCCGCCGGTCATGTCCATCGCGACCACGATCGCGGTGCCCTGCACGGCCGCGGCAACCGTCATCAGCACGATCCCCGGCGTCAGGTAGTTGAGGTAAGCGGAGCGACCGATGTGCCCGCCGGTGAGCCCGCCGCTCAGTCCGCGGCCGAGCTGACCGCCGAACACGTACACGAACAGCAGCAGGAATACGATCGGCATGCCGACCAACATCAGCGTCAGCGACGGGTAGCGCTGCAGCCGCCGCAGGTTGCGCTGCAGCAGGATCGTCGAATCGGTGACTGCATAGCTCAGCGCGCTCATCGCGTCACCACCTCCTCATCGGTTGTCGGGTGACCCGTGACCGCGAAGAACACGTCGTCCAGGTCCGGTGTGTGCATCGCGAGCCGCTGCACCTCGATCTGTCGCTCGTCGAGCTGCGCCAGCAGTCCGCGCAGGGCCGCGACGCTCCCGTCGTTGGGAACCCGCAGCACCAGCTTTCCGTCCTCCACCGCCGCGCCGTCGAGCAACCCACCGGCCGATTCGAGCGCCTCAGCGTCGGCGAACTCGAGCTGCACGTGACCGCCGGGAATCCGAGCTTTCAGCTGCTCGGCGCTGCCCTGCGCGACGATCCGGCCGTGGTCGAGCACCGCGATCTGGTCGGCGAGCTCGTCGGCCTCGTCGAGGTACTGCGTGGTCAGGAAGATCGTCACGCCGGCGGCGACGAGCGCACGAATGCTCTCCCACATCGTCCGGCGGCTGCGCGGATCGAGTCCGGTCGTCGGCTCGTCGAGGAAGATCACGCTCGGCGAACCGACGAGCGTCATCGCCAGATCGAGCCGCCGACGCATGCCGCCCGAATAGGTCGACGCCGTTCGCGCGGCCGCATCGGTCAACTCGAAGCGCTCGAGCAGTTCGCGCACACGCGCGACGCCGGTCTCCCGCGGCAGGTGCCGCAGGCGCGCCATCAGCATCATGTTCTCCTGCCCGGTGAGCATCTCGTCGAGTGCCGAGAACTGGCCGGTGACGCCGATCGCCGAGCGGACCTGTTCGGCATCGCGCTGCACATCGGCCCCGGCCACCGTCAGCTCACCGGCGTCGGCGTCGATCAGCGTCGAGAGGATCCGCACGATCGTCGTCTTGCCGGCACCGTTGGGGCCGAGCAGCGCGAACACCGTGCCCTGCTCGACGTTGATGTCGACGCCGTCGAGCACCGTGGTCTCGCCGAAGGATTTGCGCAGTCCCCGGACGCTGATCGCGGCACTCATCGCCGACCCCCCGGCTCCGGCCGCTGCGGAATCTCGCCCGCGGCGATCAGTTCGGCGCGCAGCGTGTTCCACTCCTGCTGCAGCCGTGGCATCTGCTCGACCAGAAAATCGGCGAACGCGCGAATCTCGAGCAGCAGCGCGCGTCGCTGCGCCGGTGCGTCACCGAGCAGTTCGAGCCCTTCGCGGGCGAGGTCGCCCATCTCCTGGTACTCGGCGACGTCCATCCCCTGCATCGTCGACAGGTCGATCCAGATCCGGTCCATCCGCTCACCGGCCGCGCGCGAACGGTGGATCACACCGGTGACCTCGAGGTACTTGGCCGCACCCGAGATCGCGCTGCGGCTGGCAAGCAGATCCTCGGCGAGCTCGGCGATCGTCGGATCGGGCGGCTCGCAGACGGCGAGATAGCCGAGCAATCGCCCGGCCATCGGCGGAAAGCCGTAGCGGCGCGCGTAGAGCCGCCCGGCATGGTCCGCAAACGTGAGTTCAGCATCGGTTGGCATGCACACAATGTACACAGATTCCGCAGATAACACAAATCTGTGTTATTTCAGGCGCGTGTTACGCCGCTGGTCCCGCTGGACCAGCGGCTGACCGAGCCGCCGCCTCAGACGACCAAGCGCGCGGCGTCCTGGGTGGCGGCGACCGCCAGCACATCGGCGCGCTCGTTCAGCGCGTGGCCGATGTGGCCCTTGACCCAGTGCCAGCGAACCGTTTCGTGCTCGCCGGCGGCCGCTTCGAGCTCGATCCAGATCTCCTTGTTCTTGACCGGGTCGCCGGATGCCGTCTTCCAGCCCTTGCGCTTCCAGCCCGCCAGCCATGAGGTCATGCCGTCGTGCAGGTAGCGCGAGTCCGTGACCACGCACGCGCGCGAGCGCGGCGGCAGCGCGCGCAGCCCCTCGAGCGCGGCGGTCATCTCCATGATGTTGTTGGTCGTGAGCGCCAGCCCGCCGCTGTGCTCCTCGATCACGCCGTCATCCCAGCAGACGACGGCCGCCCACCCGCCCGGGCCGGGATTGCGCTGGCACGCGCCGTCGGTCCAGATCAGCACCTCGCCCGGCGCGGCGTCGGGAAGCAGGCCGGGCAGCGACTTCGATCGCCGGTATGGAGTCGTCGACATGGCTGGATTCAACCAACCGGCTCCCACGGAACGGCTATTCGCGCTGCGGCGGCCGCTCCGCAGCCGGCTCCGGCACCGCCTCTGGCTGCTTCACAGCCGCTGCGGACGCCAGCGGCTGCTCGCCCTGCGGCCGCTCCGCCGGTTCCTCGACGACGATCATCGTCGCCTCGATCCGCGGCGTCAGCTTGGGCATGATCACCGTTGGCAGCAGCAGCGGGAGCAGCAGCAGATGCAGCCAGTCCCACAGCGTGTTCCCGCGGAAGCCGGTCCAGCTCCAGTGGCCGATGTAGCCACCGATCACGATCGCGACAAACGCGGCCAGGCCGGCGCCGGCGATCAGCGAATGGCGCGTCGTCCAGCCGCGGCGGATGTCATCCATCAGCGGCACCAGCGCGACCGCCAGCGGCAGCGCGAGCAGCTCGAGCCAGTCCCATAGGCGGTTGCCGGAGAAGCCCGTCCAGCCCCAGGGGATGCCGTACCCCGCGGCCACGAACGCCGCGAACGCGACCAGCAGTAACGCACCCGCCCAGCGATGCTCGCGCCGCACTCGCGTGCGCTCGCTCAGCAGGATCGGCAGCATCCCGAACGCAACCGGCAACAGCAGCAGATGCAGCCAGTCCCAGAGCGTGGCGGTCCTGCCGTTGATGCCGGTCCACGGCCAGCGATGGCCGTAGCCGCCCCACAGGACAGCCGCAATCAGGGCAACCGCGAGCGCGACGGCTCCAATGCGAGCGGCCGCCGTCCAGCGCGGCTGCGGCGGCGTTTCCGCCACCGCTTCCGGAGTCGCTGCGCCCAGCTGTCCGTCGCCCACGGCGCGATTCTTACAGGTCAGGCCTGTTCGATCACGTCAAGCAGCCCATCCGCGAGCTCGACCCGCAGGCCGCCGGCGACCGCGATCTCCGCGACCTGCTCGGGACGCTCCGCGCCGCCGGCCTGCAGCACCATCCGTGCGAGCTCACCGCGGACGCGCTTGGCCATATGCGTGATCACCTTGCGGCTGCCGTCGGGCGCCTCGGTGAAGCCACGCACGGCCAGATGCCGCGCCCTACGTGGCTGCCACGCCGCCGCGTAGGAGCCGGAGCGCATGTCGAGTACGAGACCACGGTCGGGCAGCGCGGCTCGCAGCGGCTCGCGCCAGTACGCGGCGAGGCCACCGATACCCGCCGGCTTGGCGCCCATATCGAGGCGGTAGGCGGGTATCCGGTCACCCGGCCGCACGACTCCCCACAGCGCACTCGAGATCAGCACTCCGTCCCACGGCAGGTCGTCAAGGCCCAGCGCCGCGAACAGCACACCGGTGTAGAGCGCGGCGGCGGGAACCGCCGGCGCCGTGCGCAGCGCCGGGTCGACGGCATCGATCAGACGCTCGCGCGCACCGCGCAGCCGCGGGTAGGCAAGCGTTGAGAGGCCCGCGCGGCGCCCGCGTTCAGGGATGGCCTTGCCTTGGGACGGCGGCAACAGGAGCAGCACTCGCGACAGGCTAGCCGCAGGTGCCGACCGCCTCAGCCCGAGGTTCGCAGCAGCTGCTGCAGCTCGCCCGCGCGTCTGCGGAAGCGCTGCATCGAGAACACGTGGCGGTCGCCCGAGCTCGTCGTCACCTGCAGCCGCGGACGCAGACCGCCGGCGCTGATCGCGGCGAACGCGAACGTACGGCCGAGCACGTCAACGTCTGCGATCTCGCCGAGCGGCACGCGCAGCACCCCGTAGCGCTTGCGCACCAGCACGCCCGGACAGAAGAACAGGCGCTGGTCGCTCAGATAGGCCCGCCCTCCGACCCAGCTGCGACGCACGCGATACATCGCCGGCGCGCTCCAGCGGATCACCTCCCCCGGGCAGAGCTCAAGTGCCTTCTCGAAGCCGCGTTCCAAAGACTCCATCCGCCGACAGCGTACGGGCGCGCGGCCGGCGGTGGCGACCGCGACACGTGGACGAACAGGTGTTCGTATCTTTCCGTCCGAGCGGGTCGCCACCATGCCCGATCCATGAGCTCTGACCCAGGCCCTGCCAAATGACCTCCGACGGCAGCAGGTACGGAGCCGCCAACCGCCGGCTCGAACGGGCGCTGGCCGACGGCGACCTCGGGCGTGCGGTGACCGCCAGCCGCGAGCTACCGCGGGTCGGTCTGCAGGACGCCGCCAAGATCCTGTTCCTGATGGCCCGCAACCGCGATCGGCGCTGCGCCAAGGCCGCTGCACGCTGGCTCAGCCGCTTCGCCGCCGAGGCCACGGACGTGACACCCGAGCAGCTCGCGCAGGTCGCCGATGCGCTCGCTGACCTCGAACACGCCGACCCCGAGGCGGCGGAGGTGCTGTTCGCCGCCGCCCAGGTCGGCTGAGGTGTCAGTCGCCGAGCGTCGTCCGTGGGGCCACGCGGCGCGACCACGCGCGCGGAAGCCGCACCAGCGCGTTCCCCCGCGCCACCGGAAATACGACGTCGACGACGAGGCCGCCCTGTTCCCGTGGGCTGAACTTGAGCTCGGCGCCGTGCGCGTCGGCGATCGCGCGGACGATCGAGAGCCCGAGACCGTGTCCGCCGTCATGTCCGGTCCTCGCAGGCCCGAGCCGTTCGAACGGTCGCAATAGCCGCTCGAGGTCTTCGGCGGCGACAATCGGTCCGCTGTTGATGACCCTCAAGAACGGCGCGCGCTCGCGCAGACCGGTCCGGACCTCGATCTGGCCACCGGCGTTGTTGTGCCGGACCGCGTTGGCGAGCAGGTTGGCCACCAGCCGTTCGAGCAGACGCGGCTCTCCCGCGGTCGCCGCGACCGACAGCTCCGCACTGACACTGAGCCCCAACGCGTCGGCCTCGGCGGCGTGGGCAGCTACGGCCGTGGCGCTGATCACAGCGAGATCGACGCGTTCGCGGTCTGCGGCTCCGGCCTGCCCGCGGGCGAGCGCGAGCAGCGCGTTGATGATCTGCTCGAGGTCCTGCTCGGCGGCAAGGACACGCTCGTGAGCGGCCCGCAGCGAGCCGACGTCCGCGTGCCGATCGGCGATCGCGACCTGAATCAGCGCGCGCTGGCGCGCGAGCGGGGCGCGCAGCTCGTGCGATGCGTTGGCCACGAACTGCCGTTGCGCGGCGTCGGCGGCCTCGAGCGGCTTCAGCACGCGACCGGCGAGGAACCAGCCGAACGCCAGCGAGAGCAGCGACATCCCGGCGAGCGCTATGCCCGACTGCAGCATGAGCTGCTCCCGGGTGTGCGCTCGCCGGCCGTTCTCCTGGTTGAGTTGCCGCACGCTGTCAGCCGCGAGCCCGCAGCTGCTCGCCGCACGCGAATAGCCCGCAGAAGCCGTGTTCAAGCCGATCGGAAACACGAGAATCGCCCCGTCGCGGTCGCTCACCTGAGCAAATGACCCCGGGGCGGCGGGGACGTGCGTGGACGGGGACGGGAATCTGGCGACGCCCTCGCGACGCATGCAACGTGTGACGCTTGCCCAGTATGCGAGCGTCTGCGCCGAGGGGTGGGTGGTCGTCCCCGCGAGTGGCATATTGCGGGCGGCACCGCCGCCCGTAGGTGCCTGCGGGAGCGCGACGGTCCTGCTCTGCAGACTGAAGATGAAGCCGGCGCTCGTCAGCAGCAGATACGCGATCACCATCAGGACCGCGCCTGACAACATGAACAGACCGCCATAGAGCAGCGTCAGCCGTGCCCGGACCGCGCGGTAGGAGGGCTGTCGGCCAACCGCGATCTGAGTCAGCCGCCCGCCCCGGCTGCAGATCGCACCGCTCATATCCGGTACCCCGACTTGGCGACCGTCTCGATCACGGGCGGATCACCCAGCTTCGACCGCAGACGGCTGATCGTGACCTTGACGGCTCCGGTGAAGGGATCGGCGGCCTCATCCCAGACGCGCGCCAGCAGCTCCTCGGCGGAAACCACACGCCCCTGTGCGGCGAGCAGCAACTCCAACGTGCCGAACTCCGTGGGCCGCAGCGCCAGTTGCCGCCCGGCGCGGAAGGCGACGCGCCTGCCGACATCGAGCACGACGTCGTCGTACTCGAGCAACGGCGGAATGCTCGGTTGTGCGCGGCGCGAGAGCGCCCCGATTCGCGCGACGAGCACCGGAAAGTCGAACGGCTTGGTGAGATAGTCGTCGGCACCCAGGCCGAGGCCCTCGACCAGGTCAGCGGTCTCCGCGGCCCCGGTGAGCATCAGCACGCGAGCGCGGATCCCGCCCGCCACGAGCCGGGCACACACCTCGTCACCGTGGACGCCCGGCAGGTCACGGTCGAGCACGATCACGTCATAGTCGTTGACCGTGGCGCTGACCAGACCGGCGCCGCCGTCGAGCGCGACGTCGACCGCCATCCGCGCAGCGCGCAGGCCGAGCGCCACGGTCCCCGCCAACTCCTGGTCGTCCTCGATCACAAGTACTCGCATCGCAGGCGTCCTCTGCACCGACCGTAGCCGCCACCACGTTGCAGCGGGGTTTCAGCCCGTCCCACGCGTGACCCGCGGAGGCTCCTCCCCAACAGGAAACCGGGCGGCAACCGCCCGCCCTTTAGAACCCGCACCGGAGCTGAAAGCAACGAACGGAGCTCAGGGTGTCAACCACCAGTGCAGACCGGACAACCCCAGCGCAAACAGTGCGACACGCGCAAACGTTCGGCGCGGCACTGCTGCTCGCCGCGCTGATCGCCGGCTGCGGCTCGGCGTCCAAGCCGGCACAGCAGCGGACCACAAGCGTGTCCGGCAGCAGATCCGCGACAACGACAGCGAGCAGAGCAGCGATCACCGCAGTGCCCACTCCGGCGAGCACGTCCGGCCCTGGCAGCGTCCCATCGGCCGCGCTGGCGTTCGCGCGCTGTATGCGTGCCAACGGCGTCACGGGCTTCCCCGACCCGACGCCGGGCAACGGTCTCGGGTTCGAGATCTCATCGGGCACAACCTCGTCGCCCGCATTCCACACCGCGGTGGCGAGGTGCCAGAAGCTGCTGCCGATCGCAGCGCCCGGCGGTGGAGCTCCGGCCTCACGTCAGACGATCACCAAGCTGCTCAGGATCGCCCGGTGCATGCGCGCCCATGGCGTGCACCAGTTTCCCGACCCCTACTACACGCGACCGGCGGACATCACCCCCGGCAGATACAGCGTGATCACCGACTTCGACGGCGCGTTCCTGCTGTTTCCGCGGACCATGAACCTGCAGGCACCCGCCTACCGGCGGGCATTGACGGCGTGCGGGGCGCCCCCGCTCGGGCTCCCGCATTGACGGCGGGCCGCGGTGATCCGGCGCGTGCTAGCGCAACCACAAGCCGAACAGCGAGAAGCGATCGTCGAGCGCGTCCCAGGCGACCTCCCAGCCGCGCCTCAAGTAGAAGTCTCGGGCAGGGTTGGCAATCCGCCGCGTGGTCAGCACGGCGCGCTCGTACGGCGTCTCCGCGAGCTCGGTCAGCAGCGCGTCATAGAGCTGCGAACCGATGCCCTGGCCATGGTGAGCGGCGCGCACGCAGAACTCGGTCAGGTCGAACTGGTTGACGAACCAATCGTCGTAGACGGCAACCGGGACGCGCGCGTGGATCCACTCCTCCCACGGCTCGCCACGGTCTCCGTGGAAGCCGTAGATGAAGCCGAGCAGCACGTCGTCCTCGAATGCCGCGATGAAGCGGAA
The DNA here is from genome assembly GCA_036269095.1 of Solirubrobacteraceae bacterium. Taxonomy (GTDB): domain Bacteria; phylum Actinomycetota; class Thermoleophilia; order Solirubrobacterales; family Solirubrobacteraceae; genus Palsa-465. The sequence goes on from DATASU010000008.1 coordinate 10,895, forward strand.
CGCCTCACGCTCGGCATGCGCCGGCAGCGTCTGCTGCGCGAACGCCCGTACCTCCTGCTCGGTCGGACCGTCGCGGAAGATCGAGAATGCCGAGCCGTAGACCTCGGCGACCTGCGACGCGAGCGCGGCCGGCTCGTGGATGCGGGTGAACGTCAGCACTGAGGCCAACATATCCGGCGACCATCAACGCGGGATAGGTCCGCCGGCGGGCCGGCGATCGGCTCAGCCGATGGTGATCGTGATCCCGTTGCTCGTCGACGAGCTGGTGGTGGCCTGCTTGGCCTTGTGCCGCCTGCGCCTGGGCTTCTTCTTGTGGCGCTTCGCGGCGCTCGCCGTCTTGCCGGTGAGCGGCTCGACGGCCGGCTTCGAGGCGAAGTACTTGAGTTCGCCGGCCCAGGTGAAGGTGAGGTTGCCGGTCGAGTAGCCCGACAGCACGACATATGCGGACGAGCTGGTCGCGCCCTCGCCGGAGTAGCCGCCGCCGGCGACGAGCGTGCCGGCCTTGTCCCAGAGGATGATGTCGCGGTGGCCCCAGCAGCCGCGGTCGCCAGCGGAGCTGCAGTCGAGGTTGTTGCCGCCGGGTCCGTCGACGTACATCCACATGTAGTCGGCGGCGAGCACCGACGGAGCGCCGGCCCAGATCGCGCCGCCGCCGACGAACCCTCCCGCGGGGAACGACGGATCGCTCTCGCTGGCGGCACCGGCGGATGCGAGCGTGTTGAGCGAGCCGCTGAGACCGACGATCGCCGGCAGGCCGCGGTTGACGCGCTCGAGGTTGATCAGGACGAAGCCCTGCTTGACAGCTGAGAGCGAGCCCCAGTTGCTCGGAAGCTTGAGTGGTCCGACGTTCTCCGTGGCGCGGCAGGCGTTGATCGCGGAGATCCCCATACCGGTACCGGCCCCGCAGTCCGACGCCGGGTTACGCGGGGGCAGGACGCCTGCGGTGGCGGCCTGAGCCGAGCCGGCTCCGGCTGCGAGGAGCAGGCTTGCGGCAGCGCCAAGCGCAGCCAAATGGCGGGTGAGGGAAGGTTTTGGCACCGAGGTGGTAATCGGCCTGGGAGTGGGGTTCCCTTAAGCGGCCGTTGCAAGGTGGACGTTCGTCCAGGGCATTTGGACGCCATCGTCAACGACTGTTGACATTCTGCAACCAGTCGCGTTCAGCGGCAAACGGCGAGAAAATCGAGCGCGGCGTACAGCGGCCTGCGATCAGACAGCGTGAAGTCGCTCGATTGAATGCTCGGCGTGAAGCGCTCGTAGAACCGCCCGGTGATGCCCAACGACCGGTGCATCCGGTCCCAGCCAAGTGCGAGCGCGGCGCCGTGCAACCGCAGCTTGCGTGCGTGGTACAGCCCGTAGATCTCCACCGATTCGAACACCGACTCGCAGAGCTCGCGGAACTCGTGCGCGAGGTATTCCTTGAGGTGCCACGGGTTGTCGGACTTCGCGGCCCCCTGTGGCGCGATCGTCAGCAGATTCGGGGTCGAGACATAGACCGCGCCGGCGGGCGCCACCAGTGACTGGAAGTGGCGCAGCGTGTCCTGGGGGTTCGGCACGTGCTCGATCGTCTGTAGGAACGTCACCACATCGCAGCTCCCGGGCTCGCCGTAGCGCTCGACCAGGGCCCGCTCGAAGCGCAGCCGCGGATCGACGTAGCGCAGCGCCGCGTGCTCGAAGGCCTCGGGATTGGCGTCGACGCCCGTCACCTCGGCCGCGCTCCGCGCGAGCGTCGCGGCCCCGTAGCCCTCGCCGCAGGCCATGTCGATCACACGCAGCCCGGTCACCTGCTGGGCGATCCATTCATAGACGGCGAGGTGCCGGCGGTACCAATAGTTCTCGGCCGGCACGTCGGGCAGCGTGCGCTCGCCGGTGAGCGCGAGCGGCGGGACCCCGGGCGGCTGGTTCTCCTGCACGTAGGCGTTCGCCGTCACCGGCGACACGGTAACGTCATCGCCCGATGCAGGCGCTTCGCTCGCACGAGCAGATCCGCGACGTGAACACGCGTTACCACGACGTGGCCGCCGGCTCCTACGACGAGAAATGGGGCATCGACTTCGGCGAGACGGGCCGCGGTCAGGTGCTCGGCAAGGTCCGCAAGCTGCTCGGGCCGGAGCTCGATCTGGGCTTCGAGAGCGCACTCGAGATCGGCGCCGGAACCGGCTATTTCAGCCTCAACCTGATGGCCGCCGGGCTGATCGACGAGCTCACCTGCACCGACATCTCGTCGGGCATGCTCGACGTGTTGCAGGGCAACGCGCGGCGGCTGGGACTGCAGACCGTCGAGACGCTGCAGGCCGACGCCGAGGCGTTGCCGCTCGCCGACGATAGCTTCGATCTGGTTATCGGGCATGCCGTGCTCCACCACCTGCCCGACCTCGACCGTGCGTTTGCGGAGTTCCGTCGCGTGCTGCGCCCCGGCGGCCGGATCGTGTTCGCGGGTGAGCCATCGCTGCTGGGCGATCGCATCGCGCGTGTTCCCAAGCGCGCCGCACTGCTGGTGGCACCGCTCTGGCGCCGGGCGCTGCACGCCGCAGCGGCCGGCGACCTCGTGCGCTCGCGGGATGACGCGGACGACCACGAGCTCGAAGCTGAGGTCGACATCCACGCCTTCTCCCCCATCGACCTCGAGCACCTCGCCGACGCCGCCGGCTTCGGTGACGTACGCGTCCGCGGCGAGGAGCTCGTCGCCAACTGGTTCGGCTGGTTCAACCGCGGGCTCGAGGCGACGGCCGTGCCCGACGACGTCCCGATGTGGTGGCGGCGCTACGCATTTCACGGCTACCTGCGGCTGCAGCGCCTCGATCAGCGCGCGCTCGAGCCCCGGCTCCCGCCCGCGATCTTCTACAACCTGCTGCTGACGGCCCGCGCTCCGGCCGAAGAGGCCTAGGACGGTGTCAGACCAGCTCGCCAACGGCTTCCCGCTGTTCCCGCTGCAGCTCGTCGTGCTGCCGTCGGAGGTCGTGCCGCTGCACATCTTCGAGGAACGCTTCAAGACGATGATCGAGGAATGCCTGGCCGACAACAGCGAGTTCGGGGTCGTCTGGATGGCCGATGACGGCCTGCACGAGGTTGGTTGCGCCTGTCGCATCGATCGCGTACTCGAGAAGTTCGACGACGGCCGCATCAACCTGCTCGCCGTGGGAACCAGGCCGCTGCGGATCGTCGAACGCCAGCGCGACCTCGCCTATCCGGCGGGCGTCGTCGAATTCCTCGCCGACACGCCGGGTGCGCCGCAACCAGAGCTGATCGCCGCCGCCCAGGATGTCTACTCCGAGCTCGTGCATAAGGCGACCGACCGCACGCCGACGCCGGAGGAGCTCAAGGGCATGGACGCCTACGCGATGGCGGCCACGGTCGACTTCGGGCTCGACGCCAAGCAGGGCCTGCTCGCCCTGCGCTCGGAGAACGCACGCCTGAAGCTCGTCACACGGCTGTTCCGCGCCGCGCTCAAGCGCCTCGACTTCGTCGACCGCGCACAGGCGCGCGCGAAGTCGAACGGCAAGGTCCGTTTCGGGTGAAGTCGGGGTTCCGGGCGCCAGGCCGGGAACCCCGCTGCACGCTCTACCGAAAGCTCGGGCTGTCAGCCGCGGGGCATGAACTCGGGTACGTCCATCACCTCGGCCGCGCGCGGCGACCGCTGTGTGGCACCCGTCATCGGCCGCTCGCTGACGCGGCTCACGCGCGGTTCCCCTTTGGGTTCCACCAGCCGGCCCGTCGGCTTGCGATCGTCGTAGCCGGTCGCGACCACGGTGATCCACACCTGGTCGCCCTCGATCTTCTCGTCGACCATCGCGCCGAAGATGATGTTGGCGTCCGGGTGGGCCGCCTCGGCAACCGCCTTGGCCGCCTCGTTGACCTCCCACAGCGAGATGTCGGCACCACCGGTGATCGACAGCAGGATCGAGCGTGCGCCCTCCATGCTGGTCTCGAGCAGCGGCGAGGCCACGGCGGCCTCGGCAGCATCGATCGCGCGACGCTCGCCGGTGCCCATGCCGATGCCGAGCAGCGCGCTGCCGGCCTCGGACATGATCGTGCGCACATCCGCGAAGTCGAGGTTGATCAGACCGGGCAGCGTCACCAGGTCGGAGATGCCCTGGACGCCCTGACGCAGCACGTCGTCGGCGACGCGGAACGCCTCGACCATCGTCGTGTTGCGGTCGAGCACCGTCAGCAGGCGGTTGTTGGGAACCACGATCAGCGTGTCGACCGCCTCACTGAGCGACTCGATCCCGAGCTCGGCCTGGTCACGGCGGCGGGTGCCCTCGAACTGGAAGGGCCGCGTCACGATGCCAACGGTCAGAGCGCCGATCTCACGGGCGATCATGGCAACCACCGGAGCGGCGCCAGTACCGGTTCCGCCGCCGGCACCGGCCGCGATGAAGACCATGTCGGCGCCGCGCAGGACGGCCTTGATCTGGTCGTACTCCTCACGTGCCGCCTGGCGGCCGAGGTCCGGGTTCGCGCCCGACCCGAGGCCACGCGTGATCGAGTCGCCGATGTGCAGGGTGGTCGGCGCGGCCGAGGTCTGCAGCGACTGCAGATCGGTGTTGATCGCGATGAACTCGACGCCCTCGATGTCGGCCTCGATCATGCGATTGACGGCGTTGACGCCGGCACCGCCGACACCGACGACGCGGATCACCGGACGGCCGACGGGCCTGATCGCGGTGCCCGACTGCTCGAACATCGCTTCCGGACGCGCGTAGACATCGTGAACCGGCGTCGGCGCGGGGGCCGGAGCGGGCTGTACCGGCGCGGGCGCCGGCGGCTCCATCAAGCTTGCTGGAATGTCGGCCGCAAAGGCCGACTCGAGGCGCTCCTGCGGGGACGGAACACCGGGAAGCCGTGCCTCGCCGGTGCCGACGCCACCTTCGGCCTCGACGCTCTCCGACCCGGCCGCGACCGAGGGACGCAGAGACGGATGCGGGTGCGTCCGCCGCTCAGCCGGCTCTGCGACAGCGGGAGCAGGAGCCGCATCCTGCGGTTCGGCAGCGGCGACCGCTTCGGCCGACGTCTCCTGGGCGGTCTTGCGGAAAAGCTGCGACAGCGGCCCCTCACGCATGCTCGCGCGCTTAGCTGTGGGCATTCGAGAGGACCTCCTTCGCGAGCTGACGGTAGGAATGAGCCGCCATCCCGTCAGGGTCGTACTTGAGCACGGACATGCCCTTGACGGGCGCTTCCGCAAACCGCACCGTCTTGCGGATGCGCGATGCGAAGACCTGGTCGCCGAAGTTCTCCTCGAGCAACTCGATCGCTTCCTTTGCGTGAAGCGTGCGGGTGTCGACCATCGTCGGCAGGATCCCCTGGATCACGACGTTCGGGTTGAGGTTCTCCCGGATCATCTGAAGCGTGTTCTGCAGCTGGATCAGACCCCGCATGGACAAATACTCGCATTGCACGGGGACGATCACCCGATTCGCGGCAGTCAAAGCGTTGATCGTCAAGAGTCCAAGACTCGGCGGGGTGTCGATGAAGCAGTAGTCGTAATCGTCGGCGACCTCGTTCAGCGCGCGCTCGAGTGAGCGTTCGCGGCCGATCATCGTGGACATCGCGATCTCTGCGCCGGCAAGGTCGATCGACGCGCAGGCGACATCGACCTCGCGTTTGTGGATGACCTCGCGGATCGAGACCTTGTGCACGAGCACGTCGTACATCGACTTCTTGAGGTTGTCCGGGTCGATGCCCTGGGACATCGTCAGGTTCCCCTGCGGGTCCATGTCGCAGCAGAGGACGCGGTGGCCCTCTTCTACGAAGGCCGCAGCAAGGTTGAGCGTGGTGGTGGTCTTCGCGACGCCGCCCTTCTGGTTGGCGAACGCGATCACCTCGAGGCTGGCCGTCACGGGCGCTCCTCCGAAAAAGGGCTTGTGGCTGAGAGCTGCATTCGCGCATCTATTCGCAGTAACGGCGGGGATTCCTTCAAGCCGTGGGGTTATACGGGCGCTCAAGTATGTTGCTGGGGCATTGCCTGCTTCGCTGCTCAGCCGCCGTTTGATCTTCGTCACGGGCAAAGGTGGCGTCGGTAAGACGACGGTCGCACTGGCGCTCGGCCTTGCCGGGGCGCACGCGGGCCGGCGCACGATCGTCGCCGATCTCGGTGGAATCGGCGATCAGGCAGAGGTTCAGGTCGCCCCCGGATTGTTCCGCATCTCCGTCGACCCGCAGAGCGCGATGGAGGAGTACCTGAGCGTCAAGGTCCCGGGGCCGGCCGCGGCCGCGCTGCGCGGCTCGCGGCTGTTTCAGAGCTTCGCGATGGCGACGCCGGGCATGCGCGAGCTGCTGTGCATGGGCAAGCTCTGGGAGCTCGCCCAGTTCGAACGGCGCACACCGGACGCCGACGCCTATGACCTCGTGATCGTCGATGCTCCGGCCTCGGGCCACGGTGCGGCGCTGCTGCGGACGCCGCGCACGTTCGCGGAGATCGCGCGCGTCGGACCGATCGCGCACCAGGCCCGCACGATCGCCGACACGATCGCCGATCCGGTGTTCACCGCGGTCGTGGCGGTCTCGACCGCGGAGGAGATGCCCGTCAACGAGACGCTTGAGCTGCGCGACGCGCTGGCCACCGCAACCGACCCGCTCGAGCTCGAGCGCGTGATCCTCAACGGGCGCTACCCGGATCGCTTCGGCGCCGCCGACGCCGAGTTGCTGAGCGCCGCCCGGGAGGCTTCACCGCAACCGGCCGCTGTTCCCGTTCTGGACGTGGCGCTCGCAGAGCACCACCGCGCAGCACTGCAACAGCTCCAGGAGCGGCGGCTGCGTGCCGAATTCGGTGAGCGGCTGCAGGTGCTGCCGTATCTGTTCACGCCAAGCGTCGAGCTCCCGCAGCTCGAATTGCTGGCCACGGAGCTGGCCCGATGAATGCCGCCGAGCTGATCGAGGGGCGGCGGATCTGCATCTGCGTCGGCGGCGGCGGCGTCGGTAAGACGACGACATCGGCGGCACTGGCGGTGGGTATGGCGGCGCGCGGGCTCAAGGTCGCGGTCGTCACGATCGACCCGGCGCGGCGGCTCGCGAACGCGCTCGGGCTCGAGGAGCTCGGCAACGAGCCTCGACTGGTCGCACCCGATCGCCTCCCGGGAATCGAGCTTCGCGGCGAGCTGTGGGCGATGATGCTCGACCCCAAGCGCACCTTCGACGACCTGATAGACCGCGTCGCCCCGAGCCCCGAGCGCGCCGAGGAGATCAAGCAGAACGGCGTCTACCGCCAGCTGTCCTCGGCGGTCTCGGGCTCGCAGGAGTTCACGGCGATCGAGAAGCTCTACGAGCTGGCCGAGGCCGACTACGACCTGCTGGTGCTCGATACGCCGCCCGCGCACAACGCGGTGGAGTTCCTCAGCGCCCCGGGGCGGCTGACCGCGTTCCTCGGCGGCGGTGCCCTGCAGGCGCTGCTGCGCCCCAGCGGCATCGGCATGCGCCTGCTCGGGCTCGGCGCGGCGCCGGTGCTCGCGGCCCTGAAGCTCGTCACGGGTGTCGATCTGGTCTCGGATCTGACCGCGTTCTTCACGCTGCTCGGTGGCATGACCGAGGAGTTCAACGCGCGTGCCGCGCGCGTCGAGCAGCTGCTCGGCGCGACGGACACGGCGTTCGTGCTGGTCTCCTCGGCCCAGGACCGGCCGATCGATGAGGCGATCCGCTTCCGCGAAACTCTGCGCCGGGACGAACTGCCGTTCGTGGGAGCGATCGTGAATCGGGTGAACCAGCCGCTACCGGCAGCAGCGCCCGAGCGCGGAGCCGAAGCCTCGCTCCCGCAGGACGACGTGCCCGGCCTGCCACCCGAGCTGGCCACGCGTGTGCTCGCCTGTGCCGCCGACCACGCCGTGCTGGCCCAGCGTGACCGCGCCAACATCGAGCGGCTGCGAGCGGCGTTCGCAGGGGAACCGATCCTGCAGGTCCCCGATTTCAGCGCTGACGTCCATGACATCGAGGGTCTGCTTGCGATACACCGAGTGCTGTTTCGATGACTGACGCCGTTCTGCTCCCCCTCGACGACGCGCTTGAGCTGGTGCTCGCGAACGTTCGTCCGCTGGGCATGGAGCCCGTCCCACTCGGTGAGGCCGCCGGCCGCTACCTAGCCGAGGCGGTCGCTGCGTCGCTCGACCTGCCGCCGTTCACCAACTCCGCGATGGACGGCTTCGCGCTGCGCTCCGCGGATACCCCCGGAGCGCTCGAGCTGATCGGCGAATCGGCCGCCGGTTCGCCGTTCCTGGGCGCTGTCGGCCCCGGGCAGGCGGTCGTGATCTCCACCGGCGCGGTGCTTCCCGACGGAGCCGATGCCGTCGTCCCGGTCGAGTGGGTCGACCGCGACTCGAGGTCGAGGCCGACCGCGGCCGGAAGTGTCGTCGAGGTTCCGCGCGCGGTGCGGCACGACTACTCCGTGCGTCACGCGGGCAGCGACGTGCGCGCCGGCGAGCAGGTGCTGCCGGCGGGCATCCGGATCGGCCCGGGCCAGATCGGCGCGGCCGCATCGCTCGGTCTCGGCTCGCTGTCCTGCGGCCGTCTGCCGCGGGTCGCGGTGCTGACGACCGGCAGTGAGCTGCGTCCACCGGGCGCAGCGCTCGCCCCCGGCGAGATATATGACTCCAACGGCCCACTGCTGCGCGCGGCGCTGGCGAGCGCCGGCGCCGACGTGACTCTTATCCCGGCCGCCGCCGATACGCGCGAGGCCCACCGCGCGGCGATCGAGCGGGCGCTCGAGTTCGACGTCGTGCTCAGCACCGGCGGCGTCTCGGTCGGCGGTCACGACCTGGTGCGTGAGGTCGAGCGCGAGCTCGGGGTGCGGGAACTGTTCTGGCGGATCGCGATGAAGCCCGGCAAACCGCTTAGCTTTGGTGTACGGGACCGTACACTGGTCTTTGGGATCCCCGGCAACCCGGTGTCGGTGATGGTCTGCTTCGAGCTGTTCGTGCGCCCGGCGATCGCCGCGATGCAGGGCGCGGCGGCTCCGCGCCCACCGTTCACGCGGGCGCGGCTGGTCGCGGCGGTCAGGCAGAACCCCGAGCGCGACGAGCTGATCCGAGTGCAGCGTCACGCCGACGGCGGCGTCGAGCCACTGCGCGGACAGCAGTCGCACCAGCTCGCGCTCAGCTCGCGCTCCGATGGCCTCGCCCGCATTCCCATTGGCGACGGCACACTCGCCGCGGGGACCGAGGTCAGCTACCTGCCGCTCGGGGCGAGCTGAGCGGCGGCGGCGCGAGCTGAGCGGCGTCGTGCTCGAGCAGCGCCCAGACGACCTGGCGGACCGTCGCGATGCGTTGTTGCGCGTCACTGTCCGGCATCAGCTCGGCGGCGGTCGCGAGCAACTCCCGGCTCGAGATCGGGCCGGCGCTGAGCCGGCCGATCAGCCGCTCCCGCAACAGCTCCGCGGAAGCCGTGCTCGCAGCAGCGGGGGTCGTCGCTGATAGGACCCCCGGCTGCGATGCGGCGTTGGCCGCGACGTGCTCCCGCGCGCGAGCGAGCACCCGCTCCGTGACATCGGTCGCGGTGCGCTCGACGTTCTGCCAGCCCCGCCCCATCCCGAGCTGATCGGTTCGGAGCTCCGGGCCCTCGTAGACGTTCAGTCGCGTCTGGCGCGGGATGAAGTCGTGGCCCTCGACCGTGAAGTCGTTGCCGGCCATCAGCGGTGCCAGGAACTCCAGCCAGAGCCGCTGCTCGCTGAGGTTGAACTCGCGCACGACCTGCATGCCCATGCGCATCTCGACGTGGAACATGCGGCGGACGCTACCGGCTTGCGTCAGCTAGACCGCTGCTGCCTCGGCGGTCTGCGCAGCTTCGGCGAGCAATTCGTCGGCGACCCCGCGCACGTCGGCGCCCAGGTGTCCGCACAGCACATCACGCAGGATCGCGCGCAGGTGCTCGGCGAGCTCCTCGACAAGTGAATCCACGCCCGTGCTGGCGGGTGCGAGTCCGGCGATCACAGCGCGCTCGAGCGAGATCGCGTGGGCGGTGCGCTCGGCCAGCGCCGCACGCTGTTCTGGAGCCGCGCAGATCACTGAGAGCCGCTGGGCGAGCCGGCCGCTCGCGGGGCCCTCGGGCTCGAGCAGGGCACGCAGCGCGAGCAGATAGTCGGTCAGCGCCTCGAATGGGACAACGCGCTCGCAGCCCATCTCGAATCGGGCCAGCGCCCAGATCGCCTCGCCGGCACCCGAGTTGTCCGGGCCACGCCCGCCCGCGGCGACCGGCAGCCGCCGCGCGATCAGGTTGCAGAAACCACGCAGCTCGTCCTCGTTGCCCGGCGGAATCAGCGTCAGCAGCCGCGGGCGCCCGCTCGAGCCGAGCGGCACCGGCGACCAACCGCCATCGTCGATCCGCGAATAACCGAGCGGGGCGATCGCGTATCCGCCGCGTTCAAACAGGCGCAGCGCCGTCAGCACGCGCCGGAAGCGCGTGCGCGCGTAGGAGACAGACGGCTGCTGGAGGCGGTCGTGGGCGACGCGCAACACGAGCAGCAGCGGCGGCTGGTCCTGCGTGATGAGATCGGCCGGCGCACCGGCCAGCGCCGTGCAGCGCACGATCGAAAGACCATCACCGAGTGCCAGCTCGTCGGTACTGGGATCGAGATCGATCCCCAGCAGCGGTGCGATCACCTCGGTCACGCAGCGACCCTCGTAGAGCGCTCGCTCGAGTTCGAGGTACGCAGCTTCGAAGCGCACGTCATCGAACGCAAACTCGCTGCGCTCCTCGAACACGCGGGCGAGGAAGTCGCGCAGTACCTCGTCGGCCTGCTCACGTGGCCGCTCGGGCGCGGCCGCGCGACCGTGGGCGCGCAGGTAGGCCTCGAGCCCGCCGACGCCCTCCAGCGACCTTGCAACCGGGGCGTAGCTCGGCAGTGCGACCAGCAGGCCGAGGCGCTCGCGAATGAAATCGCCGGTCAGCGGCCGGTAGCAGTACAGCGGGAGCCCGGAGCGTCCGCCGTCGCTCTGCACGACCTCGAAGGGGATATCGTCGCCCTCGGCGGCGGCGAGGTTGAGCCGCATCCCGGCGTCGGTGGTGAATGCCTCGAGCAGTCCGTGCAGCGTCAGATTTCTCACGACCTGCCGTTTCGGCAGCCGCATTTCAGATCCTGCGAATGAGAGCGGGCTTGCAGTCCGGGAGCTACCGGATCGGCCGCTGTCAGACCGACGCGAGTGCCGGATCGGACGAGACCAGCGCCGGATCGGACGAGACCAGCGCCGCGTCCACGGCCGCGCCGCAGTCTTCCGATAGCCACTGCAGTCCGTACGCGCGCATGTCCTCGATCAACGGCACGAGCGCACGGCCCTTGTCGGTGAGCGCGTATTCGACCCGAGGCGGCACCTCGGGGAACGTGCTGCGCGCGACGATGCCCTCTTCCTCGAGCGCGCGCAGGCGCAGAGACAACGTCCGCGGACTGATCCCCTCGAGCCCACGCTCGAGCTCACAGAAACGCGACTGCCCCTCGGCGAGCTCCTTGATCAGGAGCAGCGTCCACTTCCCGCAGACGATGTCTGCGGTGCGGCATACGGGACAGGTTTCCGAAGTCGACATCCTTAGCTCTCGAGTTTAGCGGGTACTTCACTGTCTGAAGCGGCGTCTTGCACGGCTTTTGCCGCTGGAGACCAGCCGAACGCGGGTGCGATCTCCTGCGCGATGATCTCGAGCATGTGTGCGCAGTACTCGACGCCCAGCTGATTGGGAACGGTGAGCAGCACCGTGTCCGCCATCTGCACCGCCGGGTCCTTCGCCAGCTCCTCCGCGATGCGATCCGGCTCGCCGGTGTAGCTGCGACCGAAGCGGGCAGTCGCGCCCTCGAGGTTGCCGAGCTGGTCGCGGCTCTGATCACGGCCTCCGAAGTACATCCGATCCTCGTCGGTGACGATCGGCAACACGCTGCGGCTGATCGACACGCGCGCCTCGCGTTCCCAACCGGCCGCGATCCAGGCGTCGCGGAAGAGGTCGATCTGCTCAGCCTGCAGCTCCCCGAACGGCACGCCCGTGTCCTCGGAGAGCAACGTCGAGCTCTGCAGGTTCATGCCCTCGGCCGCGGCCCAGCGCGCCGTCTCGCGCGTGCCCGATCCCCACCAGATGCGGTCGATCAGACCGGGCGAGTGCGGCTGGATCGGCAGCGCGAACTCACCGCCGGTCATCACCGGGTCGGACTTGGCGACGCCGTGGCCCGAGATCGCCTGACGGAAGTACGCGGTCTTGGCGCGCGCAGTGTCGGCGTCCGTCTGACCCTCCGGAGCGATGTAGCCGAAGCTGTGGGCGCCGTTCAGCGCCGGCTCCGGTGACCCGCGGCTGAGGCCGAGCTGCAGCCGTCCGCCGGCGATCAGGTCCGCGGCCGCCGCCTCTTCTGCCATATACAGCGGGTTCTCGTAGCGCATATCGATCACGGCGGTCCCGATCTCGATCCGCGAGGTGCGCGCGCCGATCGCGGCGAGCAGCGGAAACGGCGACGCGAGCTGCCGCGCGAAGTGGTGCACACGCACGAACGCGCCATCGATCCCGATCGCCTCAGCCGCCTCAGCGAGCTCGATCGTCTGGTTGAGCGCGTCGGCGGCGGTGCGGGTACGGGAGCCGGGCGAGTCCTGCCAGTGCCCGAAGCTCAGGAAGCCGATGCGTTTGCGCATTGACCGGATGCTAGAGCGGCCGGCGCGCAGGCCCACGGGCAACGCCGTGCGCCCACCCGGCTTGGCTACGCTCGAGGACCGTCCGCAGCTGCGGGATCGTCGCGTCGCCGACGTCGTCGTAGGGCAAACGCACGGTCGGGATGCCGGTTGCCGCGAGGATCGCGAAGTCCTGCCGGCGGTCCTCGAGGAAGCGCTCCCTTGTTCGGTGGTGCTTCCAGCCATCGAGCTCAACGATCAAGCAGTGCTCCGGGAAGTACGCGTCGACGCGGTAGCCGACGACCTGGACGTTGATCTCCGGAGTCGGCAGTCCGTGTTTGCGCAGCAGTGGCAGGAACATGTCCTCGAGTCCCGAGCGCGTCGGTTCGGGTTGCGCGAACTCGAGGTGAGGCTGCAGCAGCGTGACGGCGGGGTGGGTCGGATTGCGCGCGAGGACGTCGGCGAGCTGGTCGATCGTCAGCACGTCACGCAGCCGCAGTTCGTTGATCGCGCGTGCGAGCTGCTTGGGCGTCAGCCGCTCTGCGTTGTCGAGCATCGTGCGCGCGGCGCTGGTCACGCGCAGACCCTGGAGCGTGGTGATGTCACGCTGCAGCAGCGTCGCCGAGCGATACACGATCAGCCCGGTTGGCCGCCGGTCGCCCGCCAGCACGATCTCCAACCGCTTCGGCCAATAACGCCACACACCCCAGAGCACCAGCCCGCAACCGCCCGCGAGTGCGCAGCGGTCCCCACCGGCCAACAGTGCGCCGTGGGCGGCGTTGATCGGATTGCTCTGCAGGTGACCCACGGCGTAGACACCGCGGTAGACACGGACGAGCTGTTGATGCTTGACCCAGCGATCGATCGTCCGATTCGACAAACCGGCCGCGACAAGCTGATCGCGCGTGACGTGTCCACCCTGTCCGGACGCGAAGCGGTGGACGCCATGCGTC
>DATASU010000009.1:0-9677 GCA_036269095.1 Solirubrobacteraceae bacterium
CAGCTTTACCGGGTCGTCGATGACCGTACGCGCTTCTACTGCTCGGAGATGTGCATGCGCAACGACTTCGAGTACCCGGGGCGCTACACCGGCGATCGCCATTTCTTCGACAGGTACCACGGCTGGGACCTCGCCGACGTCGTGCGCGACATCGGCTTCGTCAGAGAGGACGGCAAGACGCTCGTCGGCCAGCCGCACCTCGACGACGACAAGCCGATGTGGACGCTGGCCGACCTGGAGGCCTGCGGCTGCGAGGTCAAGAGCCCGAATATCAGGACCGCCGAGGAGATGGGCCTGCCGAACGGCTCCTGGCACGATCCCAGCCAACCCGACGGCGCCGTCGTCAGCAGCGAGACCTCGTACGTGCACCGCGCCGGCTCGATCGGCGGCGAGGGCCTGGAGACGGGCGCGGCGATGCGCCCGAATGGTAACGGCCACGGTCGGCGCAACGTCGCGGAGGTGATCCGATGAGCGTTCCAGCTCCCCCCGTCAAACGGTTCGAAGATGGCTCCGGCGCGCCCGAGCCAGACGAGTCGCGCCGCGGCTTCTTTTACTTCACGCCGAAGAAGCGGCGCCCGAGCACGTACGAGGAGGTGACGATCGACACGCAGATCTCGGTCGACCGCCACTTGAAGGGAGGTTGGCTGCTCGCGTTCGAGGACGGCCGCGGGTCGCACTCGCTCGGGTCAACGGCATTGCGCGTGTCCGACTGGTTTGATTGGCGTGACCCGGGCGAGCTGTGGGAACGGCCGTTCTATCAGCAGGCCGCGCAGGCGGCACGGGAGCAGGACGCCGCGGTTGCGGCTGCGCGCTCGGAGGGGTTGTTCGCGCGGATGAGCGACGAGTGGCGCCAGTTCCTGCAGTCGAGCGTTCAGCTGCCGGCGTTCTACGAGCACGGACTGTGGCGGGCGCTGTGTGGCGCGGCGCGTCCGGCGCTGTCCGATCTGCTGACGCACGCGATCGTGCTCGAAGCCGCGATGAAGCAGCGCCAAGCGCAGGACCTCGTCGTGTACGCGATGGATCTCGAACCGGAGATCGGCGAGTGCTCCACCGAGGCGGCTCGAACGCGGTTCCTGGAAGAGGACGCCTGGCAGCCGGTCCGCGCGCTCGTCGAGCACGTGAACGCCAAGCCTGACTGGGCCGAGCGGGTGATCGCGACCAATTTGTCAATTGAGCCGCTGGTCGGCTCGCTGCTACGCCGAGAGATGCTGCTGGTTCCGGCCAGCCTGAACGGCGACCCGGTCACCCCCGTGATCATCGGCAACGCCCAGCGGGAGTGGCTGTGGTACCGCGACTGGACCTCGGAGCTGATCGACTTCTGCCTCGGTGACGGGGAGTTCGGCGCCCAGAATCGCGAGGTGCTCCGCGGCTGGGCGGCGGATTGGAACGCGCAGGCCGACGCTGCCGCCGAAGCGCTCGCGACCGAGCTGGAGCGGGTTCCCCGTTCCCGGCCGCCCGCGGAGGGGCTCGAGCAGGTCAGACGCGAGCGCGATGAGTTGCAATCCGTACTCGAACCCCAGGAGGTGTCGACATGAGCTCGGAGGCGGAAGAGCAGGCATTCGACTACGTCGGGATCGCGCTGGGCCGAAGCGTCGAAGGGGATGCGCTGGCCGAGGCGATGGCCGCCGTCGAGGGCGTGGAGGTGGTCCCTCAGCGCACCTTCTGGGAGGTCAAAGCCCGGGAGCGACTGCGCATGGATTTCGAGGAGCTCTCCGAGGCGACTGGCCTCGACGTCGACTCGGAACTGATCCAGGTCCTGATGACGACCTATTACGGCCGGATCATCAACACCGACGAGGCGATCATGCTGTTCCACGACCCGATCGAAGCGATGGAGTACATGTGATGAGCGAGCCGGCAGCCACGGAGGCGGCACTGAATTTCGACCTGAGCGACGATCAGGAGACGATTCGTCGCGCCGTGGCTGAGCTGGCTGCGAGCTTCGACGAGGAGTACTGGTTGGAGAAGGACTCCAAGCACGAGTTCCCGTGGGAGTTCTATAAGGCGTTCGCCGACGCCGGCTGGCTGGGCATCTGCGTGCCTGAGGAGTACGGCGGCAGCGGCCTGGGAATCCTCGAGGCCTCGTTGCTGCTCGAGGAAGTGTCGGCCTCGGGCGCCGGCATGAACGGTGCAAGCTGCATGCACATGTCGATCTTTGGCATGCATCCGGTGATCGTCCACGGCTCCGAGGAGCTCAAGTGCGAGACCCTCCCTCGGATCGTGTCCGGCGACCTGCACGTCTGCTTCGGTGTCACGGAACCCGACGCCGGCCTCGACACGACGCGGATCACGACGTTCGCCAGGCGCACCCGCGACGGCTACGTGATCAATGGCCGCAAGGTGTGGATCTCCAAGGCGCTCGAGTCCGAGAAGGTCCTGCTGCTCACGCGCACGACCAAGCTCGAGGACTGCGCGAAGAAGACCGACGGGATGACGCTGTTCCTCACCGACCTCGACCGCGACCGGGTCGACATCCGCCCGATCCCGAAGATGGGCCGCGAGGCAGTCGACTCCAACGAACTGTTCATCGACAACCTTGAGGTGCCCGAGGAGCACCGCGTCGGCGAAGAGGGGCAGGGCTTCAAGTACCTCCTGGACGGGCTCAACCCCGAGCGGGTCCTGATCGCAGTGGAGGCGCTCGGACTCGGCCGAGCTGCGGTCCGCCGCGCCGTCGCCTATGGCAAGGAGCGCGTCGTGTTCGGCCGGCCGATCGGGATGAACCAGGGCCTGCAGTTCCCGCTTGCCGATGCCCAGATCAAGCTAGACGCCGCCACGTTGATGGTTCGCAAGGCCGCGTGGCTATACGACCGCGGCTTGCCGTGTGGACGCGAGGCGAACGCGGCCAAATATCTTTGCGCCGAGGCCGGGTACGAGGCCGCCGACCGCGCCGTGCAGCTGCACGGCGGCATGGGCTACGCGCGCGAATATCACGTCGAGCGCTACTTCCGCGAGGCGCGCCTGCTGCGGATCGCCCCGATCAGCCAGGAGATGATCCTCAACTACGTCGGCGAGCACGTCCTCGGACTGCCGAGGTCCTACTGATGCGCGGCCTGGACGGACGTGTCGCGCTCATCACGGGCGCGGGCGCCGGGATCGGCGCCGCGGTCGCCGAGCGCATGGCGGCCGAGGGCGCGACAGTTGCCGTCGTCGATCGGGACTACGAGGCAGCCAAGGCGGTGGCGGCCGCAATCGCCGGGCGTGGTGGCCGCGCAACCGGCATCGGCGCCGACGTCACCAATGCGGCCGAGGTCGCCAATGCCGTCGAGTCCGCCGCCGGGCTCGGCGATGCCTTGCACATCGTCGTCAACAACGCCGGAATCGTCCGACCGGCGATGCTGCCCGACCTCGAGGAGGAGGCGTTCCGAGCCGTGCTCGACGTCCATCTCCTGGGCTCCTACCGCGTCCTCCGCGCAGCCCTGGCGCGTCTGCCCGACGACGGGACTGGGAGGATCATCAACTCCACCTCGGCCGCGGGGCTGGTCGGCACGATCGGCCAGGCCAACTATGGGGCCGCCAAAGCGGGGATCGTGGGGCTGACGAAGTCCGCGGCGCGGGAGCTGGCTCGACGCAACATCACCGTGAACGCGGTCGCTCCGCTGGCGGCGACCGCGATGACCGAAACGGTCCGCACGAATCCGAAGTTTGCCGTCAAGACGCTCGAGCGGATCCCACTCGGCCGCTTCGCCGAGCCGGAGGAGGTCGCGGGCGCGTTCGCCTTCTTGGCCTCCGACGACGCCGCCTACATCACCGGCCAGGTGCTCTGCGTCGACGGCGGAACTGTCATCTAGGTGCTCCGATGAGCCTTCGCTCGCCGTTTCTCGATGGGGGTCGCCACGCGGTAATCGTCGAGGCGGTCCGCACGCCGATCGGCAAGGCGCATTTCGAGAAGGGAGCGTTTCGCGACACACATCCGAACGAGCTGCTGGCATCGTGCCTGACCGCGCTCGTCGAGCGCAGCGGCATCGACCCGGGCCAGGTCGAAGATGTAATCGCCGGTTGCACGGCGCCGTTTGGGGAGCAGTCGCGCAACATCGCGCGCAATGCGTGGCTCCAGGCCGGCTACCCGGTAGAGGTTCCCGCGATCACGATCGATCGTCGCTGCGGGTCGGCGCAGTCGGCGGTCAGCTATGCCGCGGCGCTGATCGCCTCGGGCACACATGAGCTGGTGATCGCGGGTGGCGTCGAGCACATGCACCACGTCCCGATCGACTCGCCGACCCGGATCGTGGACCTGTACGGCACGCCATGGCCGCAGGAGCTGCTAGACCGCTTCGACTTCATCCCCCAGGGGCTGAGCGCCGAGCGGATCGCTGAGGAATGGGGCGTTTCGCGCCGCGAGATGGACGAGCTCGCCGTCACCTCGCACCGCCGCGCGCACGCGGCCACCGCCGAGGGCCGCTTCGAGGCGGAAATCGTGCCGATCGAGACGCCTCACGGGACCGAGAGCGTCGATCAGGGCATCCGCCCCGAGACCAGCGTCGAGACGCTGGCGGACCTCAAGACCCCTTTCAAGGAGAACGGGAGGGTCACGGCGGCGACCTCGTCCCAGCTCTCAGACGGGGCCGCCGCCGTCTTGCTCGCGAGCCGCGACGCTGCGCGGCGGCTAGGCCTTGCCCCGCGGGCACTGATCGTCGATCAGGTCACGGTCGGCGTCGACCCCGTGATCATGCTCACGGGCCCGATCCCAGCAACGCGCAAGCTGCTTGCGCGGACGGGGCTCAGCATCGGCGACCTCGACCTGATCGAGATCAACGAGGCGTTTGCATCGGTCGTGCTGGCGTGGCAGCGCGAGCTCGAGGCCGACATGGAGCGAGTCAATGTCAACGGCGGCGCGATGGCGCTCGGTCACCCGGTCGGGTCGACCGGCGCGCGGCTAGTGGCGACGATCCTGCACGAGCTCGAGCGCTCCGGCGCCGAGCTCGGACTCGTGACGATGTGTTGCGGCGGCGGGCTCGGCACGGGGACGATCCTGAAGAGGCTCTAGGCGATGAGCGGTCCAGTCCAACTGACGGCGGACGAGCTCGACCTGAAGCGCTGGATCCTCCCGGGCGACGGCGTCGTCTTCGGTCAGGCTTGCGCCGAGCCCACGGTGCTCGTGGACGCGCTGCTCGCACAGGCCCAGGCGATCGGCGGCGTGCGGGCGTTCGTCGGGCTTGTGTGGGGGGACCGGCTCGCGAGCGAGGCCTCCCAGGCGCTTGAAGTCGTCTCCTACGGCGCGCTCGGCCGGCTCGGGCGCGTCCCAGGTCTGCGCGTGGTGCCATGCCACTTCTCGGCTCTGCCCGGGCTGTTCGGGGCGCACGCTCTTCCGGGCGACGTCGCGTTCGTGCAGGTCGCGCCACCTGACAGCGTCGGCCGTTGCAGTATGGGCGTCGGGGTCGACTACCTCGCCGACGCGCTCGAGCACGCGAGGGTCGTGATCGCGGAGGTCAACGATCACTGTCCCGTCACCGCCGGGCACTGGATTGCGTGGGATCGACTCGATGCGGTCGTCGTCAGCTCGCGTCCGCTGCTCGAGGCGCCACCCGTGACCCCAGGTGAGACCGAGCGGCGGATCGCTGCTCACGTCGCCGCGCTGGTCAGGGACGGAGACACGATCCAGCTCGGAGTGGGCGCGCTCCCGGGGGCGATCATGCAGGCGTTGGGTGATCACCGGAATCTAGGCGTGCATTCGGGGATGATCTCCGATGGGGTACTCGACTTGATCGAGGCTGGGGTCGTCACCAATGCCTGCAAGCACGCCGACCGGGGCTTGACCGTAACCGGGGCGGCGCTGGGGAGCCAACGCCTGTTCAGCGCGCTCGGCGGGCGCGAGGACGTCGTGTTCCGGCCCGTCAGCTATACCCATGCGCCCGCAGCGCTGGCCACAGTGGGGCGGCTGTGCGCCATCAACAGCGCGCTTGAAGTAGACCTCTCCGGCCAGGCGAACGCGGAGTCGATCGAGGGGCGGCCGCTGGGCGCCGTCGGCGGCCAGGTCGACTTCCTGCGTGCCGCAGCGGCTTGCGGCGGCACGCCGATCATCGCGCTGCCGTCGACCCGCGTCGTCAAGCATTTGAGCGGTCCGGTGAGCACCGCGCGCAGCGACGTCGACTGGGTCGTCACCGAGCACGGCGCGCGATCGCTGAAAGGCCTGAGCGACGACCAGCGCTCCGCCGCGCTCCTCGAGCTGGCGGGCGCCGCCGACGCCGAGACGCTGGCGGTGTGAGGGCGATGTCCGCACGGCCATGGGCAGGAGTCGGCGTTGCGCTGCCGAGCATCGATGCGTTCGGGAACGGGACGCCCGTGCTTGAGGTAGCCCGCGCCGCCGAGCAGGCCCGTCTTGACCACGTGTGGGTTCCCGACCACCTCATCTTCCACCGCCCGATTCTCGAGGCGACGACCACTCTGTCGCTCGTGGCCGGCGCGACCGAACGGATCGGCCTCGGGTTCGGGATCCTCAACCCGACCCTGCGGCCGGTGACCTGGCTGGCGAAGCAGCTGTCCACACTCGCCGCGCTCGCTCCCAACCGCGTGCTGATGGGCGTCGGCCTCGGCGGTGAATACGAACCAGAGTTTCGCGCCGCGGGGGTAGATCCGCGCCAGCGGGGCAAGCGCCTCGATGAGGCGCTGGAGCTCTTACCGCGGCTGATGAACGGCGAGCTTGTCGAGCACAGTGGGCTCTACGAGGTCGCGTGCCCCGGGCTTGCACCCGTGGCGTCGGTGGCACCGCCGGTGCTCGTCGGCGGGAGGGCCGGAGCCGCGGTGCGCCGGGCGGCGCGCTTCGGCGACGCCTGGATGCCGATGTGGGTCGACGCCGAGCAAATCGAGGAGTCGCGCGGTCGCCTCGGGGAGCTTGCTGCCGAGCATGGGCGCCCCACGCCGGGCGTCGCGCTCGTCGCGTTCATCAACATCTGCACCGATCAGGCCGCCGGCGAGGCCGAGGCGGCGGAGCTGATCAGGCGCCAATACGGGATGCCATTCGAGCGCGTCTCGCGTTGGGCTCTGGTCGGCCCGGTCGAGGCGATCGCGGAGCGGCTGGCCGACTATCGCGCCGCCGGGGTCGATGGCTTCTGCCTCTCGCCCGCAAGCCGGCGACCGCTGGAACAGGTGCAGCGAATCGCGGCGCTGCGGATATGAGACGCCCCATCTTCACCCCTGAGCACGACGACCTGCGCGAGAGCTTCGGACGCTACCTCGACAAGGAGATAGTTCATGCCTACGAAGAGTGGGAGCACGAGGGGCGGATCCCGCGAGACGCGCTGCGGCGCGCGGGCGAGCTGGGGTTTCTGGGGTTCCGCGTGCCGGAGGCGTTCGGAGGTCCGGGGGTCGAGGACTTCCGCTTCAACGCCGTCATCAACGAGGAGGCCGCGCGTCGGGGCCTGGCCGCGTTCGCGCTGGCCATCACGATGCAGAACGACGTCGCCCTGCCGTACCTCACCGAGCTCTGCGACGAGCGGCAGCGAGCGCGATGGCTGCCGGGGATCGTCGGCGGTGAGCTGATCCTGGGGATCGCGATGTCAGAGCCGGGAACCGGTTCCGATCTCCAGGGCATCCAGACCCGCGCGGTCCGCGACGGCGAGCACTACATCCTCAACGGCTCGAAGACATTCATCACCAATGGTCTGAATGCCGAGCTCGTCATCACAGCGGTGCGGACCGGGTCAACCGGCAAGCAGTCGGACATCAGCCTGTTGGTCCTCGAGGCCGACACGCCCGGCTTCACGCGCGGGCGCAACCTCGAGAAGCTCGGCCAGCACGCGCAGGACACCGCCGAGCTGTTCTTCGCCGACGCGCGTGTCCCCGCCGCCAACCTGATCGGCGCCGAGGGCGAGGGCTTCCGACACCTCACGCACAACCTCGCCCAGGAGCGGCTATCGATCGCGGTGGGCGCGGTCGCCGCTGCGCGTGGCGCGCTCGAGCGCACGCTGGAGTATGCACTCGAGCGCAGGGCGTTCGGCCGTCCGATCGGGACCTTCCAGAACTCGCGCTTCGAGCTGGCCAAGGCAAAGACCGAGGTTGAGGTCGCGCAGGCGTTCGTCGACCGCTGCCTGCTGGCCACGGTCGACGGGACTCTGACGGCCGACGAGGCCGCGATGGCCAAGTACTGGTGCTCGGAAGCGCAGGGACGAGTGATCGACGCATGCCTGCAACTCCATGGCGGCTACGGCTACATGCTCGAGTACCAGATCGCGCGCGACTATGCCGACGCGCGCATATCACGGATCTACGGCGGCACGTCCGAGATCATGAAGGAGGTGATCGGGCGCGGGATGGGCCTCGGCGAACCCTCCGCACGGCCCAGCGACGACAGAGGAGGAGCCTGAGATGAAGCTCGATCCGGCCGAGGTGTTCTCAGCGGTGCATGCACTGGCTCTGCGCGGCAGCCTCAAGCACCTGCCGGGCGATGGGCGTCAGCTGGAGGCGGCTGGCCTGATTTGCTCGACGCCGTACGGGTTCACCCTCACCGACTCCGGACACCGTCTTCACAGGACCCTCTCCGAGCAGGAGCGCGCCACGATCGACGTCGCCCTGCTCGACATCGTCTCCGAGCCCTTGTCGGCTGCATGGCGCCGGGTGAAGACGCTCGAGCCACGGTGGAACGCGGCGGACGCGGCCAAGCGTCGGCGCCTGATCAGCGAGCTGGTCGCGATCGTCGAGGAGGTCCAGCCCACGCTGCGCCGAACCGCCGGGATCGCGCCGCGCTTCGGGGACTACATCGCTCGGCTGCGGGAGGCTGAACGACGGCTTCTCGACGGTGAGCTCGACCACGCGTTCGACCCGGCGGTCGAGTCGATCGCCACCGTGTGGCGAGAGCTGCACGAGGACTACCTGCAGACGCTCGGGTACGCCCAGGAATCGGAGAGCATATGACCGCGAGCTGCGCGAGCGCCTGCAGTGCCGCGCGATGGAGGTGACCAGATGATCGCGGTGACGATGGCCGAGCCCGGGCGGGTGGAGCTCCGCGAGGTGCCCAACCCCGAGCTCACCGAGTCGGGAATGGCAGTCGTGCGGATTACCCGCGCCGGCATCTGCGGCAGCGACCTGATGCTGTTGGACGGCCGGGTCACGATCGAGCCGGACTTCCCGATCGGCCACGAGTACTTCGGCATCGTCGAGCAGATCGGACCCGACGTCCGGCTGATCGAGGTCGGCGATCGCGTGACCGGCTCGTTCTCGGTCTCGTGTGGCCACTGCGTGCAGTGCCAGCGGGGCCAGCACGCCCGCTGCCTGATGCTGCGCTTCTTCGGCTTCGGGTTCGCGTTCGGGGACCTGCCCGGCGGCCAGGCAGAGTACATCGGCGTGCCCGAGGCCGACCTCACGCTGCGTAAGGTGCCCGACGACGTCTCCGACGACGCCGCGCTCCTGGTCGGCGACAACGCCGTGACTGCCGTCGACGTGCTTCACCGCGGGGGCTTTCAGCCCGGCCAGGTGGTGGCGGTGATGGGCGGCGGGCCGACCGGGTTGCTGACCGCGCAGGCGGCGCTGGCCCTCGGCGCCGGCGCGGTGGTGGTCAGCGATCCCAATGAGAGCCGGGTGCGGCGGGCCGCGGAGCTGGGCGCGACGGGGGTCAACGTAGCCAGCGACGATCCCGCCGACGCCGTCCTCGAGCTGAGCGGCTACCAAGGCGCCGATCTCGTGGTCGAGGTGACGAACACGGTCCAGGGCACCGCCGACGCGGTGGCGCTGGCACGTAAGGGCGG
>DATASU010000010.1:0-4567 GCA_036269095.1 Solirubrobacteraceae bacterium
TCGAGCGTCAGGTGGTCACCGTAGGTGCCGAGCAGCGCGACGTAGTCATCGGCGCTGTAGGTCTCTGACCAGTCGAAGCGGCCGCCACGGAAGTCCGTGAACGCCTCGCGGTTGGGGGCGTCGTTGAAGAACTCGTTCATCAGCGCGCCGTGTTCGACCTCGGCGGTCGCCATCGGCCCGAGCTGCGTGAGGTCGGCGCCACTCTGCTGGTAGACCGCGTCGAGCCGCGGGCACAGCTCGGTGCGGCGCCAGTGCGGGATGTTCCAGAAGGCCGCGAGCGTGCCAGCGGGCCTGATCGCCTCGGCGACGATCGTCCAGCGCGCGCCCGGGGTCAGCCAGTGCCAGGATGTCGAGGCGAAGATCAGGTCGAAGCTCGTGGACTCGAGCGTCGCGGTCTCGAGGTCGGCGTTCTCGACGGTCACGTCGAGGCCCGACTCGTCGAACTTCTCACGGATGAAGTCGGCCATGTCGGCACCGGGCTCGACGGCGTGGACGGCGACCCCACGCCACGCGAACTGGGCCGTCGCCTGGCCGGTGCCGGCACCGATCTCGAGCGCGCGGGCACCTGGCTGCAGCTGCGAGTAGGCGAGTACGACGTCGATCATCTGCTCCGGGTAGCCGGGGCGAGCGTCGTCGTAGAGCTGGGCGGCCGCGTCGAAGCTGGTGCGGCGCTGTTCAGTGAAGTCGGTCATTCCAGCGAGGGTTCCTGACCCAGTTGTCGGCAGCCTGACGCAAAACCGTAGGGCGCGTCAGCAGGCGCGCACCGCGGGCTAGCGTTCCCAGCGATCGAGCACCATCAGCGTCTTGGTCCCGGTCACGCGGCCGGTGCGGCGCAGCTTGTTCACGACCGCCTTGAGGTGCTCGACATCAGTGACGCGGATCCGCAGCAGCGCATCGGGATCACCGGCCATGGTGAAGACCTCGCGGATCTCCGGATACTGCTCGACCGAGCCGAGGATCTCGTCGATGTCGGCGTCGCCGGCGAAGCGCAGCTCGGTGAACGCCTCGATCGAGGGCCCGATCAGCGCGTGATCGACGGACACCGTGTACCCGGTGATCACGCCGAGCTGCTCGAGCCGGTCGATGCGGCGCTTGACCGGCGCCGGCGACAGGTTCACGTGCGCGGCGATGTCGGCAAGCGTGCGGCGTGCGTCCTCGCGCAGCAGCTCGATGATCTGCTCGTCGAGCTCGTCGAGATTCACATGAGCGGGCATCACGACGCACGATACCCAACCTGAGCACCCGGCGGCGCAAGATTTCGTAAGTCGAGGTGCCTTTTCACGCCTGAATCCTGCGCCCCCAGGCAAGTGACTTGCGATCCGGTTGCGTTCGTCCGGCCTGGGCATTTTGCTTTGTGCTGTCTGCAACAGACGAGGGAGGCAGGAGAACATGGAAGAGGGATCCTTCGACCACTGGCACAGCGAGCAGCTGGTGCTGTGTCACGACGACACGACCGGGCTGCGCGCCGTGATCGCGATCAACGACACGACGCTCGGCCCCGGCCTCGGGGGCGTGCGCTGCGTGCGCTACCCGACCGCCATCGCCGCGATCACCGAGGCCCAGCGCCTCGCAGCGGCGATGACGCTCAAGAACGCATTTGCCGGCCTGCCGTTCGGTGGCGCGAAGTCCGTGATCCTCGCTCCCGAGGCCGGCGTCGACCGCCACGCCCTGATGCAGCGCTTCGGCGAGTTCGTGATCCGCACCGGCGGCGCCTACCTGCCCGGCGTCGACATGGGCACGAGCGTCGATGACCTGCAGGCGATGGCCGACGTCGGCGCCGACGTCTCCTGTAACGCCGAGGACCCCTCCCCCTGGACCGCACTCGGCGTCGCCGCAGCCGTGCGCGCCGCGGTCGAGCACGTCGACCAGCGCCAGGGGATCAAGGGCACGCGCGTGCTGATCCAAGGCGCCGGCCACGTCGGCGAGTCGCTCGCGCGTGACCTCGCCGCCGACGGCGCCGAGATCGTGCTCGCCGACATCGACGCCGAGCGCGCAAAGACGCTGGCGGCCGAGCTCGGCGCCACGACCGTCGACGCCAAGGCCGTCATCCACACCCCCTGCGACGTGTTCGCGCCGTGCTCGGTGGCCAAGGTGATCACGCCCGAGACCGTGGCGCGGCTGCGCTGCCGGATGATCGCGGGCGCCGCCAACGACACGCTCTCCAATGACAGTTGCGCCGAGCTGCTCGCACAGCGCAAGATCACCTACGTGCCCGACTTCGTCTCAAACGCCGGCGGCGTGATCCACATCCACAGCCTGCGCGCACACCACAGCGAGGCACGGCTGCGCAAGGATGTCATGCAGATCGGCCCGCGCACGCGCGAGGTGCTCGAATCGGCATCCGGTACCGGGCAGACGCCACTGCGGATCGCGACCGAGCGCGTACGCCGGATCCTGGACGACGCACGCGGCGCTGCAGACGGCGCGCGAAGCACCGGCGCCGCGCGCCGTGACAACTCACCCGTCCGGACGTTGCTGCACGCATGAGCACCCTCGCCCCCCTGCGCGAGCTCACGCTGAGCGATCGCTACACGGCCGAGTCCGGCCCGATCATGCTCGACGGGATGCAGGCGCTGGTGCGGCTGATGCTCGACCAGCGCCGGCTCGATTCGCGCCGCGGCCACAACACCGGCGTGTTCGTCAGCGGTTATCCGGGCTCACCGATCGGCGGCCTCGACCTCGAGCTGCAGCGCGCCGAGCGCCTGATCGCGCCGGCGGGGATCGTGTTCCGGCCGGGGCTCAACGAGGAGCTCGCGGCGACCGCGGTAGCGGGCACGCAGCTGCTCGCCGAGCTGCCCGGCGCGACCAAGGAGGGCGTGACCGGGTTCTGGTACGGCAAGGCCCCGGGCCTCGATCGCGCCTCCGACGCGATCAGGCACGGCAATCTGTCCGGCACCGCCCCGCTGGGCGGTGCCGTCGCGTTTGTGGGTGACGACCCGATGGCCAAGTCCTCGACCGTTCCCGGCTCCAGCGAACAGACGTGCCGCGCGCTGTGGATGCCGATGCTCGCGCCCGCGACGATCTCCGAGCTGCTCGAACTCGGGCTGCACGCCGTCGAGATCTCGCGCCAGGCGGGCGTCTGGACCGCGCTGAAGATCGTCACCGACCTCGCCGACTCCGCCGGGATTGCCGAGGCCGGCGCTGCACTTGACGTGGTACCCGCGCTGACCCAGCGGGAGCCGCACTCACCGCCGGTGCTCCTCTCACCGACGAACCTCGATGCCGAGCGGGACCTCTTCACCGCGCGGCTCGAACGGGTGCGGGAATACGCCCTGGCTGTCGAGCTCAACCGCGTTTGGTTCGAGCCTCGACAGCCGCGGGTCGGCGTGATCGCCGCGGGGATGAGCCATCAGGCGGTGCTGCGTGCGCTCTCCGATCTCGGGCTCGAGCGCGACGATTGGGAGGCGCTCGGCCTGCGTCTGATCCAGGTCTCGATGCCGTGGCCGCTCGAGGCCGCGCAGCTGCGGGCGTTCGCCGGCGACCTCGAGACGGTGCTGGTCGTCGAGGACAAGCTGCCGTTCGTCGAGGCGCAGCTCAAGGAGGCGCTCTACCGGGTTCCGCGCGCACCGTGGGTCGTGGGCAAGCAGGATGCCGAAGGGCGCGAGCTGTTGCCGGTCGGCGGCGCGGTCTCGGCCGATGACGTCGCGCGCGCGCTCGCGCGGCTGCTGCCCGCGGAGGGCGCACCCGAGCAGCTGGTGGCGCGGATGCGAGCCGCCGTCGCGGACCGCTCGAACCCGCTCGACCGGCTGACGCTCGAGACCAAGCGCACCCCTTACTTCTGCTCGGGCTGCCCGCACAACAGCTCGACGCGGATGGGCGGCGAGCAGCTGATCGGTGTCGGCATCGGCTGTCACACGATGGTCGCGCTCGAGCCGCATGACCGCCGCGGCCACGTGCTCGGCATGCCGCAGATGGGCGGCGAGGGTGCGCAGTGGCTGGGTCTCGCGCCGTTCGCGAGCCAGGAGCACTTCACCCAGAACCTCGGCGACGGGACCTTCCACCACTCGGGTTCGCTGGCGATCCGCGCGGCGATCGCCGGGGGCGTGAACATCACCTACCGGCTTTTGTACAACGACGCCGTGGCGATGACCGGCGGCCAGCAGCCGCAGGGCAAGATGTCGGTGACCGAGATCGTCTCCGAGCTCTCGGCCGAGGGCGTCAAGCAGATCGTGATCACGACACCCGAGCCCGAGCGCTACAACGGGGTGTCGCTGCCGGCGATCGCGTCGGTGCGCCACCGCGATGACATCGGCGAGGTGCAGACCGAGCTCGCCGGTGTCGCGGGCGTGACGGTGCTGATCCACGACGATCGCTGCGCGACCGAGAAGCGCCGTATGCGCAAGCGCGGGCTGCTCGAGACTCCGGCCGAGCGGGTCTGGATCAACGAGCGCGTGTGCGAGGGCTGTGGCGACTGCGGCGAGAAGTCCTCGTGCCTGTCGGTGCAGCCGGCGCAGACCGAGTTCGGTCGCAAGACCCGCATTCACCAGAGCTCGTGCAACCTCGACATGAGCTGCGTGAAGGGCGACTGCCCGTCGTTCCTGGTCATCGAGCGGGTCACGCCGCGCGC
>DATASU010000011.1:0-3870 GCA_036269095.1 Solirubrobacteraceae bacterium
CACCAAAACCTCGGTAGAGGCCCGAGGTTTTGGCAGTACCGCTACCGGGATTCGAACCCGGGTTACCGCCGTGAGAGGGCGGCGTCCTAGTCCCCTAGACGATAGCGGCGCGGAATGCGTGGACTAGGGTAGCGAACCCTCGGCAAAGAAGCTGAGGAGAGCGGTTCGCGGGCGCCGGTGAGGCGCGCAATTGCTAATGTCGTCTGCTCACTGCGGCTGTGGTGGAATTGGTAGACACGCAGCGTTCAGGTCGCTGTGCTCTTACGGGCGTGGGGGTTCGAGTCCCTTCAGCCGCACCTTGCAGATCGGGCCTCGCGGAACTCCGCGGGGCCCGATCGCTTTATGACACCAGCGTCATCGTCGCTTATGCAGTCTCAATCGGCGGCCTATAGGGTTCCCCAGACCTCATGAGAACGCCGCTTCGCATACGCAGGGGGCCCGTGGTCGCGGTCGTGGTCGTGATCGCCGGACTGGTGGTCCTGGCACTGGTCGGGACCGGGAAGGGCCCCGGTCCGGCCAAGAACCAGCTGGCGTTCTCCCCGTCGCTCGATCCGGGCACGCGACTGCACGGCACGGCACCGAACTTCGAGCTGACCGACCAGTTCGACAAGCCGATGACGATGGACTCGTTCCGCGGCAAGGTTGTGCTGCTCGCGTTCAACGACGCCGAGTGCACGACGATCTGCCCGCTCACGACGTCGGCGATGGTCGACGCGCAGCGGATGCTGGGCAGCGCCGGCTCGAAGGTTGCGCTGGTCGGCGTCGACGCCAACCCGACGGCGACATCGGTGAAGGATGTGCGCTCGTATTCAGAGCTCCACGGAATGACACACCTGTGGGACTTCGGCACGGCGTCGCCAACGCGGCTGGAGGCCGTGTGGCACTCCTACCACGTCGACGTACAGATCGAGGCCGGCCAGATCGACCACACGCCGGCGCTGTTCGTGATCAGCCCGCAGGGCAAGCTCGAGCGTCTGTACCTGACACAGATGTCGTACTCGAGCATCACGCAGGAGGCACAGATACTCGCGCGCGAGGCCTCGCGGCTGCTGCCGGGCCACCCCGTGGTGCACTCCAGGCTGTCCTACAAGCAGGTCAAGACGATCACCCCGAGCGAGCACGCGAAGCTTCCGCTCGAGCAGCCCGTGCCGCGCAAGCACGGCGGCACGCTGGAGCTCGGCCCCGGCTCCCCCAGGCTGCTGCTGTTCTTCGCGAGCTGGGATCAGCAGGTCATGAACCTCAAAGCGCACCTCGAGCAGCTCAACGGCTACGTGGCGACGGCGAGGGCGGACAAGCTGCCACAGCTGGCCGCGGTCGACGAAGGCACCGTCGAGCCGAGCTCCGCCGCGCTGCCACGGCTGCTCGGACAGCTGCGGACGCCGCTCGGCTATCCGGTCGCGATCGATCAGAGCGGTCGTGTCGCCGATGGCTACGGCATTCAGGACGAGCCATGGATCGTGCTCGTCTCACGCAACGGCACGCCGCTCTGGTACCAGGACATCGCGACCAGCGGCTGGCTCGACACGTCCGCCCTCGTCAAGCAGGTCAAGGCCGCGCTCGACACGAAGTCGGGCCCGACCACACCCGCGATCGTCAAGAAGGAGCTCGCCGGGTCACCGGCCCCGCTCGCCGCGGTGCATGCTCAATCCAACAAGCTGCTCGGAGGACTCAAGCCGCTGCAGGCACGGATCCGAGCGCTGCACGGATACCCGATCGTCGTCAATCTCTGGGGGTCATGGTGCGGACCGTGCCGCGCGGAGTTCGGCCTGTTCGCCTCGGCGTCGGCGCGCTATGGCCGCCAGGTCGCGTTCCTCGGCGCCGACGTCGGCGACAACTCGGGCGATGCGCACGCGTTCCTGCTCGGTCATCCGGTCAGCTACCCGAGCTATCCGATCTCGATCGACGACGTCTCGGGGCTGCTGCCGCAGGGGCTGATCGGGACCCCGACCACGATCTTCTACAACGCCGCCGGCAAGCGGGTGTACGTGCACCCCTACCAGTACGACTCGCAGGGCACGCTCGATTCGGACATCACCACCTACGCGCTCGGCGGCTGAAGCCGCCCACCGAGCTGCCGACTCAGCGCCGGCGCTCAACGGCTGGGGGCCGCCCTCCCCCAGCCGCCGAAGTCTCAGAGCGCGGCGCCGACCGCCACCGCGACGAACAGCAGTGCCAGGTACAGCAGCGAATAGTGGAACGTCACCGCGGCGCGTTCGTGCGTCGGCGAGCGCCAGAGGCGGAAGGCAAGCGCCATGAAGATCGCCCCAAGCACGGCGGCCGATGCCTCGTAGACCGCGCCGAAGGTGCCGGTCACCCCGGGCAGCAGCGTGACCGTGACCGTGAGGATCGCGTAGAGCAACACCCGGCGTGCGGTCGTCGCGCGGCCCTTGACGACCGGCAGCATCGGCACGTTGGCAGCGCGGTAGTGGTCCTCGAGCAGCACCGCCAGCGACCAGAAGTGCGGGGGCGTCCAGACGAGCACGATCCCGAACAGGTACCAGGCGCCGCCGGCGAGATGACCGCTCGCCGCCGCCCAGCCGGAGAGCACCGGGATCGCCCCGGCGGCACCGCCGATGACGATGTTCTCGGAGGTTCGGCGCTTGAGCCCGAGTGTGTAGACGACGACGTAGAACGTTCCCCCGGCAAGCGCCAGCAGCGCCGCCAGCAGGTTGTCCAGCGTCAGCATGATCGCGAACGACGCGACCGCCAGCACCGCGGCGAAGATCACCGCCGAGGTCGGCGATACACGACCAGCCGCGACAGGGCGCGATGCGGTCCGCTCGCCCATGACCCGGTCGATGTCGCGGTCGAGCACGTGGTTGAGGGCGCTGGCGCTACCACACGCCAGGCCGCCGCCGATCACGACCGCCAACAGCCGAACGATGTCGGGGTCTCCTCCCGACGCGCCGATCGTCGCGCAGGCCGCCGTCAACACCAGCAGCGACATGATCCGCGGCTTGGTCAGCGTCACATAGTCGCGCCAGTTCCACGCCGTCGCGACCGGAGCCGGCGCCAGCGCGTACTCACCAACCGCCCCCACTACGCCACCCTCCCGGTCGCCAGGGTTCGCATGTCGTAGGTCGCAAAGCGCGATGCGAACGGCCACAGATATCCGGCGCGCTCATAGCCTTTGCGATCGACCAGGTACAGCGCCTCGGTGTGATTGATGTCGCCGTCAACCGGCGGTGAGACCTGGATCCCGTACTCGGCCCAGATCCGCGCCAGCTGCGCGTGGCTCCCCATCAGCCAGTGCCACGGCGCGACCCCGACGAGGCCCCAGTCGCGGACCGCCTTGGCGACGCTCGTCGCGTTGTCCTTGGGGTTGACGCTGACGACGAGCAGCTCCGGGCGTTGCGTGGCCGGCAGCCGTCGCTCGGCCGCGGCGAGCTGGCGACCTTCGAGCGGGCACTCCTGGCGGCAGTAGGAGTCAAAGAACGCGATCGCCACCGTGCGGCCGTGGAGAGAGCTGAGCGCGAAGCGTGCGCCAGACTGATCGTGAAGTGTGTTGATCGCCGGCGCCTTCACCGAATCCGCGGCCCAGGTGGCATCGCCATAGAGACCGTTGCGCATCAACACGGTCTTGGCGCTCAGCGGCGCGGCGGACGAACGCGTCAGCAGATACAGGCCGACGCCGGCTCCGCCGCCGATCACGAGCGCCAGCAGCGCCAGGCCGAGCACGAGCCGCGGGCTGATGCCGTTGGAGCTGCGCCGTGCACGCGCGGGCTCGGACAGCAAGCTCACTGCTCCGGACCGGCAATCGGGAACTGCGTCTCGGGCGGAGGCCCGGTCACCGCAGGCGCTGTCGTGTCGTCCTGCGGCTGGCCGGTGGGCATCGCGTTCGGCGGCATGCGTCGCGCGGTCCGCCCGAAG
>DATASU010000012.1:0-48354 GCA_036269095.1 Solirubrobacteraceae bacterium
AGGCCCCCGCGTAAGTGACCCAGTCGGCTAAGCCAGCGCCGGCTCGATCTCCGCCTCAAGGCGCTTCTTCGGGTAAGCGCCTGTCACCCGCTTGACCTCTTGACCGTTCTTGAAGACGATCAGCGTCGGGATCGAGAGCACGTTGTACTGAATCGCGGTCTGCTGACTCTCGTCCGTGTTGAGCTTGGCGACCTTGAGCTGGCCGGCCTTCTCGTTGGCGATCTCCTCGACAACGGGAGCGACCATCCGGCACGGACCGCACCAGGGAGCCCAGAAGTCGACCAGCACCGGCACATCGGACTCGAGTACCTCGGCCTGGAAGTTGTTGTCGGTTACCTCTGAAACGTTGCCCGCCATTGCGGCTCCTCTGCGATGAATTTGGTACTTCAGAAAGTATAGCGCCGCCGACCAGTGGCTTCGCCGCATCGGAGGCGCGCACACGTCATCCTGTCACCGTGACCGGTTCGACCGCTCCAGCATCCGCAATCGTCCCGCTTTCGACCCGTGCCGTGCGCACGCACGGAGCACGCTCGCTATGGCTGCAGCAGGCGCTCGGAGATCAGGAGCCGCACGAGCACCAGGCGTTCCAGGAACACGCCAGGACGGACGTCTGCATCGTCGGCGGCGGCTTCACCGGGCTGTGGACGGCGCTGGAGCTCAAGCGCCGCGCGCCCGGCACCGAGATCACCGTCGTCGAGGCCGACATCTGCGGCGCCGGCGCCAGCGGGCGCAACGGCGGCTTCGCGCTGACCTGGTGGGCGCACTTCGAGCACCTGCTCTCGCTCTGCGGGCCGGACGCTGCGATCGCGCTCGCGCGACGTGCCGAGCAGGCGGTCATCAGCATCGGCGAGTTCTGCCGCGAGCGCGGGATCGAGGACGCCTTCACGATGAACGGCTGGATCTGGGCGGCGACCAACCCGGCCCAGGTCGGAGGCTGGGAGCAGACGGTGCGGCTGCTCGATCAGCTCGGCGTGCAGCCCTACCAGTCGCTGACGCGGCCTGAGCTGAAGCAGCTGAGCGGCTCGTATCAGCACCTCGACGGACTGTTCGAGCCGGTCTCGGCGTCGGTGCAGCCGGCGAAGCTCGCGCGCGAGCTGGCGCGCGCCGCGCGCGAGGCCGGAGTGCGGATCTACGAACGCTCGCAGGTGCGGGCGATCGAGTACGGAGCGCAGACGAGCGTCGTACTCGAACAGGGCTCGATCGTTGCCGATCAGGTGGTGCTCGCCGTCAACGCCTGGGCCGCCAGGATCAAGGAGATCGGAGCCGGCCTCGTGGTCGTCGCAAGCGACGTGATCGCCACCGAGCCTGCACCCGAGCGCCTCACCGAGGCCGGGATCCGCGCCGGAGTCTGCATCTCCGACGGGCGCCGCCTGGTCAACTACTACCACGCCACCGCCGAGGGCCGCGTGATCTTCGGCAAGGGCGGCGGCACGCTCGCCTACGACAACAACATCACGGCCGCCTTTGATCACCCCGGCGGCCGCGAGCCCGCGATCCGCAGTCAGTTGCTGCGCACCTACCCCGCGCTCTGGGACATCCCCGTCGCCGAGCGTTGGAGTGGGCCGATCGACTACTCGCTCAGCGGCCTGCCGTTCTTCGTGCGCCTGAGCGCGGCGCCGAGCGTGCTCGTCTGCGCCGGCTTCTCCGGCGATGGGGTGGGACCGTCGCGCCTGGCCGGCGAGATCCTGGCGGAGCTGGTCGCCGACGGCGGCGACGCCGGGCTACCCGCCACGCTGCGCTCGGTACCGCGCCGGCCGATGCCGCCCGAGCCGATCCGCTACGCCGGCGGCCGGCTCGTACGCGGGGCGATCGCGCGCAAGGAGCACAGCGAGGACCTGGGCCGCGCCCCCAGACTCGCCGATCGCTTCCTCGCCGCGCTCGATCCGACCGGCTACGACTACAAGGGCCCGAGGCGTCAAACTGAAAAACCGTGAGCGAGTCAGCCGGCACAGCCCCGACCAACAGTGAGATCGCCGCCGCGTTCGATGAGCTCGGCGACCTCTACGAGCTCGACGGAGCGACGATCCACCGGATCGTCGCCTACAGAAACGGTGCCCGCGCGGTGCGCGATGCCTCGAAGCAGGTGGCCCAGCTGGCAGTCGATGGCCAGGCGACGACGCTCCCCGGTATCGGCGCGACGTTGCAGGAGAAGATCGTCGCGCTGGCGACGACGGGTGAGATCCCGGCACTCGTCAAGCTGCGCTCGAAATTCCCGCCCGGCCTGGTTGAGATGACGAGGCTCCCGGGACTCGGACCGAAGCGCGCGCGACGACTCTACGAGGAGCTTGGACTCGACTCGCTGGAGGCCCTGAAGGACGCTGCCGCCGCCGGCCGGATCAGTGAGCTCAAGGGCTTCGGGCCGAAGGCGGAACAGGCGTTGCTCGAGGCGGTCGCCGACTACGCCGAGGCCGGACCGACGCAGCGGATCGTGCTCAGCCGCGCACTCGCCGTCGGTGAGGAACTGCTCGCCGAGATCCGTGCGCTGAAGGTCACCGAGCAGGCCGAGCTTGCCGGTTCGGCGCGACGCATGGGTGAGAGCGTCAAGGACCTCGACATCGTCGCGACGGCGAGCGACCCCGGGGCACTCGCCGCGGCCGTCGCACGGCTGCCGCAGGTCGAAGCGGCCTCGACCCCCGGCACCAACGCCGTGCGGATCCGCACCCACAGCGGGATCGGCGTCGACGTGCGGATCGTCGAGCCCGACCAGTTCGGCAACGTCCTGCAGCACCTGACGGGCTCCAAGCAGCACAACGTCGCGCTGCGTGACTTCGCGGTGCGGCGCGGCATGCACATCTCCGAGTACGGCGTGCTCGACGACAGCAGCGGCGTCAGCCATCGTTGCGCGACCGAGGCGGAGGTCTATGCGCTGCTCGGCATGGATTACATCGAGCCCGAGCTGCGGGAGGACCGCGGTGAGCTCGACGCGGCGCTCGCGCACGCGCTGCCGGAACTCGTGACCGCGGCCGACCTGAAGGGCGACCTGCACTGCCACACCTCGGCATCGGATGGGACCGCATCGGTCGAGGAGATGGCCCAGGCGGCGATCGACGCCGGCTACGAGTACCTCGTGATCACCGATCACTCGGCGTCGATGGGATTCGGTGCCGACGTCTCGACCGAGCAGCTCCGGCATCAGATCGAGCGCGTGCGCGAAGTCGATGGGTCGCTGCCGGGTTTCACGCTGCTGGTCGGATCCGAGGTCAACGTCCTGCCGGACGGCACGCTCGACTACCCCGATGATGTGCTGGCCGAGCTCGACTGGGTCGTGGCCAGCGTGCACACCTCATTCCGGATGCCGGAGGCGGAGATGACGGCGCGGATCGTGCACGCGATCGAGCACCCGTACGTCGATTGCATCGGGCACCTCAGCGGGCGCAAGATCCTGCAGCGCGCGCCCTACGAGTTCGACTTCGAGGCGATCGTCGAGGCCGCGGCGCGCACCGGCACGATGCTCGAGATCAACTCCAATCCCGACCGCCGCGATCTCAATGAGCTGCACGCGCGCGACGCGGCCGCGGCGGGCATCCCGCTGGTGATCAACTGCGACGCGCACCGCACCGGCGGCTTCGAGGTGGTCCGCTATGGGGTCGCCACCGCGCGCCGCGCCTGGCTCACGCCGTCCCAGATCGCGAATACGCGAGCGTGGACGGATCTGGCGGCTCAGCGGAGCCGTCTGCGCGCCGCTTGAACTGCACCCGCGCGAACCACAGCAGCCCGCCGACGGTGCCGATCAGCGCCACCCAGAAGTTGAGCCGCATACCGAGGATGTGCTGGGAGTAGTCGATGCGCAGCGTTTCTTCGAAGATCCGGAACGCCGAGTAACCGGCGACGTAGAGCGCGAACAGGCCCGGAGGTCGCACCTTGCGGCGGTTGTCGAGCCACACCAGTGTCGCGGCCAGCAGCAGATTCCAGATGATCTCGTAGAGAAAGGTCGGCTGGAAGGTCGCGTACTGCGCATAGCCCGCCGGACGGTGCGCCACCGAGACCTTCAGTGCCCATGGCAGCGTCGAGGGCTTGCCGAACAGCTCCTGGTTGAAGTAGTTGCCGATCCGCCCGATCGATTGCGCGACCAGCAGCCCCGGGGTCGCGGCGTTGATGAAGCGGTACACGTCGGGCCAATCCAGGTGCCTGCGCAGGTACCAGACTCCGGTCGCGGCGCCCAATCCGATACCGCCCCAGATGCCAAGGCCGCCGTCCCAGATCGCGAACGGGCCCCACCACTGATGTGGCATCTGGCTCGGTGTTGTGATGTCGAAGTAGATGCGGCCGCCGACCAGGCCGGCGGGGAAGCCCCACCAGGCGACGTTGTAGACGATGTCCGGATCGCCCCCGCGCTGGGCCCAGCGGCGGCGGCTGATGTAGATCGCCGCCGCAACCGCGAACACGTAACAGATCCCGTACGCGTGGAAGTACAGCGGCCCCAGCGAGAAGCCGTTGTTCGATGGGCTGGGGATGAACGCGGAGGTCGGCATCGGTCGATGCTGTCAGGCGTGACGGCCGGCGACGGGCGTGGTGCGCTTGGCCTGGCCCAGTTCGGTCAGGTTGGTGCGGAAGCCGGGCGTGCGGACGAGTTTGATCGGGCGCAGCGGCGAGGTGTGCTCGACATAGAACCGCGCCCCGTCGCGCTCTTCGATCGCGGTCACGGCTGCCGATTGCCGCCGCCAGGCCAGTGCCCAGATGATCGCGAAGCCGGTCGCGATCGCCGGCACCTGCGGATACGCGAACGCCACGGCACCGGATCCGACCGTGCAGACGATGATCGGCCAGAGGCGGTTGAGCACGATCCGGCCCGGATTGATCTCGGGCAGCATCGCCTGGGTCCTCGCGCTGGCAAGCAGCACCGCGATCTCACGCGAGGTCGTGTTGCGTCGCCCGATCCGCGCGCCGGCGATCGCGGCTGCCAGCCACCAGCCGGCCGCAACCGGGACCAGCAGCGCGTTGCCGTTCTCGTTGGCCCCGGCGATGGTCACAACCGCCAGCAGGGTCGCGGCGGCGGCGCAGAGCAGGACGGTCGTTCGCAGAAGCTCGGTGAAGCGCATCCGGCGGCCGGCGGGCTACTGGGCCACCAACGCAGCCAAGAGCTCCCGCACTCCCTCGGTCCCGGTGACGAGCACGTCGGCCTCTTCTTCGATCGTCGGCGGCCCCTCCTCGGAGTGCACACCGACGCAGATCGCGCGCTCGACGGTGCCCTGTTTGACGAGCTCCTTGAGCGCCCGGAACGCGTCGAGGTCGGTGGTGTCGTCGCCCACGTACAGCGCCGCCGAGAAGTGGCGGTCGCCGAGCAGCGTGCGCACGCCAAGGCCCTTGTCGATCCGTACCGGCGGGCGCACCTCCATGACCTTGCGGCCCCAGTGCACGTCGAGCCCCGTTTCCTGGGCGTGAGCGGCGACGGCGTCGATCGCCGCGCGCGCATCCTGCTCGTCGGCGGCGCCGCGCCAGTGGTAGGCGATGATCGGGCCCTTGTCCTCGATCCGCACGCGGCGCCGACGCAGTTCCGGGGTGTCGGACTCGCGACGGAACTCATCCAGGCGTGGCGCCCACTGCGTGAGCGCCGGATCGATCTGCGCCTCGGTCCAACCCGACCGCAGCAGCTCGGCGCCGTGCGAGCCGAGATAGGCGATCGTGCCGACCGACACCATCGCGCGCGCCTCGGACGCGCGCCGGCCGCTGATGCATGCCACCTGCGCGAAGCGGCGCGAGACCGCGATTATCAGCTGCCGGGTCGACTCCGGCACGCTGGCATCGGCGGCGTGCTCAACGATCGGGGCGAGGGTGCCGTCGATGTCGAGCAGCACCGCGGATGTGGACGGGTTCGCTCGCAGCGGCGCAAGCGACTCGCTGAAGAGCGCTGACGTCACGCCTACCAGTATGGCGCGTCCGATTCAGGTCGTACCCATACACGGCTCCGCGCGTCCGCAGCCGACCGGGCGCTCGCAAACTAGGGTATCTCGATTTACTTTGTGTAGTATCTCGCCGGCAGCACCTCTCCGACCAACCAACCCCGCGATCGAAGGGACTCACGAGATGCACCAGAGACGCGCCCTCGCACTCCTCGCCACGCTGGCCGCCAGCGCCGGCCTGGCCGCTCCGGCAGCCTCGGCCGCCACCCCGACAAGCCCGCCACCGCTGACCGTGCTCAGCCAGACGCGAAGCCTCGGCAACCGCGACATCTTCCTCACCCCCACCGGTGACACATCGAGCTACGCAAACGGGCCGGAGATTCTCGGCCCCGGCGGCAAGGTCGTCTGGTTCGACCCGATCGCCGCGGGCGAGACCGCGGGTGACTTCCGCGCCCAGACCTACGACGGTAAGCCGGTGTTGACGTTCTGGGAGGGCACGGGCTTCGGCGGCCTGTCCCAGGGCACCGACTACATCTACAACGCTCACTACCAGCAGATCGCCACCGTCAACGCCGGCAACGGGCTGAGTGCCGACGGCCACGAGTTCCTGATCACGCCCTGGAACACCGCGCTGATCGTCTCCTACAAGGAGACGACCGCGAATCTGACATCGATCGACGGCCCCGCCGATCAGACGGTGATCGACGGCGTCGTTCAGGAGATCGACATTCGCACCGGCAAGGTCCTGTTCCAGTGGAACAGCGCCGATCATGTTCCCTACGGTCAGAGCGAACAGCCGCTACCGGCATCGGCCGGCACGCCGTGGGACTGGTTCCACATCAACGCCGTCAAGATCGACTCCAACGGCAGCCTGCTGATCGACGCACGCGACACGTGGACGACCTATGACGTCGATCCGCACAGCGGCAACATCATCTGGCAGCTTGGCGGCAAGGACTCGAGCTTCACGCTCAAGGCCGCACCGGGACAATCGCTCAACGACGCCGGTGACATCTTCGCCTGGCAGCACGACCCCGAGTCGCTCGGCAACGGCGTGTACTCGTTCTTCGACAACGAATCGGCCGGGATCGCCAACACCGGCGTCGGCTCGACCTCGCAGTTCCCGGTCAGCCGCGTCGTCAAGGTCAAGCTCGACCTGCGCGACCACACGGCAACGCTGTTCGCCTCGGACGACCAGCCGGAGAACCTCGAAGCCTCGTCGCAGGGCAACGGCCAGGCGCTGCCCGGCGGTGGCGAGTTCATCGGTTGGGGCAACCTGCCCTACGTCTCCGAGTTCAGCGGAAGCGGTCGGCTGCTGTTCGACGCGGAGTTCCCGACGGGGGTCAACACCTACAGGGCCTATCTCCTCCCTTGGGGTGGCACGCACACCCGCGGACCGCTTGCGCCCACTCGGGGGCGCGGCCGGCGCTAGCGGCCGCGGCGAGGGGGCGGGCAAAGCCCAGCCCGCCCCCTCGGGCAAACCTTGGCCCGGGCGGTATAGGATCGGGCGATGGCCGACCGGGAGCGCGATTCCGGCAGTGTGCTGGTGGTCTTCACCGGCCTGATGCTCGTGATGCTGATGGCGGCGCTCGACCAGACGATCGTGTCGACCGCGCTGCCGACGATCGTCGGCGACCTCGGCGGTCTCGACCACATCTCCTGGGTGGTGACCGCCTACCTGCTGGCGCAGACGGCGGTGATGCCGGTCTACGGGAAGCTCGGCGACATGTACGGGCGCAAGATCGTCCTGCAGTTCGCGCTGGTGCTGTTCCTGATCGGATCGGCGCTGTGCGGGCTGTCGAGCAACCTCACCGAGCTCGTCGCCTTCCGGGCGCTGCAGGGACTCGGCGGGGGTGGCCTGATGGTCGGTGCGATGGCGGCGATCGGGGACGTCGTCACGCCGCGCGAGCGTGGCCGCTACCAGGGACTGTTCGGCGCGGTCTTCGGTCTGGCGAGCGTGATCGGCCCGCTGCTCGGCGGCTTCTTCACGAGCTCGCTGACGTGGCGCTGGATCTTCTACGTCAACGTTCCCGTCGGAGTCGTCGCGTTCATGGTTCTGGCGGCGACGCTGCCGAGCACGAGCGAACGCGTCCGGCGGCGAATCGACTATCCGGGCGCGATCGCGCTGGCGCTGGGACTGGTCGCGCTGGTGCTGATGTGCACGCTGGGCGGCGTCGACTACAAGTGGCTGTCAGCGGAGATCATCGGCTTGGGGGTCGCGACGATCGTGCTGCTCGGTGTGTTCCTCCAGGTCGAGGGTCGCGCCGCCGAGCCGGTGCTGCCACCGCATCTGTTCAAGAACAGTGTCTTCAGCGTGACCAGCGCGATCGGCTTTGTGGTCGGGTTTGCGCTGTTCGGCTCGGTCACGTACCTCGCGTTGTTCCTACAGGTCGTCAACGGTGCGTCACCGACCGGTTCCGGCCTGCAGATCCTGCCGTTGATGGGCGGCCTGCTGATCACCTCGATCGGATCCGGGCAGGCGATCACCCGCACCGGCAGATACAAGGTCTTCCCGGTCGTCGGCACGTTCGTGATGATCATCGGGCTCTACCTGCTGTCGCGCATGGACGCGTCGACCAGCCGGCTGCTGTCCTCCGCCTACATGTTCGTGCTGGGGCTCGGACTCGGACTGGTGATGCAGGTGCTGGTGCTCGCCGTGCAGAATGCGGTCGACTACTCGGACCTCGGGGTCGCAACCTCCGGGGCGACGCTGTTCCGCTCGATCGGCGGCTCGGTCGGCACAGCAATCCTCGGCTCGATCTTCTCGAGCCGGCTGGCGTCGCAACTGGCCGCCGGACTGCGGACGCATCCGAACATCGCCCCGTCGCAGGTCGCGAAGCTGTCGAGTGCCGGCAGCAATCCGGCGGCACTGAAAACGCTGCCAAAGCCGATCCACGACCTCTACGTCGGCGCGTTCACGCACTCGCTCGACCGCGTGTTCCTGATCGCGGCCTGCGTCTCGGCAGCAGCGTTCATCTGCAGCTGGCTGCTCGAGCAGCGCCCGCTGCGCGACACGGCCGAAGCGAGCGGCGGCATCGGCGAGTCCTTCGCCGTACCCAAACCCGCGGATTCGTTTGCGGAGATGGGGCGTGCGTTGAGCGTGCTGCTCGGACGCGAGGGGCGCCGTCAGCTGGTCGAACAGATCGTCGCACGCGCCGGCGTCGAGCTCTCGGCAGCGGCGGCCTGGTTACTGGTGCGCTTCGCACGCGAGCCGGGCAGCTCGATCGAGGAGGCGTGTGCGACCTGGGATGTCCCGATCGAACGCGCCCGTCGCGGACTCGCAGAGCTGATCGATCGCGGCATGCTCACCGCCGACGAGCCGCACGCGGTCACGCAGCTCGGGAGCGAGACGGCCGAGAAGCTGATCGCCGAGCGCCACGCGACGGTCTCGCGGCTGCTCGACGGCTGGGAGCCCGAACGTCACACCGAGCTCACGACACTGCTGACGCGGCTCGCGGAAGAGGTCGGGCTCGCTCCTGCCGAGGCTGCCGCGAGCGGCTGAGCGCAGGGCCGGCGCGGCTTCGACGCGCTAGCGGGGGCGCGACTCCTCATAGCGCGGCAGGCCGTCGTCGGGGATCTGCTCCCAGACCGGGGCGTAGGCGATGTACTGACGGGTGGTGGGC
This sequence comes from Solirubrobacteraceae bacterium, assembly GCA_036269095.1. Lineage (GTDB taxonomy): Bacteria > Actinomycetota > Thermoleophilia > Solirubrobacterales > Solirubrobacteraceae > Palsa-465. The sequence goes on from DATASU010000012.1 coordinate 9,464, forward strand.
CGCACGCCGGGGTCGCCGTCGAACGAGCCCATGCGCATACCGACGCGTGAGCCGTCGCGGCTGCGCGAGAACAGGTGTGCCCCGCATTCGCTGCAGAAGCACTTCTCGGCACCGTCGGCGGGCGGCAGCCAGCCCTTGATCAGCTCCTCCCCCTGGAGCCAGCGCAGCGACGCCGGGTCGATGAAGGCCGAGATCGAGGAGCCCGTGCCGGTGCGGCGCTGGCAACGGGTGCAGTGGCAGTAGCCGCTGGACAGCGGCGGCGCCGTCAGCTCGAACCGCACCGCTCCGCAGAGACAACCGCCCTGAAGTGAATAGCTCGCCTGCTCGCTCATCGCCGGTACCTTTCTATTGCAGTGACGACCCGCTCTTGTGAGTCCACGGGAAAGGTACGACAGTGGCGCTTGACTCAGACCGCATCCACGTGATCACCGATGAGGCCGAGCTGCGCGAGCTCATCGGGGGCCCAACCGAGACCGTGCTGCTCAAGCTCTCGGATCGGCTCAACGGACTGACCCGGCAGTTCATCGAACGCTCGCCGTTCGTCTGCGTGGCGACCGTCGATCCCGACGGCGGGCTCGACGTCTCACCGCGCGGAGACCCGGCGGGCTTCGTGCGGGTGCTCGACGAGCACACACTGCTGATCCCCGAGCGCCCCGGCAACCGCATCGCCGACACGCTGCGGAACCTGCTGGCCGATCCGCGGATCGCGCTGCTGTTCCTGATACCGGGTGTGGGCGACACGTTCCGGGTCAACGGCCGGGCGGTGATCACCGACGATGCCGAGCTGCTGGCCCCAAGCGCGGTGGGCGGCAAGGTGCCAAGGCTGGGCCTGCTGGTGTCGGTAGAGGAGGCCTACACGCATTGCCCCAAGGCGTTCATTCGCTCCGAGCTGTGGAACCCCGGGAAGCACATCGCGCGTGAGGAGCTGCCGAGCTCGGGGGCGATCCTGCGCTCGCTCTCGAACCCGGAGTTCGACGCCGAGGAATACGACCGCGAGCGCGGCGAGCGCTACGCGCGGGGTGAGGGGCTCTACTGACGGGCCGGCGGCGGATGCTGCTTGCCGGCCGGGACTGAGGGCATGTCGCCGGGCGTCCCTGCCCGGCACTTCCCCTTCTAATCCGCTGTTATCGGCAGACGCGCGCGAAACCTTTAGCGCAAATCCGCCATCTGGACGAATGTATGAGTGGTCGCGGCCTCATCGACCGTGGGCACGGTCGCGTCGGGCTCGCGCGCGTGCCTCGGCAGCAGCTGCACGAGTGCGATCAACACCGGCATCGTTGCGACCTCGACGAGCAGGCAACGGCTGAGCGCGACCACATAGCCGCTATGGCCGAGCACAGTGAAGAAGATCGTCCCGATCACAGCCACGCCGATCGCCCCGGCCAACTGCTGCACCGCATTCAGCACACCCGATGCGGAGCCGACCTGATGCTCCCTGACCGAGGCGAGGATGAAGTCGAACAGCGGCGAGATGCCCATCCCGATTCCGATCCCGAGGACCAGCTCGGGTCCGATCAGCGCCCCGGTCGTCACATGCAGCCCGCGTGAGGTGACGACGTGCCGCAGCCACAGCACCGCGACCGCCACGATCACGGCGCCGAGCTGAAGCACCCTGCGACCGAGTCGCGGAGCGATCAGCGCAGCAGCAAGTGTCGCGCCGGTTGCCGAGCCGAGCGCGAACGGTGCGAGCGTCAGCCCCGCGTGGATCGGTGTGAAGTGCTCTCCGAACTGCAGGAACAGCGTCATCACCAGCATCGTTCCGAGCAACCCGGCAAAGAGGACGACGATGCTTGCGAGCCCGGCGACGTAGGCACGCTGCTCGAAGATGCTGGGTTCGACGAGCGGGTCACCACCGGCTCGGTGAACGCGGCGATTCCACCCGACCAGCCCAGCGAACGATGCGGCGCTGGCCACGAGCATGAGATACGTCCAGGCCGGCCAGTCGTGGCTCTGCCCCTCGGTCAGCGGGTACACCAGTAGTCCCATGCCGAGGGCGGCGAGCAGTCCGCCGCCGGCGTCGAGACGCAGCCGGCGCGGCGATCGCGACTCCGGCATCAGCACGGCTGCCCCGATCGCGGCGATCAGGCCAAGCGGCAGATTGACGAAGAACACGAGCCGCCATCCGCTCCCGAACAGGTTGGCGGCGATCAGCGTCCCGCCGATGATCGGGCCGAGCATCGCCGAGAGACCGATCACCGGGCCGAACAACGCGAACGCGGAGCCCTGCTCCTCGGAGCTGAAGACCGTGTGGATGATCCCCAGTCCCTGCGGCACGAGCAGCGCGGCCGCACTCCCCTGAGCCAGCCTGCAGGCGATCAGCATCTCCGGAGTCGACGCGAGGCCGCACGCGACCGACGCGGCGACGAACCCGAGCGAGCCGATGATGAACAGCCGGCGGCGGCCATAGATATCGCCCAGCCGCCCGCCGGTGATCAGCACCATCGCGAACGCGAGCGCGTAGCCGCTGAGGATCCATTGCAGGCCGGTGGCGCTGCTGTGCAGGTCGTTGTGGATCGTCGGCGCGGCGACGTTGACGATCGTGCCGTCGAGCAGATCCATGCATTCCGCGATCAGCACGAGCGCGAGGATCGTCCACTTTCTGCGTTGGGGCATCGTTTCCCGGGTCCTTGGTTTCGAGTGTTGTTCCGATCAGTGTTCCGAACAGTGATCGGAACGCTGATTGTTATACACTCTCGAGCATGGTGCCGTCAAGCCCGTCAAGCCCGTCAAGCCCGTCGCTGCCGACGCCACCGCCACGACCGCCGGCGTCACGGCGTCCGTCGCGCTCGGGCCTGTCGGTCGACGCGATCGTCGCGGCCGCGATCGCGCTGCTCGACGAGTCGGGCATTGAGCGCCTGGCGATGCGCCAGGTCGCGCAGCGGCTGGGCGTCGGTGTCGCGTCGCTCTACGGCTACGTGTCGAGCCGCGAGGAGTTGCTCGACCTGGTGTTCGACGAACTGGTCGGCCAGGTGCCGCTTCCCGAGCCTGAGCCGGCGCGCTGGCGCGAGCAGGTGATCGAGATGTTGTCCGGACTGCGACAGGTACTGAGCTCACACCGCGACGCCGCGCTGGCAGGGATGGGCCGGATCCCCACCTCCCCCAACACGCTGCGAGCGATGGAGGCACTCGGGGCGATGCTGCGATCGGGTGGGCTCAGCGACCGCGCGATCGCACTCGGGTTCGACCAGCTCGCTCTCTACGTCTGCGCCTACGCCTTCGAGGAGAGCCTATTCGCCAACGTCGGCATGACCGTCGACGAGGTTGCGCAGTATCACCAGCAGGTCGACGCGTTCTTCACCGCGCTTCCGGCGCGCAGCTTCCCCGTGATCGCCTCACTCGCCGACGAGCTCACCGGTGCCGACGGCGAGGAGCGCTTCAGCTTCGGGCTCGACGTGCTGCTCAGTGGGCTCGAGGCCGTCAGCGCGCGGGACTGAGCCCCTTCGATGCTGACGTCAGCGCCCGGCACAGCTGTGGCCCGGCGCGGCTCTGCGATCGGGTTCTATCGGCAGGCGGCCTGAGAACCTTTAGCGAAATCTCGTCGATCTGGACGAATGTATGACTCAGAGCCGAGATCGACGGTCCACGCCGAGCCGCGGCCTGCGATTCTCAATCGGTCCGGACCTCGTGCAGCTGATGGGTGTCGACGTCATAGACGAACCCGCGCACGACCTCCCGGTGCGGGACGAACTCCGAGCGGCGCACCCGCAGGATCGATTGGCGGACGTCGGCCTCGGCGTCACTGAACGACTCGATCGCGAACGCCGGAGCCACCCCGGTCGCCTCTTGGAGCTCGGCGCGGAAGCCGTCGTCGGTCACCTTCTGCATGCCGCAGTCGGTGTGGTGGATCAGCATCACCTCGCGCGTTCCCAGCTTGCGCTGTGAGATCGCGAGCGAGCGGATCACGTCGTCGGTGATCACGCCGCCGGCGTTGCGCAGGATGTGCGCCTCACCGCCGCCGAGTCCGAGCGCGGCGAAGGTGTCGATGCGCGAGTCCATGCAGGTGACGATCGCAAGCTGCCTGCTCGGGCTCACATCGAGGTGGTTGGTCCGCGAGTTCTCCGCGTAAGCGCGGTTGTTGGCGAGAAGGTCGTCGATCGTGGTCATGTCATTGAAGGTGCCACAGCCGCGCGCAACTCACAGCTCCGATGCGTTGACGAGCTTCTCGAGGTCGATCGGCACCTCGTGCAGCACCAGCCGGCTGCGCACCTCGCGCACGCCGTAATCACGCTTGAGGCGATCGAGCACCTGCTCGAACTCGTCCGGGTCGGCACACGCGACCTGAAGCAGATAGTCGTAATCACCGGTCAGGCGGACGGCGCCGATCACCTGCTCGACATCCGCCAGGCCGCGCTCGAACTCCGCGCGATCGACGGCCTCGCGCAGCCGCACGTCGCTCATCAGCCGCAGCCCGCGCCCGAGCAGCGGCAGGTTCAACTGGGCGTGGTAGCCGCTGATCACGCCGGAGCCGCGCAGCCGCCGCACGCGGTCGGCGACGGTATTGGCGGACAGCCGCGCCGTGCGCCCGAGCTCCTGATAGGTCACGCGCGCGTCGCGCAGCAGCTCCCTGACCAGCACCCGATCGATCGCATCCATCGTCACCCAGTATCGCATTTCTCGGCGACAGCGGCTATTCGCCGAGAAATTCACGCAACTCCGCGCGTCTCAAGCCAGAATTTCGCGAAATATTAGGGCTTTGATTGCCGATCATATGAGTCGTGGCAATTCTTCTCCGCATCGGCCTCACCCCGATCGCGTTCGCGCTCGTGTCAAAGGCCCAGTCGCGCTTCGGCGATTGGATCGGTGGCCGCCTGATCGGGCTGCCGCTCACGACCGGGCCGTTCCTGCTGACGGTCTGCATGACGAGCAGCCGGATGACAGCAGCGCACGCCGCCGCCGGCGTGACCAGCGGGCAGATGGCCGTCGTGATGTTCTGCAGCTCCTACGCCTGGACGGCACGCCGCATGCAACCGCCGGCGGCGACACTGGCCTCACTGGCGGTGGCACTCACCGCCGTCATCGCGCTCAGCTCATTCGCGGGCATCTGGTCGTCGGCGAGCGCCGTCTGGATCGCGATCGCGGCAAGCCTGGTGCTCTGGCCCTGGGCGCGGCACGAGGCTCAGACACACCAGATCGCACCGAAGACGACGACAACAGCGCCGATGCTGCAGCGCGCGCTGATCTCGACCGTGGTGGTGGCGACGATGTCGACGCTCGTTCCGATCCTCGGCGCACGTCCCGCCGGCATCATCTCATCGGCTCCGATCCTGCTCTCGATCATGCTTCCCGGCACGCACCGGCTGAGCGGCGCGGCCGGCGCGGCGGCGATGGCACGCGGGACGATCGTCTCGATGGCCGCGACCGTGGCGTTCTCGGCGACGCTGGCGACGACGCTGCCGCAGATGCCGGTCTGGAGCGCGCTGCTCGTGTCGGCCAGCGTGCTCTGCTGCCTGATCGCGGCGACGCCGTTGCTCGACCGCGCCGCGGTCGTGCTCAGTCCTGCGCAGGCCCGAGGCCATGCTCCAGCGCGGCTTTGACGCCCGCGTCGAGCGCGTTGGCGCGGTAGAGCGCAAGCGCCTCGGCTGAGGCGAAGCGCCCACCCGGGACGCCGCTCGGCCCATGGTGGGCGAGCACGCAGTGCAGTAGCGCCAGACGACGGGCCTCGTCGAGACCGAAGTTGCCGCCGAGCCGCTCGAAGCGTTCGCTCAGCAGCTGCTGGCCGAGCGTCAGATGCCCCAGCAGCCGGCCCGCTTCGGTCAGCCCGATCTCCACGCCGTAGGTGAACTCCCTGGTCCGGCCGAGGTCGTGAACGATCGCCGCGGTCAGCAGCAGGTCGCTGTTGAGCCGCCGGTGCAGGTCGCACAGCTCGCGCGCGAGCGTCGCCACCGCAACCGTGTGCTCGAGCAGCCCGCCGAGGTAGGCGTGGTGGCCGTTGCGCGTGCACGGTGTGCCCCTGAACGCGGCCCGGATCTGCGTGTCCGCAAGCAGTGAGTCCAACAGCGCCCTGTAGCCGGGGTCGAAGACCTCCGAGGCGAGGTGCTCGAGGAAGCCGTCGAGCTCCTCCATGTCGCGGTAGGCGACCGGCAGGAATGCCTCGACCGCCACCTGCTGATCGCCGTCGGGGCCGCCCGCGGCGGCCCGGCGGATGTCCGTGACCTCGACCACGAGGTCATCACGGAAGCGCTCGACGCGACCGCTTACGCTGACGAGCTCGCCGCGTTCGAAGCGCCCGGCCATCGCGTCGGCGTCGCGGAACGCGCGCGCCTGCACGCTACCGGTCCGGTCGCGCAGCTCGAGTGCTAGATAGGGGCTGCCGGTACGCGTTTTCAGGCGGTCCTTGCGCACGCACGCGTACACGCCGCGCACCTCATCACCTGCGCGCAGGGAGCTGATCGTCCGTTCGGGAGCCATACCTCCATGATGTACGGTGATTCGGATGCAGCCTCTGCGATGGAATTACCGGCCCGACCATCTGCGAGCTCCGGCGCTGATCTGCGGCTTCAAGGGCTGGAACGACGCGGGCGATGCCGCGTCATCCGCGGTCAGCTTCGTCGGGGAGGCACTCGGCGCTCGCGAGTTCGCGAGCATCGACCCTGAGGACTTCTATGACTTCCAGGCCGTGCGCCCGCGGATCAAGCTGACGGACTCCCAGGCGCGCGCGATCGAGTGGCCCGAGGTGCAGCTCTACGAGGTGCGGATTCCGCGCGCCCCGCGCGATCTGATCCTGCTCACCGGACACGAGCCGTCGTTCCGCTGGCGAACCTTCACCGGGCTGATCGTCGAGCTGGCCGAGGCGATCGGCGTGCAGCTGGTCGTCACGCTCGGGGCGCTGCTGGCGGACGTCCCGCATACGCGCCCGGTGTCGGTCACAGGCTTTGCCAGCGACCCGGCGCTGGTCTCGCGACTGGGGCTATCGCAATCTTCGTACGAGGGGCCGACGGGCATCGTCGGCGTGCTCCACGACGCCTGCCGCAGCGCCGGACTGCCCTCCGCGAGCCTCTGGGCGGCGGTACCGCACTACATCGCCGCGTCGCCGAATCCGAAGGCGTCGCTGGCGCTGATCCGCAAACTCGAGGGCCTCGTCGGCGTCGTCGTCGATGCCGGTGAGCTCGAGAGCGCCGCCGGCGAGTACGACCGCCAGGTCAACCTCGCGGTCCAGCACGATCCCGACATCCAGGCGTTCGTGGAGAAGCTCGAGGCGGCCGCCGGCGACGACGAGGCCGACGCCTTCGACGTCCCCTCCGGAGATTCGATCGAGCGCGACTTACAGCGCTTTCTGCGCCAGCGCGGCGAACAGCCGCCGAGCTGACGGGCCGGTCAGCGCTCGGCGGCCGGGCAGACGAGCCGGTAGTCACACAGCTTGCAGGCCCGCGGCGAGGGCGTCGGCTCGAACTCCTGGGCCTTGATTCCCTCGGCGACCTCGAGCGCCACCCCGCGGATCCAGTCGGAGCGCTCGGCGTCGCCGGCGATCGCGACCTTCTGGTCGTCGAGCAGGTAGTAGTAGGCACCGTGGTTGGCCTCGAGCCCCCACGCCTCGCGCGCCGCGATCGCGTAGAGCGACAGCTGGACGTCGCTGGCGAGCTGTTCGGCTGATTTCGGGCGGCCGGTCTTGTAGTCGATCAGCTCGTACTCGCCGGAAGGCAGGCGGTCGACACGGTCGACACGCCCGCGCACGAGGTGCGGTCCGAGCTTGAAGCTGAACTGGCGCTCGAACCAGACCGGAGCGCCCTGGTCGGATTGCGCGCGCTCGTGGTAGCGCGTGAGTGCCGCGACCGCCTTCTGGTGCAGCTGACGCTCCTCGTCGGAGTCACCGAAGCCGCCGCGCCGCCAGCTGGTCTCGAGCAGCGTCAGCAGATCCGTCAGCGAACCGTGTGTACCCGCACCGTCGGCAGCCCCGTCGGCACCACCCTGATCATCGGCGGCGTGGTAGCGCTCGAGCACCTGATGCACGGCGATGCCGAAGCGCTGATGCAGGGTCGGGTCCTGCGGGATCCGGAAGACACGCGCGAACTTGTAACGCAGCGGGCAGGCGCGGTAGGTCTCGATGTCACTGGCCGACAGCAGCACTCCACCGCCGCGCATCGGCAGGAAACGCTCGAGCGACGGCTCGTCACGCGCCGCGATCACGCGTGCGCGGTGGCGCACGTCACGCTCGGCGTCGAGCAGGTAGTCGTCGAGCGGCGAGCTGGTGAAGATCTCGCGTTCCTCGGCGGTGACGGCCTGTTCGATGCGCGCGTTGATGTCACGCAGCGCATCGCTGAGACCCTGACCGGCGCCCTCGTCGCGAGCGATCAGCGCCGCCAGCTTCAGCATCTCGAGGTAGCGGACGACGGCGTGCGAGATGTCGAGGTCGGTGTCGAGCCGCAGTTCGGCGAGCCGCCCCGCGGCACGCTTGGTGCCATCCATCAGCTCATCGCGCAGCAGCCGGTAGGTCGAGTGCAGCTTCTCCGCCGGACCGAAGAGATCCTCGCTGAGCTCGAGCCACTCACCGCCGACGGCCACGCGCGCCGCCTCGATCCCCGCCAGCGGTCTGCGGCGCGAGCCGCGCTCGGCGCCCGCCGTGTGCACCAGCACCACCCGCTCGCGCGCACGGGTGATTGCCACGTAGAGGCGCTGGCCCAGGCGTGACTCGCGGGCCGCCTCGTCGTCGGCCGGCAGCGCTTCCCGCAGCAGCGCATCGGGCACCGGCTCACAGTCGAGCGCGCCGGCTCCGCGCAACGCCGAACGCAACCCGAGCACGAAGACGTGATCGGCCTCGAGCCCGCCGGCCAGCTCCAGCGACAGCACCTGCACCGCATCGGCGCCGGACAGCTGCGGCTCCTCGCGCTCGCTCAACCCCCACTCGGCGACGGCCGCTATCGAACGTGCGAACTCCCGCGCGGTGGCCTGCGGCGTGCGCACCACGTGCGCCGCGGCGAGCTCACCGAAGCGCGCCAGCGCGCGCAGGCGCTCGACGACGTCGGCCTGTGCCGCGAACAGCTGCTGGCGGCGCAGACCGAGACGCTCGATCAGGCGATGCACGTAGAGATCCGGGCGCATCGTGTCGATCGGCGCCACGCACGCGCGGTAGAGCTTCAGAAACACTCGGATCCGCTCACGCGCCTCGGGCGGCACCTGCGGCGACTCGGTCGCGGCCGCGAGCGCGGCGACCATGTCGAGCTTGCGCCGCCGGGCGATCTGGGTGCAGCGGGCGATGTCGACCGAGCGCAGCTCGATCGGGGCGCGAGCGAGCGCGCGCACGACCGCGGGCGCATCCCCGGGGTCGGCGAGCAGCCGCAGCCAGGCGAGCAGATCGCGCACCTCGGCGCGCTGGAAGAAGGCCGCGTCGCCGACGACGCGGTGCGGCACCGCACGCTCCTCGAGCGCCACCGCCACCGCCTGCCCGTCGCGCGCGGTGTCGGCCACTATCACCGCGATGCGGCCGGGGTCGACCTGCTCGCGCGCGACCAGGCGCTCGATCTCGGCCGCGACCGCCTGGCCCTGCGAGCGCTCGTTCTCACACTGCCAGAAGCAGACATCGGGCTCCTGGGAAGGATCGTCTCCCGGGCCTGCGGGGTGGGTGGGAACCGATTTCAAGCCCGCTGCAGCGAACGCGGCGTCGCGCACTCCCGGCGGACAGCGGTAAGACGTCAGCAGCCGCCCGACGCGCGTGCCAGGCGCCTCGAACCAGGCCAGCCGTGCGGCGCCCGCGCCACGGAAGCGCAGCACCGCGGCAAGCGGATCACCGGCGGCTGTCAGTGCGCCCGCCGCGAGCGTGCGGGCGAGCATCGCGGCACCGAGACCGAGCTCCTGAGCGTCGTCGATCAGAACCTGCTGGAACGGCTGACGCGCCGACGGGTGGTCCTCGAGCAGGCGGATCGCGAGCCGCACGACATCGCCCTCGTCGCAGGCTCCGAGCGCGCGCACCATGCGGTTGTGCGCCTCGAAGATCGCCCCGAACTCGCGCTCGCGCGGACTCGCCTGCTGCTCGGCCCAGGCGACGAACTCGGGCGCGTCGATCAGCTCCGCCTTGAGCCTGTCGATGCGCCGCACGATGGCGCCGAGCAGCGCACCGGAGTTGCCGCCGATGTCGTGGTGCTGGAGCGGAAGCTCGTCGATCCGTTCGGCCAGCATCGCCAGACGGTCGCCGGCGCTGAGGGTCGCCTCGAGCAGGTCGTGGCGGCTTGCCGAGCGTCGCAGCACCGTGCTCGCCAACTGCGGCGGTGTCACGACGACGAGCTCGCTGTAACCGTCGCGCAGCTCGGTCTCGAGCGCGGCACGGGCGGCGTCGGCCCGCGCCTCCGATGGGAGCAGCAGCACGATGCGCTCTGGGGGAGTGCCCTGCTCGATCAGCCAGCGGAAGCGGTCGAGGATCAGGCGACTCTTGCCGCTGCCCGCCGATCCGAGCACCAACAGCGGGCTGCCGCTGTGACCGACGAGCGTGGCCGGGTGCAGGACGGTCGGCGCTGCGGACGTGATCACTTGCTCGGGCACGTGGTCTGACAGCATAGGCTGGCGATGGACGACTCTCGACCGGTTACACAGGCGGCCTGGCTGGCCGCCTGCCGCAGCGCCGCCAAGGCGATCCGCGCGATGCTCGCGGACCGCTCGACGACCGCCGAGCGCGCGCTCGAGACCGGGACAACCGGCAGCGGCGGCGATCACACACTCGAGATCGACGACGCGGCCGAGACGCTCGTCTTCAACGAGCTCGAGCGCCTGCATGAGCGAGGGCACCGCTTCAGTGCGATCTCAGAGGAGCGCGGGGCGGTTGACTTCGGCGATCCGCGGGTGCTGGTCGTGATCGACCCGATCGACGGCTCGCTCAACGCCAAGCGCGGGCTCTCCCATCACGCGCTCTCGGTTGCCGTGGCGACGGGCAAGACGATGTCCGACGTGCAGTTCGGCTTCATCCACGATTTCGGCCCCGACGAGGAATGGTGGGCGGCCGCCGGCGAGGGCGCGTTTCTCGACGGCCGCCGGCTCGACCGCGATGTCGCCGAACGGCGTGGCCCGGACGGTCGGATCGAGGTCGTCGGCATCGAGTCGGCCGACCCGCGCTGGCTCAAGGGCTCAATCGACATCCTGATCGAGCGGGCCTACCGCCTGCGCGCGCTCGGCGCGATCGCGCCGTCGCTCTGCCAGGTCGCGGCCGGCCGCTTCGACGGACTGGTGTCGCTGCGTGGCTGCCGCGCCGTCGATGCGGCCGCAGCGCAGTTGATCGTGCGCGAGGCCGGCGGCCTGGTGAGCTTCCCGAAGTTCGAGGATCGCCTGCAGGCGCCACTCGACCTGATCCCCCACTCGCCGGTGGTCGCCGCGCGAACGCCGGCGACGCTGGCCGAGCTCGAAGCGGTATGCCTGCACCGGTGATCGACTGGATCGTCGCCGAGTGGATCGCGACAAGGGTGGCGGGCGAGGGCCGGGCACGGCTGCCCGAGATCGACCTCGGGCCGATCGCAGAGGATGCGGAACGGCGCGTGGTCGAGTACACCGGGCTGATCCCCAGCGGTCCGCTGCCACCGCCCGAGGGCGTCACGCGCAAGCAGTGGGTCGCGTCGAACATCGCCTCCACCCGCGCGCTGATGGAACCGATGCTCGAGCGCATCACCGAGCGCCTGGGACCGGTCAAGCCGGCCGCGCAGCTGTGGCTCGGAGTCACCGGCTCGAGCGAGGTCGGTCTGCTCGTCGGGTACCTCGCGCAGCGCGTGATGGGTCAGTACGAGCTGGTGCTGCTCAGGGAGCTCGACGGCGGCCGCCCGCCCCGGTTGCTGTTCGTGATGCCGAACCTCGGTGAGGCGATCCGGCGCTTCGATGCCGACGAGCGCGAGTTCGTCACCTGGGTGGCGTTGCACGAGGTCACCCACGCAGTGCAGTTCGGTGGCGTGCCCTGGCTTCAGGAGCATCTCGCGAGCCTGATCCGGGAACTGCTCGATAGCGCCGAGTCGCGCATGGCACGCCGGCGGCAGCTGCGTCTCCCCAGCCGCGCGACGGTCGAGCGCGTGGGGCGTGCCGCGCTCAGGGCCGATCTGCTGGGAATGGTCGCGTCCGAGCCCGAGCGTGCGGTGATGGATCGCGCGCAGGCCGTGATGGCGGTGATCGAGGGCCATGCCGAGCACGTGATGGATGCGGTTGCGCCGGAGCTGCTGCCATCGCTGCCGGCCCTGCGCAGCGCACTCGACGAGCGCCGCCGCGTGCAGTCCCCGTTCGGGCGCCTGGTCAGCCGTCTGCTCGGGCTGGAGATGAAACTCAAGCAGTACGAGCGCGGCAAGATCTTCTGCGACGAGATCGTCCGGGTCAGCGGCACCGAGGCGCTGCGACATCTCTTCTCCGCGCCCGAGGCGCTCCCGACCCTGGCCGAGATCGATGATCCGGCCGCCTGGTTGCGGCGCGCGCGGCACGTGCTCTGAGCGCAGGTCACGGCGGCTGCTGCAACTTTCGTTGCGAGCCTGCCGCCGCCGGGGACGGCGGCCGAGGTGGTTTACACCACTTGCCGAACCTATTGACAGCTTTCGACGCCTGCGGCTGAAGAATTATTTAGTCACGAGCAAAAGTCGATCGGCTACTATTTGCTTACGCAACAACTTCCCCCGTCGCGCGACCAAGGAGATCGCAGCCGATGGGATGGGTTCGCCGGCCTCATATCCTCGCCGGCGAATGCAGCACCCTCTCCTCCCTCAACCGCCGGGGTGCCACTTTCGAGTGGCGCCCCGTCGGTCCTTAAAGATGAGCGCGGGACGCATCTTGCAGCGGCGCTCTGGAATTCAACTGATTGCTCAGGCCTGCCGATTACGGCCGCGTGGCCTCGTGGCATCTAAAGCTCGACCCTGAGATCGCCGCGCTCAGCGCGGACGCGATCGCCCACTGCGGCGGACTGCCGGTGATGGATCGCTCGGTTCAGCGCGTGCTGGCGCTCACCGAGGACGAACAGTGCGAGCTGGGCGACCTCGTAACGGCACTCGAGGCCGATCCGGCACTGGCCGTGAACCTGCTGCGCTACGCGAACTCTGCCTATGTGGGGCGGCCGATCCAGGCCAAGACCGTGCGCCAGGCCGTGGTGATGATCGGTCGCCAGGCGACCCGCCAACTCTGTCTCGAGGCGGTCACCTTCCGCTTCTTCGAATCCGCTCCCGGCAACGGTCGCGTTTCGCGCGGTCAGATGCACGTGCACGCCGTCGCCGTCGCACGGGTCGCCGCCGCGACGGCCGCGATGCTCTCGATCCCCACCGATCTGCCGCACCTCGCAGGACTGCTGCACGATTGCGGAAAGCTGGTGATGCCGCTCGCCTTTGGCGAGGGCGCCACCGACGAGATCGCCGCGGTGCACCCGTCGGGCGCCGCGCGCTCGGCAGCCGAATGGGATCGCTTCGGCATCGACCACGCCTATGCGGGAGCGTTGTTCGCCGAGCAGTCGGGACTCGCCGCAGATCTGGTCGCGGCGATCGCGTGGCATCACGGCGGCCGGCACGGCCGCGTCGCTCCGAGCCCTGAGATCGGCTGCCTGCAACTCGCCAACACGATCGTCGGCATGCTCGCGGGCGAGCTCCCGGACGAGGAGCTGATGACTGAGATCCTGGGGTCGCTGGAGCTGAGCGTCGATGCGCTCGACGAGCTCGCCGAGGCCGCGGGCGCGAGCCCCGCCGGCCCCGCCGGCGGAGGGCTCGGTGACCGCGTCGCCGAGCTCGAGCGGCTCGCGAGCACCGACGAGCTGACCGGCCTGGCAAACCGTCGCCACTGGATGGCGACGATCCGCCAGACGATGGAGTCCGGCGCACACGGAAACGTCCTGCTCTGCGACCTCGACCGCTTCAAACAGGTCAACGACACCCACGGACACTCCGCCGGCGACATCGTGCTGATGGAGGTCTCACGGATCCTTCAGCACCATGGCATCGCCGGGCGCATCGGCGGCGATGAGTTTGCGCTCTGGGTCGCGGGCGACGCCCCGTTGGAGGTCGCCGACCAGATCGTCGCCGAGGTGGCGGCGGCCTTCGAAAGCAAGGATGAGCTCAGCGTCGGCATCTCGGTGGGCGTCGCCCCGACGCTCCGCGATCTGTCCGACGCACTCGAGGCGGCAGACCGTGCGCTCTACAAGGCGAAGTCGGCCGGGCGCGGCCGCGCGCAGCTCTACGACGAGCCCAAGGAACTGGTCGCCTGACGCGCGCTACTCCGCGCGCAGCGCGTCGGGACCGATCTGCTTCAGCAGGATCGGAAGGGTCAGGCCGGTGACGCCCGCCACCACGGCGACACCGGCGCCCGCCAGCAGGACGACCGAGCCCCAGTCGAAGCCGATCGGCAAGCCGACGATCTTCATCAGCACCGCGCCGAGCGCGGCGCCGAGTCCGATCGCAAGCACGAGCCCGAACAGGACCGGCAGCGCCGTCTGCCACAGCACCGACCAGACGAGCGTCGAGGCGCGCGTTCCGAAGGCGGACATCACCGCGAGTACCCGGCGGCGCTCGCGCAGCTGCTCGACCACGGACACCAGCAGGCTTGCGCCGATCACGAGCAGCACCGCGACGGCGCCGGCCGTCAGCACCCTGCGCAACTTGACGATCGTCAGATCGCGCGGGGCGATGGCGCTGTCGACCATCGTCACCTGCGCCAGCGGGTCAAGCTCGCCGAGCGCGTCCCACAGCTGATCCTCATCGCTTCCGGCGGAGCTCACGCGCAGCGCAACCGACAGCATCGTCGTCCTGAGCCCGAGACCCGCTGCCGCGTCCGGCGTGGTCAGCAGCGGCGCGAGGCCCAGAAAGCCGTCGATGTTGCTGAAGCCGGGGCGGACGTTGACGCGCGTGGCATTCGCGGGGATACGCAGCGTGCGGCCGTTCACGCGGATCCTCTGATCCGGGCGGTAGCGGCCGCCGAGCCCGTTGACCAGGTAGGACGAATCGGCGCCGCAGCCGCGGGCCGCGGTGAGCTCGGTGATCGTCGCGCAGGACGCGATGCCGACCGGCAGGTCCCGCTGGGCGCTTGCGGTGACGATCACGTCGCGCACGCCGGCGACGCGACCCAGCCGTCGCTTCACCGAGCCCGCGGGATCGGAGCCGCGCGGTTTCAGCTCGGTGACGAGCACGAGCCCGCGCAGCGCGGCGGGCGTCACGTCGCGACCGCGCTCCGCCCCGGCGAACACCGTCTGCAGGGCGATGGCGCCGGCCACAGCCAGGCCGATCGCACCGACCACCCGGCCCGAGGTACCGTGGTCGAGGCGCAGACGCCTGACGGCCAACAGCCAGGCGACCGACCCGCCGTCGGCGCGGACGACCGCCGCCTCGACCAGCCACGGCAGCAGCGCGCAGACTCCGATCAGCACCAGCACGATCCCGGCCGCGGCCTCGGTCTCGCCGCCGGTTGACGACAGGCGATCGCTCGAGCCGATCAAGCCGGCGAGCAACACGAAGCCGAGCGCCGGAGTGCACAACCTCCAGACCAGCCGCCGCCGCGGTGGCCGGCCGCGGCGGCTGACGCCGAGCGGTTCGATCGCGACCTGGCGCATCGCCAGCAGGGCGAAGGCGACGGCTGCCACCGGCACCAGAATCAGCGCGAGGGCGGCAAGTACGACCGACGGATGCACGTCCCGGGTGAAGACGCTGATGCCGGCGATGTCGGTCCGCGGAACGATCGGGCGCAGGATCAGAACGAAGCCGACGATGCCGGCGACCACCCCGATCAGCGATCCGAACAGCGCCTCACCGGCGGCCACTCGCGCGGTGCCGGCGCGCTCGAGCCCGAGCAGCCTGAGCGCGGCCAGCCGTGCGTTGCGCTGCTCGGAGCCGAAGCGGCCGGCGGTGGCGACAAACACGCCGATCGGGAGCAGCAGCGCGACAACCATCAGGATCACGAGCAATGTGATCAGTGGGCTGTTGGTGTCTCCCGAGCCGTGGGAGCCGAAGCTCGCGACGGCGGTGGCGCCGTGCGCGGCGAGACCGGTGGCGCCGACGTAGGCGAACAGCTCGGCCGGCCCGGTCAGGCCGGCGTCGCCGATCGTGCCGACCACGCGGGCGTGCAGCCGGTCACGGAGCTCACCACCGTCACGTGAGCGCAGCAGCCGCTCGAGCGCCGGCGAGACGAGCATCGTGCCCGGTCGCGGGATGCGGCTCAGACCGGGCGGCAGCGGCGGGTGCGAACCGGTGCGTTGCAGCGCGACGATGCTGACATCGGCTCCGTGGAAGTTCGTGCCAAACGAATCGAGGAGCAGCCGGGCGCGGTGGGCCGGCTGCGTGCCGAACTCGGGAACACGTGCTTGCAGACGTGCGTTGTGCGCACTCAGCATCGTCGGAACCGACGCGCCGAAGAGCAGCAGCGCGACGCCGAACGCGACACCGAGTGCGGTGAGCGCCGCGCGCAGCTGCGAGTCGGCGCCACCGGTCGCTGCCAGACGCGCGCCCAGCCAGAGGTCGGTCAGGGTCCGGCGCATCAGCTCGCTCGGGTGCGACCGTCGCGAACCATGACCTCACGGTCGGCGTAGGCCGCAACGCGTGGCTCGTGCGTCACCAGCACCACCGCGGCCGCGGTCTCGCGGGCCGCCGCGGTCAGCAGCTGCATCACGCGCTCGCCGTTGAGCGAGTCAAGCGCACCGGTCGGCTCATCGGCGAAGACGACACGCGGGCGGGTGACGAGCGCCCGGGCAACGGCGACGCGCTGCCCCTGCCCGCCGGAGACCTCACCGGGAACCTTGGAGGCAACGTCCGCGACCTCCAGTCGCTCGAGCCACTCGCGCGCACGGCTCGCCGCCTCAGCCCTGCGCGCGCCACCCAGGCGCAGAGGCAGCGAGACGTTCTCACCGCAGCTGAGCTCGGGCACGAGCCGTCCGAATTGGAATACGAAGCCGAACTGGGTGCGGCGCAGTTCGCTGCGGCGGGCGTCGGACTGCCCACCGACGGATTCACCATCGAAGATCACCTCGCCGGCGTCGGGTGAGAGGATGCCGGCGGCGCAGTGCAGCAGCGTCGACTTGCCCGAGCCCGACGGTCCCATCACCGCGACGATCTCACCGGCCGCAAGCTCGAGTGACGCGCCGTTGAGCGCGGCCGTCGCGCCGAAGCTCTTGACCAGCTCGTGGCAGGCGAGCAGGGACCGGTCGGAGTGCTGCTGGTCCTCGGCGCCGCCCGCCTTGGCGTGTGCGCTGCTCATACCGCCACCTGGCCGGCGAGCTCATCGAGTCGCGCGGCGGTCAGTTCGAGCCAGCGCAGATCGGCCTCGAGGTGAAACAGCGCGTGGTCACAGATCAGCTGATCGGCGAGGTCTCCGCCAACCTTGCGCCGGGTCAGCTCGCGCATCGCCTGCAGATGCTGACCGCGCTGGGCGTCGAGCACGTCGGTCGCCGAACGGCCGCTGCGCAGCGCCAGGATCACCTTCGCGTAGAGCACGTTCTGCAGGTAGGTCTCCGGCGGCTCAGGCCGCGCGAGCCAGCCCTCGACGTCGGCCACGCCGGCCTCGGTGATCGCGTACCGCTTACGCTCGGGTCCCTCGCCGGGCTCGACCGCATCGACCGTGACCAGCCCGCCCTTCAGCAGCCGCGCGAGGGTCGCATACACCTGCCCGTAGGCCACGGGCCGGTCGATGCCGAAGTAGGTGTCGTATTCGTGCTTGAGGTCGTAGCCGTGTGACGCCCCGCCTTCAAGCAGGCCGAGAAAGGTCTTGGTGACGGACATGGTTCTACTATACACCATGCGTATACCTGTGGTGTATAGACACCCGGAGGCGCCGCCGCTGTTGCACCGTGCGCCCCGAGCGCGTAGCGTTCGGCGTGGGCCGACCGGGGGCCGGTGTGGTCCATGACCACTACAAGGGGGGACCTATGCGGGCTTTGATGCCGCGTGTTCGTTTGGGGCTCGCCGTCGCAGGAGCGCTGTGCTCCGCCGGCCTGCTGTCGCCATCGGGGGCGTCCGCCGCGGTGACCGCGTCGGCGATCACCTCACCGGCCAATGACTCCAGCTTCTTCGTCGACCAGACAGAGGGCACATCGACGGCGACGGCGTTGACGCTCACGGGATCGGTCACCGGAACCGGCAATATCGACCTCGACTGCGTCGACTCGAGCGGGCACGTGCTCAAGCTCGCGACGAGCGTGACGCCTGCGAACGGGACGTTCTCGGTGGCCGTCACGCAGGCGACGCTGTTCAACGTCACGGTCGGTGGTGAGCTCGATCCATGCGTGATGCGTGCGGTGCCGGCCGGCACCACCCCGGCCGACCCGGGTGTCTCGAGCCCGTTCACCGGGCCCGACGTCGCGATCAGCGATGACACCTTCTACGGAACCGACTACAGCCCTCAGCTGAGCGAGCAGCAGCTGGACTATTTCGCCAACTTCGTCGCGATCGGCAGCGGCACGACCACCGGGCTGCTTGGGTTCGACTCCGATGCCAGCTGCGGCCTCACCTTCAGCAAGCTGTATCTGAACAACGCCGCGATGACCTCGTCCACGGGAATGTTCGATTGCAACGGCGCGATCTTCGATTCGTATGACATCGAGAACACCACGACGGCGACGCCCAACGGGATCGAGGTGGACGGCCACGACGGCGCGCTCGCGGACACCTACGGCGTCGACCTTCCGGGGCTGCCGGGCTGGCAGCCGGTCGCGATCACCGACAGCTACGCGAACGGCGTGCTGACGATCCAGGACAACGAGCCGGTGATGCTCTGCACCCCGCACTGCGGATACGGCTCCCAGAATGAACCGACCAGCCTCGGTGCGACCGGCGTCGAACTCGACCGCACCTGGAGGACAGCCGACAACGGACTCGAGGCATTCCAGACCGACGTCTTCAGATCCACGGATGGGCGGGCCCACGCCGTGACCGTGGACTACGACCAGAATTTCGGCGTGCATGGGGGTGGCGCGGCGGTCGACTTCCCCGGGGCCGGTGGGTTCGCCAGCCCGGTCATCGCACAAACGGTCGCGTTCCCAGGCGGAGCCAATGCGATCTACCTGAAGAGCGATGCGCAGACGCCCGATTCCGGCGACGGGACAGACCCCCAGGCGGCGATCGTCTATGCCAGGGCACCCAGCGGCGCGGCGGTCACGACGTACGCGCAGACGTCGGGACGCGACGAGTTCTACATGCCCTACAGCGTCTCGGTCCCGGCCGGCGGCAGCGCCGTGCTGCGGTTCGCCTACGTGCAGGACTTCGCACTGAGCGACGTCAAGACACTGGCGCAGCAGGCGCTCGCGGGCTTCAACCCGGCACTGACGATCAGCGCCCCGTCCGATGGTGCGACGCTCGCCATCCCGCAGACCACGATCAGCGGCACCACCACCGACAGCGCCGGGATCACGTCACTGACAGTCGACGGCACAGACGTCACGCTCGGCAGTGGCGGGGCGTTCAGCGACAGCGTCGACCTGCCGGTCGGCGCCAACACGATCACGGCCGTCGCGACCGACGCCGATGGCCTGACCACGACGCGGACCGCGTCGGTCACGGTCGCGAAGCAGACGGCCACGAGTCTCGGCACCAAGATCAAGCGCGGCAAGCATCACCGCTACACGCTCACCGGCAAGCTCAAGCTCCCCGCCGGCGTGAGCGCCACGCAGGGATGCTCCGGCAAGATCACCGTGACCGCCAGGAGGGGCCGCAGGAAGGTCGGGGCGGCCACCGCGAAGGTCAGCGCGCGGTGCACCTGGAGCGCGAGATTCAGGGCAAAGCACCTCAAGCGCCACGGCAAGCTCAAGGTCACCGTCGCGTTCAAGGGCAACGCGGCGATCAAGCCGTTCACGCCCAAGGCGCTGAAGCCGAAGTACTGAACGCCCGAGTTAGCGGAGCCGGCCCAGCGGGGCCGGCTCCGCGCCGTCACTCGACCGCAGGCTCCGACGGGTCGTAGCGCTGCACGTCGGCCGGCGGCGCGGCCGGCACGGCACCGTCCTCGAGCAGCCGCTCGTAGATGCGCATGCGCTTGGAGACGCGGCCGCCCATCGCCTCGAGACCGCGGTTCATGCTGTGGTTGGTCTCGAGGATCCAGCCGGGCTCGCCCCACTTGATCTGGGACGCGGCCGCCATGTCGAAGTTCTCCATGTAGAGCTGCGCGGCGACGCCGGTGTGCTGGTACTCGGGCAGCACGCCGAGAAAGCCGACGCGGCAGCGCGTGATGATGCGCCTGCGGTTGAGGTAATGCCACCAGCCCAGCGGCAGCAGCCGGCCCTTCATCTTCTTCAGCACCTGGTTGATGTCGGGGATCGTGATCGCCGCCGCCACGACCTCCTTGTCGTTCTCGGCGAGCATGAACCAGCGCTTGTCGAAGATCAGGCGGTAGTTGATCGCAAGGTCGGCGAGGTCGTGGTCGTCGTAGGGTGAGAACCCCCAGTTCTTGGACCAGGCGGCGTTGTAGATCTTCTGGAACTCCTTGAGGTCGCGGCCGAGCTTCCAGAACGACATCTTGCGGATGCTGATTCCGTGGCGCTCGTGCGAGCGCTGCGCGATCCGCGGCAACGCCTCGAGCATGCGCGTGTCACGGTCGTCGAGCCGCAGGTTCCAGTGGAACACGTCCATGGCCTTGGCGAGCCCCGCGGCCTCGAGCTTGGCTTGATAGCGACGCGGATGCCAGGGCTGGCGGATCATCGGTTCGATCTCGAAGCCGTCGATCAGCACCCCGCACTCCTCGTTGATGATCAGGTCGAAGGGACCGATCATGCGATCGCGGCGCTGTTGTCTGAGCCAGTCGGCGGCGGCGGCGAGCAGGCCGTCGACGACCTCCTGGTCGTCCTCGAAGTCGAGGAAGCCGAAGAACCCCCAGCGGTTGTCGTGGAAGCTGTTGAAGTTCCTGTCGTACTGAGCGCTGATGCGGCCGACGACGCGACCGCCGCGGCGAGCCAGGAACAACTGGGCATCGCCATGCTTGAAGAACGGGTTGAGCGTGCGGTTCAGATACGCGTGGCGCTCGAGCTTGAGCGGCGGAATCCAGGGCGTGCCGGCGTGCAGACGGTAGGGCAGGCCGATGAAGGCCTTCAGGTCCGCGCGGCCGTTGACCGGCGCGATCTCGAGTGTCCCCTCAGACCCCATGACGCGGGAAAGTACCATGGGCGTATGCCTACCAGAGATCAGGTGACCGAGGCGCTGCGCGAAGTCATCGACCCAGAACTGCACAAGGACATCGTCACGCTGGAGATGGTTCGCTCGATCGACGTACACCCGAACGGGGTCGTCGACGTGACCGTTTCGCTGACGACTCCCGGCTGCCCGATCCGTGACCACTTCCAGAACGGCGTCGACGAGGCGATTCGCAAGCTCGACGGCGTCGTCGGCGTGAACATCAGCTTCGACGTCCTGTCCGACAGCGAGAAGCAGTCGCTGCGGACGAAGCTCGGGCGCGGCTCGCTGCCCGAGGGCGCACTCGCGCAGGTCGCGAACGTGATCTGCGTCGGCTCGGGCAAGGGCGGCGTCGGCAAGTCTTCGGTGACCGCCAACCTGGCCGCGGCGCTGGCCGCCGCCGGCAAGCAGGTCGGCGTGATGGACGCCGATGTCTGGGGCTACTCGCAGCCGCGCATGTTCGGGCTCAGCGGTGAGCGCGCGAAGGTCAATGCTTCGCGCAAGATCATGCCGCTTGACGGCGCCGATGGCGTCAGGGTCGTCTCGATCGGCTTCTTCATCGAGCAGGACGCGGCCGTCGTGTGGCGCGGCCCGATGCTGCACAAGGCGCTCCAGCAGTTCCTCGAGGACGTCGAATGGGGCGCGCTCGACTACCTGCTGATCGACCTTCCGCCCGGCACCGGCGACGTCTCGATGACTTTGTCGCAGCTGTTGCCGGAGGCCAAGTTCCTGATCGTGACGACGCCGCAGGCGGTCGCGCAGAAGGTCGCCAGGCGCTCGGCCGACATGGCCGGCAAGCTCAAGCTCGAGATCGCCGGGGTGATCGAGAACATGGCCGGCTTCACGACGCCCGGCGGCGAGTCGTTTGCGATCTTCGGCTCCGGTGGCGGGCAGCTGCTGGCCGAGGAGCTCGACGTGCCACTGCTCGGTCAGGTGCCGCTGACGATGGCGCTGCGCGAGCAGTCCGACGGCGGGCTGCCGGTCGTGCTCGCCAACCCTTCCGACGCCGCGGCGCAGGCGATCAGCGCGATTGCCGCGCGGCTGATCGCGATGACGCCGGTCGCGCTGCCGATGATGGCGGCCGAGCCCACTGTGGCCGCAACCGCGGTCAAGCCGGTCGGCATGTCACTGCCGATGGCCTAGCGTGGGATCTACTGAGCAGGAAACCGCACAGAACATCCCTAGCGTCCGTGGCGGATGTCAGCGGGTGCGGTAGCGCTTGGCTGTGCGGCCCGCGAGCACCAGGTGGATGACGACGAACACCAGAATCGCCAGGCCCCACCACTGGCCCTCGGCGCACAGTACGGTCGTGACGACACAGAGCCACACGGCGACCGCGAGGCGCACCCGGATCACGACCAGCGGGTGGCGCACAGGAAAGCTGCCGCGTTCGGTCGCGGTCCGCATCTCCCACCAGTAACGCGTGTGGACGAGGAACGCGTTGCGCACCAGATCAAGCGCCGCGGCGAGCCGGGTTCGGCTGCCGCCGCCGGCGCCGCGGTCTGAATCGGTCATCAGCACACCGAGCAGGTCCTCGCCATGCTGCTCGCGGTAGCTGCGCGGGTATAGGCCCAGGAGCCGGCGGTAGCGCCGTTCGAGCCTTGCGTTCGAGTCGGTCATGTCGCAATCCTTCCCGTTACCTGCAGTCTTGAAAGCGCGGCCTGCACGTGCGCGCTGAGACGCTGTGCCTCGTCGCCGAGCGTGGCGGTGCCACCGGCCGTCAGCCGGTAGTAGCGCCGCAGGCGGCTGTCGACGATCTCCTCACGGTCGATCTCGATCAGCCCGTCGTCACGCAGACGATCGAGCGCCGCGTAGAGGGTTCCGGCCTTGAGCCGCACGCGCTCGCCGGAGATCTGCTCGACGTCGGCGATGATTCCGTAGCCGTGCTGAGCCCCCCCGGCGAGCGCCGTGAGGATCAGGAACGTCGCCTCCTGCATGCCTCGTTTAGCCATGCGGACAACATATACCGTTCAACTGTATATGTCAAACGCGTGGAGTCGCGGGCGGGGCGGGGCGCCGGCCGGGCGGGTGGGCGGGGCGGGGCGGGCCACCGGGCGGGGCGGGCCACCGGGCGGGGCGGGGCCAGGCGGGCGGGCGCCGGGCGAGTGGGCGGGCGGCCGCGGGCGGACGGGCACCGGAGCGTGCTGCGACGTTTTCTACGCGCGTCTACATCCGCATATGGAAGTAAATGCGCGCAGAAGCGAGCAGGCGAGCCGAAGTCACGGCTGCGGGGGATGCGGCGCCGGCGCGACAGGCAGGCGCGCGCCAGGCCAGGACTAACGGTTGCGGTAGTACTCGGCGTTGATCACGGTGAACTTCTGCCACTCATCGGGCAGCTGGTCCTCCGCGAAGCAGGCATCAACCGGGCAGGCCTCGACGCAGGCATCGCAGTCGATGCACTCCTCGGCGTCGATGTAGAGCATCTCGACGGAGTCGTAATCGGGCTCGTCCGGCGTCGGGTGGATGCAGTCGACCGGACACACCTCAACACATGAGTTGTCCTTGGTCCCGATGCACGGCTCGGCGATCACGTAGGCCATCTGGTTCTTAGTCCTCTCTGCGGGGTTCCTGGCGAAGCAGCGCGGAGTTTAGTGAACAATGAGTTGATGCCCGTCTACGACGAAGTTCAGTCAGGCCTTGAAGGCATCGTCGCCTTCGCGACGGAGATCGCCGAGCCCGACCGCGATGGCGATGCGCTGCGCTACCGCGGCGTCGACATCGAGGAACTGGTCGGCAGGGTGCCGTTCGAGCAGGTCTGGGGTCTGCTCGTCGACGACAGCCTGCTGCCCGGCCTGCAGCCGGCCGCTCCCTACCCCCTGGGCTTCCGCTCGGGAGACCCGCGCGCGGACATGCAGGCCGCGCTCGCCGCACTCGGCCCCCAGTGGGGCTTCAAGCCGGTGCTCGACATCGACGACGCGCAGGCGCGGGACAACCTCGCGCTGGCGTCGGTGATGGCGCTCTCGTTCGTCGCCCAGTCAGCCCGCGGTTTCGGCAAGCCGCCCGTGGCGCAGCGTGAGATCGACGCGTCGCAATCGATCGCCGAGCGCTTTCTGCTGCGCTGGCGCGGCGAGGCCGATCCGCGCCACGTGCGCGCGATCGACGCCTACTGGACGGCCGCCGCCGAGCATGGCGTGAGCTCGTCGACCTTCACGGCGCGTGTGATCACCTCGACCGGTGCCGACGTGGCGGCGGCGCTCTCCGCCGCCGTCGGCGCGCTCTCCGGGCCGTTGCACGGGGGCGCCCCGGCGCGTGTGCTGCAGATGCTCGATGAGGTCGACGCCGCCGGCAATGCGAGCAGCTGGGTCAAGCAGAAGCTCGATCGCGGTGAACGGATCATGGGCTTCGGGCACCGCGTGTATCGCGCCGAGGATCCACGTGCGCGGGTGCTGCGGCGGATCATGCACGAGCTCGACGCGCCGCGGATCGAACTGGCCGAGGAACTCGAGCGCGCCGCCCTGGCCGAGCTGCAGGCGCGCCGGCCGGAACGAATCCTCGCCACCAACATCGAGTTCTGGGCGGCGGTGGTGCTCGACTTCGCCGAGGTCCCGGCTGAGCTCTACACGCCGATGTTCGGCTGTGCGCGCGTTGCCGGCTGGTCGGCGCACATCCTCGAGCAGAAACGCGAGGGACGCATGATTCGTCCGAGCGCCAAGTACGTCGGGTCACCCCCGCGCCCGCTCTCGAGTCTCGAGAGCTAAAGCCACGGCGATGCGCGTGCTGGTGTTCTCGTGGGAGTACCCGCCTGTGATCGAAGGCGGCCTCGGGCGCCACGTTCGCAAGCTGTCCGAGCGGCTCACGGCGGCCGGCGCCGAGGTGCATGTCCTGACCCGCGGCGGCGGACAGCTGCCGGCGCTTGAGGCTCGTCACGGAGTCCAGGTGCATCGCGTCACGCATCCGCAGTTCCCGCGCGACGTCGAGCAGTTCCTGCGCTGGGTCAGGCGCATGAACCGCGACATGGCGCGGCTCGGCGACGAGCTCACACAGACGCTCGAGTTCGACCTCGTGCACTCGCACGACTGGCTCGTCGCCGCCGCGGCGCGGCAGGTCGCGCGGGCGGCCGGGATGCCGTGGCTGGTAACCGTGCATGCCACCGAGTACGGCCGTCACCAGGGCTGGGTCGGCAGGCACCCACAGTCGAAGATCCATGCCGCGGAGCGACGTATGGCTCGCGATGCCGATCACGTGATCACCTGCTCGGACTACATGGCCGGCCACGTGACGCAGATCTTCGGGGTCGCGGCGCCGCGGATCACGTCGATCCCGAACGGAATCGACGCAGCCGACCTGGTCGCCGCGCCCGAGCCCGAGCTGGCCGCGCTGCGGGCGCGCTTCGCCGACCCCGGCGAGCGGCTGGTGCTGATGGTCGGGCGGCTGGTGTACGAGAAGGGCTTTCACCTCGCGCTCGACGCGCTCGCCCCACTCGTGCGTGCCGGCGAGCGGGTGCGCTACATCGTCGCCGGCAGCGGCACCGCCGAGTCCGAGCTCAAGGACCAGGCGCGCAAGCTCGGACTCGCGCGCCATGGCTCGTTCCTCGGCTGGGCGGGCGATGATCTGCTGCACTCGCTGTACCGCGTTGCCGACCTCTGCATCGTGCCGTCGATCTATGAGCCGTTCGGGCTGGTCGCGCTCGAGGCGATGGCGTCGGGCTGCCTGTGTGTCGTGGCCGACACCGGCGGTCTGCGCGAGGTGGTCCCCGCCGACGGGACCGCGGGTCTGCGCTTTCCCTGCAATGACGCCGACGCGCTGCAGCAGCTGCTCGCACGGGTGCTGACCGACGACCGGGCGCGCGCGCAGCTGATCGCCGAAGCACGTGAGCATGTGCTGCGGTTCGACTGGACCGAGGTGGCCCGTCGCACGCTGCGCGTCTACGACGCGCTGGTCGCGCGCCGGCCTGCGCTGCCGCGCGAGGCCTAGCGCCAGGCTCAGTGCCGCGCGAGCCGCGGTTCGGATGTGAGGTTTAGCGGGGCGGGCCTGGCCGGTGTCTCAACCCCGACCAGACCGCCCACGCCGCCCGCGAACTTGAAGATCGCGGACAAACTGCAGTCCAAGCTTCCAGCTACCGCGCCATCTTCGGATCGATGTAGAGATTCAAGATCTCCAGGTTCCCGAGCTTGACATCACCGCTGACGGTGAAGTCGATGGCGTTCCAAACGATGCTCTCCCCGGGAAGCACATTGCTGCCGATCGGCAGCGTGATGTCAAAGCCCTGGGTTCCGAGCACGGGAATCTCGTGACCGAGGACGCTCGTGCCCTGCAGCGTCGCAAAGATCGTCGAGGAGTTGGTGGCAGCAGATGCAGAAGCAGCCGGAACAGCTGCAAACGCGCCTGCCGCCAGGAGTGCAAGGACCGTCTTCGAGCTGAAAAGGTACTTCTTCATTGTGACGCACCATCCTTGGTGTGCACTGGCGGCCGAGCTATCTCAAAATGGCTTGAGACCTCTAGCTTTGCGTCTCCAGCTCGCGCTGGGTTTGCCCTTTTCAGTTTTCGTGTTACCGGGGTGAATTCGGCACCTGTAGTCAGCGGCTTTAGCGTCTAGACAAAATCTGGACGCTCGTTTCCCCAAAGTTCTGAAAATCGCCGAGCTTTGGGACAGGGCGGTTAACCTCCCCTCGCGCGCGTGCCGATTAGTCAAAGGCAATGTCTTTCACGCCCGACATCGAGCAGCAGGATCAGCTGGCCGAGAGTCTGCAGCTCTCGCGAACCGGCATGAGCGGCAGCGAAAAGCTCGCCGAACTGCTCGTCGACGGCGGCTTCATCGCGGCCGTCGTGGCGCTGCTCGTGATCCGCCACCCGGAGGCGTTCCACCCCTGGCGCGCGCTGCTCTGTGTCGGGCTGATGTCGCTGGCGACACTCGTCGAGTTCGATCTTCCCTGGGGTTTCACGGTCGCCACCCAGCTGGCGTACGTACCGCTGATATTCGCGGTGCCCGTGGCGCTGGCACCGGCGGCCGTGGTGCTCGCGTTGGTGCTTGCCTTCCTGCCCAGGGTGCTGCAGGGGGAGATGCATCCGGCACGGCTGATCAAACGTGTGGGCGACGCCTGGTTCGCGATCGGCCCCGCGCTGGTGTTCGTGATCGCCGGCAGGTCCCCGCAGCACGCGGGCCCGTGGCTACTCGTGGCGGCGTTCGCCGCGCAGTTCGCCGTCGACTTTCTCGCCGCGTTCGTGCGCTTCTCGATCTCCCACCATTACGGCTGGCGTGAGCAGCTCGAGGGCAACTGGGTCTATCTGATCGACGCCGCCCTCACCGGGGTGGGTCTGGTGGTCGCCGAGGAGATCCATCAGGCGCCCTACGCCCCGCTTGCGATCCTGCCGCTGCTCGGACTGCTCGCGGTGTTCGCACGCGAGCGCAAGGTTCGCCTGGCGCAGCTGATCGAGCTCAATGACGCCTACCGCGGCACCGCGCTGGTGCTGGGTGATGTCGTCGAGGCCGACGATGGCTACACCGGCGAGCACAGCAAGGGCGTCGTCCGCCTGTGCCTCGAGGTGGCCGCGCTGCTCGGCGTCAGCGTCGAACGCCGCCGCAACCTCGAGTTCGGCGCGCTGCTGCACGACGTCGGCAAGATCGCGATCCCCAAGGAGATCATCAACAAACCGGGCAAGCTCGACGAGCGCGAGTGGACGATCATCAAGACGCACACGCTCGAGGGCCAGAAGCTGCTCGACACGGTCGGCGGGTTCATGCGTGAGGTCGGCCTGATCGTTCGCTCACATCACGAGCGCTGGGATGGCGCCGGCTACCCGGACGGACTCGGCGGCGAGCAGATCCCGCTGGAGTCGCGGATCATCTCGGCCTGCGACACCTGGAACGCGATGCGGACCGACCGCTCGTACCGCAAGCGGCTCCCGTTCGAGCGGGCGGCCGCCGAGATGCACTCGATCGCGGGCAGCCAACTCGACCCACGGGTCGTGGCGGCGCTGATGGTCGCCGTCGAGAGCGAGCGCGAAGACCGGCCCGATCCCGAGCAACGTCCGGCGCTCGCGGCCTGAAGCGGTCGACCGGCCCCCCGACGAAAACGAAAAAGAGGGCCCGCCATCCGGCGAGCCCTCAGAGGGAAGGGGCGGCCGCCAGGCCGCCCCCACCTTCAGCCAGCAATGGTTCTTACATCATCCCCGACATGTCGGGCATACCGCCGCCGGCAGCGCCGCCATCCTTCTCCGGAACCTCGGCGATGATCGCCTCGGTGGTGAGGATGTTCTTGGCGATCGAGGCCGCGTTCTGCAGCGCCGAGCGGGTGACCATGGCCGGATCGATGATGCCCTCGGAGATGAGGTTCACGATCTCACCGTTGGCCGCGTTGAGCCCGTGGTCCTTCTTGGCCTTGCGGACGTCATTGACCACGACCGAGCCTTCGAGGCCGGCGTTCTCCGAGATCTGACGCAGCGGCTCCTCGAGCGCACGGTGCACGATCTTCGCGCCCGTCTGCTCGTCGGCGTCGCCGATGATCTCGATGTTGAGCGCCTTCTGGGCGACGAGCAGAGCGGTGCCACCGCCCGCGACGATGCCCTCCTCGAGGGCGGCGCGGGTGGCCTGCAGCGCGTCCTCGACGCGGTGCTTCTTTTCCTTCATCTCGGTCTCGGTGGCGGCGCCGACCTTGACGACCGCGACACCGCCGGACAGCTTCGCGAGGCGCTCCTGGAGCTTCTCACGATCGAAGTCCGAGTCGGTGTTCTCGACCTCGGTCTTGATCTGGTTGATGCGACCCTTGATCGCAGCCGTGTCGCCGGCACCGTCGACGATCGTCGTCGTGTCCTTGGCGACGACCACGCGGCGGGCACGGCCGAGCTGCGAGATCTGGGTGTTCTCGAGCTTGAGGCCCATCTCCTCGGTGATGACCTCGCCACCGGTGAGGATCGCGATGTCCTCGAGCATGCGCTTGCGGCGGTCGCCGAAGCCCGGGGCCTTCACGGCAACACCGGTGAAGGTGCCACGCAGCTTGTTGACGACCAGCGTCGCGAGCGACTCGCCCTCGACGTCCTCGGAGATGATCAGCAGCGGCTTGCCGCTCTGAATCGTCTGCTCGAGGATCGGGAGGATGTCACGGACGGAGCCGATCTTCTGGTTCGCGATCAGGATGTAGGGGTCCTCGAGGACTGCTTCCATGCGGTCCTGGTCGGTGACCATGTAGGGCGAGATGTAGCCCTTGTCGAACTGCATGCCCTCGGTGAACTCGAGGTCCATGCCGAAGGTCTGGCCCTCTTCGACGTTCACGACGCCGTCCTTGCCGACCTTGTCGATCGCGTCGGCGATCACGTCGCCGATCTCCTCATCGCCGGCCGAGATCGTCGCGACACGCGCGATCTGATCCTTGCCCGAAACCGGGGTGGACTGCTTGGCGATGTTATCGACGACCTGCTCGACGGCCTTCTCGATGCCGCGCTTGAGCGCGAGCGGGTTGGCGCCGGCAGCGACGTTCTTCAGACCCTGGCGGACGATCGCCTGGGCGAGCACGGTCGCGGTGGTGGTGCCGTCGCCGGCGACATCGTTGGTCGCGGTCGCGACCTCGCGGACGAGCTGAGCGCCCTGGTTCTGGAAGACATCCTCGACCTCGATCTCACGAGCGATGGTGACACCATCGTTGGTGATCGTGGGGGCGCCGAACTTCTTGTCGATCACGACGTAGCGGCCCTTGGGGCCGAGCGTGACCTTGACCGCGTTGGCGACAGCGTCGACGCCGGCCTGCAGCGCGTTGCGCGCGTCGGCCTCGTACTTCAGTTCCTTATGAGCCATGTGTCTCTGGTTCTCCTAAAAGAGGTTGGTCTTACTGGACCTTGGCCAGCACGTCGGACTCGCGCAGGACGAGCAGCTCTTCGCCCTCGACCTTGATCTCCGTGCCGCCGTACTTGCTGTAGAGGACCTCGTCGCCAACCTCGACGTCGAGCGGCGTGCGCTTGCCGGTCTCCTCGTTGATCTTGCCGTCGCCGACGGCGAGGACCTTGCCCTTCTGGGGCTTCTCCTTGGCGGTGTCGGGGAGCACGATGCCGCTGGCAGTCGTCTCCTCCTCCTCGATCGCACGAACGATCAGGCGGTCGCCAAGGGGCTTGAGCTTAAGAGCCATCTATCTAGCCTCCGGGTTGAATCCCTTGAGTTTGATGCTTAGGGCCGCCGCCCCAGTCGGGAGGGCAACCTCATTTGGCACTCTCAGTAGCCGAGTGCCAACCGGAGCGCACTATAGCTCGTTTTTCGCCCGAATTGGCACTCTCGTGTGAAGAGTGCCAAGAGCTTCGCGCCTGATGCCGGACGGCGATCGTGTCGAGCTGATCGCGATCCGCTGATCCGGCGCGGCGGCGACGGGACAGCTAGTTGTTGGCGCCGCCGAGACCGTGGATGCGGTCACGCAGCTCCGGCGGATTCTCGATGAT
This sequence comes from Solirubrobacteraceae bacterium, assembly GCA_036269095.1. Taxonomy (GTDB): domain Bacteria; phylum Actinomycetota; class Thermoleophilia; order Solirubrobacterales; family Solirubrobacteraceae; genus Palsa-465. The sequence goes on from DATASU010000012.1 coordinate 39,826, forward strand.
CTGCGAAAAGCGCACGACCGTGACCGTGTCCTCGAGCGTGACCTTGCGTCCGTAGATTTGCTCGAGGAAGTGGACCATCTCGTCGACACGACGGAACTCGGGGTTGTCGTGCTCGATGTCCCGGGGTGAGAGCTCCTGCACACGCTTCACCTCGACCTGGTCGATCACGGCGTTGAAGATCTTCTCGCGGGGCGAGTGCTGGTAGCCGATCGTGACCACCACGCAGTCATTCTTGCGGTACTTGTGAGACTTGTCGCCGAGGCGGATCGTGGCCGTCTTGCGCCCTCGCCGCAGCTGATCGGCGAACACTGACGAGTAGAAGTTGAGCACGCGCACGTCGAGCAGCCTACCGTTCAGCGGCCCGCCGCGACAGGGCGCGTGAGACGATCTCGCGTTCACCCGGATATGTCAGCGCGGTCACGGCCTCGGCGAGCGGCATCCAGCGTGCCTGCTCGACCTCGTGGTCGTGGTCGGCGGGGTCACCCTCGCGGTACTCGATCAGGAAGAACTCGACCTGCTTGGCGATCCTTCTGTGCTTGCGCTCGTAGCTGTATTCGACGACCCCGAGTGACTCGAGCACGTCACCGGACACGCCGGCCTCCTCACGTACCTCGCGCAGCGCACCCTCGGCCGCGGACTCACGGCCCTCGGGATGCCCCTTGGGCAGTCCCAGCACCTTGACGCCGCCGGGCCCGCGCCGTGTCGGCACGATCACGACGACGTCGGCGCCGCGCACCACGACACCGCCGGCCGAGAACTCGGGCTCAGATTCTCTGTCGTGTGACGGTTCAGTAGACATATCCCTCCAGCGCGGCCGGGTCGTGCACCGTCAGGCGGCCACGCCCCTGCGTTATCACTCCCGAGCGCTCCAACGTCGCCAGGAACCGGCTTGCCGACTCGCGCGAGGAGCCAGCCAACTTTGCCAGGTCAGCCTGGGTCAGCGCCACCACCACGTCGCCGTCGCCGGCGCCGTCACCACGCGCTGCCGCGACCATCTGCGCGAGCACCGCCGCGACTCGACTCTGAACGGTCTGGAACGACTGGCGCGCGAGCCGCTCGTTGGTCGCGCGCAGCCGCTGTGCGAGCGCGGCGTTGAGCTTGACCGCTATCCCCGGATGCTCGCCCATCAGGCGCTGCATGTCGCGTCCCGGAATTGCGACGACCTCGACCTCCTCGATCACGTCGACGGTCGCCGATCGCGGCTCCTCGTCGAACATCGCGAGCTCGCCGAAGATGTCGCCCGCGGCGAAGTGCGAGAGCGTGATCGAGCGCCCGTCGGAATGCTGGCGTACGGCCCGCGCCAGACCCGAGCGCACGATGTAGCACGTGTCACCGCCGTCGCCCTCGCGGAACACGACCTCGCCGGCGCCGTAGCGGCGCGAGACCGACACCTCGGCGATCGCCGACAGGTCCTCCTCGGACAGACCCGCGAACACGCTGACGTGACGCAGCAGCGCGATGCGGTCCGCGGTGTCGGTGGGCTCGGGATTCATCACAGCGCTCCCGCGATCCACTGGATTGCCCGGCCGATCGCGAGCTCATCGAACTGGCGCCCATCCGCCTCGCCGTCCGCGGGTCGTTCGGCGTATGTCGGCTCCCGCATAGCGGGAGCCTATAGCCGCTCAGCTTGCGACGTCGAGGGCCTGCTCGCGGCGCCGCTGACGGAGCCACACCCATAGCCACATCAGCAGCGCCGCGACCAGGCCGACCGGGATCAGCACCGCGAGCGTGATCAGCGCGACGCCGGCGGATACGACGAGCACGCGCAGTGCGTCGTGCCCGGCATGGCCGATCGTGAAGCCACTGGTCGAGTGCTGCTTCTTGACCGGTACGACCGGTAGGCCGTTCTGATTGACCTGCACGCTGAGGTTGCTGTAGCTGATGCGGTGCTGCAGCGAGCCGAGCGTCGATTGCCAGCTGTTGATCTGCTGCTCGGCGAGCTTCAGCTGCGCCTTGATGCTGTCGACCTGCTGATCGGTCGTTGCCGCGGCGAGCTGCTTGAGCAGCGAGCTGCGCAGTGCCTTGGCGTCACTCAACTGACGCTGGTCGCTGTTGTACTGGTGGCTGACGTTCTGGCTCGAGTTGTCACTCGAGACGACGGCGACGTAGTGCAGGCGCGAGAGCTCGGTCATCGCGTTCTGCAGGCTGCCGGTCGGGACGCTCAGCGAGAACGACGCGTAGCCGCCGCCTGAACCGCGTGTGGCGGTCGTGATATGCGAGCTCAGCACGGTCCCGTGCACGGCGCCGACGACGCCGAAGATCTCCTGTGCGACCTGATTCACCCGTGCGTTCTGGGTCGTCAGGTCGAGCTGTGCCGAGCGGATCTGCTTGGCGCCGGGAGCGACCGCGGTCGTCGAGAGCGCCGCGGCGCCGCTGATCGCTGAATGCCCCGAGTACTCCGTCGGCGTCCCGGCCGACCCGATCCCGGCAGCGCCTGACGCAGCGGAGGTTGTTGAAGTTGAGGACGGTTCGACGGTCGGTTCCATCTCGCTGGGCGCGGGGGTCCGCCCGTTGTGGAGGGCATGCGTGACCAGGCCAGAGCCCGAGCTAGTCGTGGAGGTGAAGCCCACCGGACCGTTGAACGTGGCCCGGTTGCCGCCACCACCCGACAGCACCACCACCGCCGCGACCACGCCCGCCACCAGCGCGACGGCCGGTCCGGCTGCCCAGCGGGGCAGCCGAGTCCGGGGCACGCGACCGCCGGATCGCGCCTCGGGGCCGAATCGCCGCGCCACGCGCGCGTCGAGACCGTGTGCGAAATCATCGGCCGGCCACTCGCGCACGCTCGCGACCAACAGTGCGACGTCGGAGTAGTCGGACTCCTCGAACGGGATCTCGTCAAACGGGCGCATTGACAGCCCTCCTCAGCTTCTGAACGGCGCGGTGCAGCAGCGTGCCGGCGTTGGACTCGCTGACGCCGAGCACGGAGGCGAGCTCCGCGTTGCTCAGGCCGGCATGGAATTTCAAGGCGATCAGCTCGCGCTCCCGCGGAGCCAGCGAGGCCAGCGCCTCGCGCACCGCCGCGCGGCGCACAACGTCATCGGTGTCGTCGCCGGTCGCGTGCTCGGAGAGATCCTCGGGCTCGACCACCAGCGTCGCGGTGCGGCGCCGGCGCCGGAGCTCGTCGAGCGCGGCGTTGCGGGCGATCCCGAACAGCCAGCCGCGCTCGTCGCCGCGGTGGCGGTCGAACGTGCGGCGGCGGCGGTAGGCGCGCTCGAACGCGACCGCCGTGACATCCTCGGCCGCGGCGCGGTCGCGCAGCAGCGTCAGCACATAGGCGTAGAGGTCGTCGCGACTCGAGCGGTAGAGCACCTCGAAGCGCTCCCAGCTGTCGCTCTCGGTCTCCGATGGGCGGGTTGCAACGGCAAGCTTCACACCCGTACTACGCCGCCGGTGTGGCTTCATCACACGACTATTTTCAGCGCTGGCAGCCGGGGCACCAATAGGTGGTGCGATTCGCGTCGCCCTGACCTCGAGCGACGATCGCCGCGCCGCAGCGCGGGCAGGGCTCACCGACGTGGCGGTAGATGCGCGAGCGCACCGCGCGATGACCCTCGGTGCCGGAGATCAGCATGCGTGGGCGGATGCCCTCGACCAACGCGACCGCCTGCGGGTCGCTCAGCGACGCGAGCGGTCGCCAGGGATCGAGCTGCGCCTCCCAGCAGCTCTCCGCCTTCCAGATGTTGCCGATCCCGGCGAGGATCCGCTGGTCGAGCAGCGCGTCGCCAAGCGGGCGCTGCTGATCGGTCGAACGCAGGCGCTTGACGAATTCAGCCGCGTCGAACCGGTCGGCGAGCACATCGGGGCCGAGTGCCGCGAGGCGCTGGTCGAAACGCCGCCGTCCGGCGGTAATCAGCTCGAGCACCGGGCCGTCGTACTGGACCACCTCGTTCCCGGCGGCGCGCAGCACCAGCCAGGCGCGACTCGGCGCGCGGCGCCAGCGCCCGCCGACCGGGCGCACGTCCCAGACGCCGGTCATGCGCAGGTGCGAGTGCAGCAGCAGATCGTTGTCGAAGACGACGAACAGGTTCTTGCCGTGGGTCTCGATCGACCTGACCGTGTGGCCACTGAGCCGCTGCTGCCAGCCGTCCTTGCCGAAGCGCGGGTGCGTGTGCGTGACCTCGACCTCGCGCCCCTCGAGCACCGGCCGCATGCGCGTCGCGGCCCACAGGATCGTGTCGCCCTCAGGCACTGAGCGTCAGGCGGCGCGGGCCCTCTTGGAAGCCGTGGGCGCGCAGCTGCGGGCCGAGCGACGAGGAGATCGCGGGCTCGCCGTCGACACGCTCGAGCGCGAGCTTGCGGATCGCGCCGCGTCCCCCGCGGACGTGCTCCGACAGGGCCGCCAGCGCCAGCTCGAGCCGCTCTGCGCCAAGCGGATCGTCGCCGGCGACGAGTGTCTGCAGGCCCTTGCCGCCGCGCTCGAGGTAGAGCACCGGCTCGCCACCGACGAACACCACCTGGGCGCCGGCCACGCGCGCAGGCGACTTCGCGCCCGGTCGCCTGGGCCACTGCAGCGCGGCGCCGTAGGGCTGCGCCGGGTCGACGGCGCTGAGCACGACGGCCTGCTCGATCCCGCTCTGGCGCTCACGCAGGCGCTCGACCGCGCCGGGGACGGCGAACTGGGCGCCGCCGAGCCCCTCGACGAAGTAGCCGCGGCGTGCGATGCCGAGCACCTCGAGCTGCGTCAGCTCCGAGTAGATCCCCGAGAAGCCGCCGGGCACGCCCTCGGCGAGCACCTGCTCGCGCGTGAGCACGCCGTAGCGCTCGAGCAGCAGCTCGGCCTTCGCGCGGCGGCGCGCGGGCGGATCGGCGTCGCTCGCCAGCAGCCCCGCGGTCAGCGACCAGCGGCCCTGCACCTGTGCGACCGCACCACCGCGCCTCCTTGCCGAGAAGCGATTCCTACGGCTGGTGGCCCGCTGGCCCCCAGCCTGAGTGGAGGCCACGGTGAGCCGCTGAGCCCGCAGCGGCGCGAACGCGTCGTTGGTGACCTCGCCGGCCCAGACCAGATCCCAGAGCGCCTCCTGCAGCACGCTCGCGTGGATCTCAGCGCCGACGTCGACGAGCAGATCGGTGAAGAACGCGGCACCGCGACCGAGTCGCTCGCGCAGCGTGGCATGCAACTGGTGCTCGTCTCCGACGCTGGGGGACTTTTCGGTCGTGGCGGCCGAAAACTCCCCCAGGGTCGAGGTGGGTGCCCCCGCCAGCAGCGCGACGTCGTCACGAAAGTAGAGCGCGACCCGTCCCGAACGCCCGAGCGCACCGGCGCCGAGCCAGACGACCTCACCGGAGGCACAGAGCTGGTCCATCCACGACGGCGAGTAGGCGCCGATGCGTCGCGGCAGCACCTCGCGCTCCCACAGCTCGGCCGGCAGCGCGAGGCCCTGCAGCGGCACGAGCACGTCGCGCAGGCGGTCGATGCCCGCGCCGGCGGGCGGATGGCGATCGACGCCCTGCCAGCTCGGCATGAAGCGCGCGAGTGCGGAGGACTCGACCGGCTCGACCTCCTTGCGCAGCGCCGCCAGCGAGGCACGGCGCAGGCGCCGCAGCACCTCGCGGTGGCACCACTCGCGAGTGTTGCCACCCGGTCTGATGTCGCCCTGAACAAGGTCGCCCTCGCGTTCGAGCGCGCTCAGCACGGCACCGCAATCGACGCCGTAGCGCTCGCGCAGCTCGGCCGCGACGAACGGGCCGTGCGTCATCGCGAAGCGCGAGACCACACGCGTGAGCGCGTCGGGAACGTCCTCGAGGAACGCCTCCGGCAACCCGCCCGGGGGCACCGCGCCGAGCGCGTCGCGATAGAGGCCGGCGTCGGCGGCATCGATCCAGCGCTGCTCGCCGCCGAGCCTGACCCTGACCGCGCGGCGCTCACCGCGCAGCGCCTCGAGCATCGGCTCGGCTTCGACCCCCGCGACGACACGGGCCTGAATCTCGTCGGCGCTGAGGTCACCGAGCGCGCGCAGCATGTCGTGGAGCCGATCACGGGTCGCCACGCGGCGGTCCTCCGAGCGCCACTGCAGGTCATCCTCGACCGCGGCGAGCGCACCGGCGTCGATCAGATCGCGCAGCTCCTCCTGGCCGAGCAGCTCGCGCAGCAGGTCGCGATCGAGCGACAGCGCCGCCGCGCGCCGCTCGGCGTTGGGCGTGTCGCCCTCGTACATATAGGTGGCGACGTAATCGAACAACAGCGAGGAGGCCATCGGCGACGCGACCGCGGTCTCGACCTCGACCAGTGAGATCTCGCGACGCTGGAGCTGCGTGAGCAGCTTTGTCAGCGCCGGCAGGTCGAAGACGTCGCGCAGGCACTCGCGGAAGGTCTCGAGCACGATCGGGAACTCGCCGTACTTGGCGGCTACCTCGAGCAGCGACTGCGACTTCAGCCGCTGCTGCCACAGCGGTGTGCGGCGCCCGGGATATGCGCGCGGGATCAGCAGCGCGCGGCCGGCGTTCTCACGGAAGCGGGCGCCGAACAGCGCGCTGCCCGAGAGCTCGTCGACGACCAGGTTCTCGACCTCCTCGGGGTCGATCAGGATCATGTCCGTGAGCCGCGCCATGTCGAGCTCCTCGGCGTCGGGCAGGTGCACGATGATCCCGTCGTCGGACCAGATCGCGTCGGCCTCGAGCCCCAGCTCGTCGCGGATGCGGGCGCTCAGCGCCAGCCCCCAGGCGGCATGCACGCGCCCGCCGTAGGGGCTCAGAACGCACAGCCGCCAGTCGCCGATCTCGTCGCGGAAGCGCTCGACGACGATCGCGGTGTCGCTCGGCACCACCCGTGTCGCGTCGCGCTGTTCCTGCAGGAACTCGATGAGGTTGCGCGCGGCGCGCGCGTCGAGGTCGTAGTCGGCCTCGAGTGTCTTAGGATCCTGGTCGACGGCCCAGCGGCTGAAAGCGCCGATCGCCTGACCGAGCTCGCTCGGGCGCCCGACGCTGTCGCCCTTCCAGAACGGCACCGCGCCGGGCATCCCCGGCGCCGGGGTGACGATCACGCGGTCACGGCCGATCTCCTCGATGCGCCAGGTCGAGGCGCCCAGCAGGAAGGTCTGACCGGGCCGCGCCTCGTAGACCATCTCCTCGTCGAACTCGCCGACACGGCGACCGTCGGGCAGCGTGACGAGGTAGTTGCCGCGGTCGGGGATCGTGCCGGCGTTGGTGACCGCCAGCTGGCGCGCACCCCTGCGCGCCCGCAGCGTGCAGCCGATCCGGTCCCACACGATCCGTGGACGCAGCTCGGCGAACTCCTGCGACGGGTAGCGGCCGTCGAGCATGTCGAGCACGTTCTCAAAGCTCGTGCGGGTCAGCTCGGCGTAGCTGTGGGTGCGGGTGACGAGCGCGTAGAGATCGTCGATGCCGACCGCGCCACCGGCACCTTCGGCGGGCGCAGCGCCCGCGGGCGCAGCGCCCGAGTCCGCGGTCTCGGCGGCCGCCGCGATCGACACGATCTGCTGGGCGAGCACGTCGAGCGGGTTGCGCGGCACGACGGTCGTCTCGATCCGCGCCTCGCGCATGCGCGTGGCGACGACCGCGCACTCCAGCAGGTCGGCGCGGAACTTCGGGACGATCCGCCCGCGGCTGACATCACCGACCGAGTGGCCGGCGCGCCCGATCCGCTGGAGCCCGCGCGCGACCGACTTCGGCGACTCGACCTGGATCACGAGGTCGACCGCGCCCATGTCGATCCCGAGCTCCAATGACGAGGTCGCCACCAGGCACGGCAGCTGGCCCGACTTGAGCAGCTCCTCCACGACCGTGCGTTCCTCGCGCGCGAGCGAGCCGTGGTGCGAGCGGGCGATCTCACGCTCGGCCATCTCGTTCAGCCTTAGCGCGATGCGCTCGGCGGACCGGCGCGCGTTGACGAACAGGATCGTCGAGGTGTGCTCCTCGATCAGCTTCAGCAGCTCGGGGTAGATCGCCGGCCAGATCGACTTGCGGGTCGCCTCGGTCCCGCCGGCCAGCGGATCGAAGTCATATCGATCCGCGCCCGCCCCGGCATCTGGCTCTGCCATCGACTCGACCGGCACGTGGATCCGGAGGTCGAGCTCCTTGCGCACGCCCGTGTCGACGATGCGGCAGGTGCGCGTCGGACCGACCATGAAGCGCCCGACCTCTTCCAGCGGGTTCTGCGTTGCCGACAGCCCGATCCGCTGAACGTCGCTGCCGGCCGCTTGGCTCAGCCGTTCCAGCGTGAGCGCCAAGTGCGCCCCGCGCTTCGTCGACGCCACCGCGTGGATCTCGTCGATGATGCACCAGCGGGTGTTCTCTAACAGGGCCTGCGCCCGGCCGGTCAGCATCAGGTACAACGACTCCGGCGTCGTGATCAGGATGTCCGGCGGGTGGCGCAGCATCTGCTGGCGCTCGCGCTGCGGCGTGTCTCCGGTCCGCACCGCGACGCTCAGCTCCGAGCCGATGCCGCGGAGCGGCGCACGCAGGTTGCGCTCGATGTCGTAACTCAGCGCCTTCAGCGGCGACACGTACACGAGGCCGATCCCTTCGCGGTCCGGCGTGTTCTCGAGCTGGTCGATCGCCCACAGGAAC
>DATASU010000013.1:0-6447 GCA_036269095.1 Solirubrobacteraceae bacterium
TAAAGGTCGTCTCTCACCGTTTTGGTCGGTGGACATGCTTGCGCGCGGCCTCGCCTTCGGCGGTGGCCCACGCGAGCTGCGTCGCGTCGGCGCGCTGGCTGACGCCGAGCAGCCTGTAGCAGCGCTCGAGGTGCTTCTGGACCGTGCGCGGACTGATCCCGAGGTGCGTGGCGATGTCACGGTCGGCCGCGCCGACGCACAGCAACTGCAGGATCTGAGCCTGGCGGCGGGTGAGGCCGAGGTCGACGAGCGCACTGAGCTCGGGGGCAGGCTCCGAGCGCGGCCGCGAGCGTCGTACGATCAGCAGCTCGCTGTAGTGGATCGCGTTGCGATACGCCTGGATCAGGAACGGGCGTGCGGCCTCGAGCAGATCGCGCTCGGCATCGCTGAAGTCGGACTGACCACGGCAGAGCACGACACCGAGAATCCGGCCGGCCTCGTGCGGGAGCGTGAACGCGATCTGGTACTCGATGCCGACCGGCCGATAGACCTCGGCGTAGAGCTCGAGCGCATGCAGCTGCCGGCGCGTGATCACATCGGAGAATCGCAGCGGGCGCCCGTCGCGGGTCCGGGCGAAGTGCTCGACCAACGGGTTCTGGCGGTAGAGGCGCCGGAACGCCTCCTCCTGCGCCGCCGGGAATGCCGGGTCGATGATCTCGACGATCGATTCGGCATCCGGTCCCACGTCGCTGATCGCTGCCCACTCAGCGGGCACCGCGCCGCGCAGCGCGTCCAGCAAGCCGTCGCGGAATTCCTCGAGCTCCAGCAGTCCGATCGTGTCACCGATCAGAGTCAGCAGGCGCTCCTGTGAATAAGTGACGGCGTTCACCTCAGCGGAAGCATGCAGCATGCTCCCGCAACCGCAACCCCAACCCGGCACCCGCTGCTCACGCGGCCGGGCGCGCCCGGCGTCAGCCCCCGAGGGTGATCCCACCGCCGGTGCCGCACTTCGGCCGCTTGTCCGTGAGACCCTCGCGGAAGCTCGCGAGCTTGCCGCCGTTGGTCGCCCAGACCATGTGTGCGTTCGGATCGACCGCGAGCGCTCCCGCGCCGACGACGCCGTAGACGGTGCCGAGCACCGCGTTGGTGCGCCCGCTGAACTCGGTGATCATGTTCGGGCATCCCTCGAGCTCCTCGGTACTGGACGCGTACAGCTGGTTGCGGCCCGCGTCCATGGCGAGGCCGAACTGGACGGTTCCATTCGAGCCGTTGATCTTGAAGGCGTGGCCGCCGTGGTGGCCGCGTTTGAAAACGGTGATGTGCGTATCGGTGTAGACCCAGCTCACATACGAATCACCCGTCGCCGGATTGGTGACGATGCCGGTCGGCTGCCCGCGCGTTGCCATGGTCACCGGTGGGTGGCCATCGTTGGTGAAGCCGAGGTCGGTGTCGGCAGGTTGGTTGACCTCCCAGACGCCGGTGGTGCCCTCGGATGAGCCGCCAGCGACATACACGGTGTCTTTGCGAGGATCGACGCTGATCGAGTTGGGATACGGGATCTCGGGCTGGATCGTAGGTGGAGTCACAACCGCGCCGGTGCGGGCGTCGACTCGTGTCACCGAATAGCTGGGACCGGTGAGGTAGATCGCCTTGTGCACGGGATCGACGTCGACCCCGCCGCTGATGCTGTTGATCGGAACGGTCTTGACGATCCGGCCACTGTGCGGGTCGATCTCGACCATCGCACCGTTCACCTGCTCGGGACCGCTTGTCGTCGTCAGCTTCCCGGGCAAATCCGGGTCGGCCACGACGAAGGAATTCGTGTTCGGATCAAACGCGACTCCGGCCTGCTGGGCCCCGTAGAGCTTGACGGCCGCGATGATCTTGTGGCTGCGACCGTTGATTAAACAGACCCGTCCCCCGCCCAGCCCGTCCGATACCTTCCCGGCTTCCCCGTCACCGGTCACCGCCACGATGTCAGCTGTAGGGTCCACCGCCACATCGAACAGGACGACTGGCGGGAGCGTCTTGTTGGCGGGCAGCTGCACGAGCGTCGTCTCGGTAATCGGCGACGCCGCGCCGGCACCGCGCGCGCCCGCCGAAGCAAACCCGGCGAGTGCGACCGATGCTGCACCCACCGTGAGGGCAAGACGGGTTCCCCCGCGGAGCCACCGCTCGTCAAGAAGTTTGCGTACCCGGGCGCGTACCTCGGCAGTCACCACAGCAGATCCCCCTCTGGGTCGAACTCGCCATCCATAGCTCGTCTCACCGACCTGGTCCGCGGCCGGGCAGGAGCAAGCTAACGAGCGGACCCGGCCCTGAACAGTGCCGCGTACGCACCCCATTGCGTACGCGACACAGCCACGCGCAGGCGCTGCAGACCGGTCAGGCCGGAGTCGCGATCCCGAGCAGCGCCCGCGCCTCGGCGACCGAGGCGGGCCGCCGACCCGCGTCCTCGGCCATCTGCCGCGCCTTCGCGATCAGCTCGCCGTTGGAGCGCGCCATCGTGCCGTCGGGCAGGTAGAAGTTGTCCTCGAGCCCGGCACGCACCGAGCCGCCGAGTGACAGCGCCGCCGCGATCATCGCCCACTGCTCGCGGCCGATGCCGATCACGCCCCAGTGGTTTCGGATTTGCTCCCGCCCACCACCCCCAACCACCGGCATGTTGTCGGCCATCGCGGCGAGATTGCGAGCCGTCGCCGGAGCCCCACCGAGCACGCCCATGATGAAGTCGGCGTGCAGCGGTGACTCGAGCAGACCCATGTCCACCAACGGCTCCAACGAGGCGACGTGGCCGAGGTCGAAGCACTCATGCTCGGGCTTGATGCCGAGCCGCCGCATCGCCTCGAGCAGCTCGATGATCTCGCCGAACGGGTTGGCGAACACGAAATCGAAGACGAACGCCCTGCGTGAGCGCGAGTACTTGGCGTAGTTGAGCGAACCCATGTTCAGAGCCGCGACCTCGGGTCGGCCGGCCTCGAGATAGGCGACACGTTCGGCGACGCTGACGCCGACGGTCCCGGTCGAGAAGTTGATGATCGCCGCCTCCCCCACCTCCGCGACGATCGCGTCACGGATCGCGACGAAGTCATCGGCCGCGACCGATGGCGTGCCATCCGGGCGGCGCGCGTGGATGTGGATGTGAACCGCGCCCTCGTCGACGGCGCGCCGCGCCTCGGCCGCGTACTCGGCCGGCGTGTAGGGGATCGCCGGGCACCGCGAGCGGTCGGCGAGCGCGCCGGAGATCGCGCATGTGATCACGGCCGGGTCGGCCAGGGTCATACCGGTGTCACCGGGTTGCGGCGCGCCGGCCGCTCGAGCCGCTTGCCCGCCGACAGCTCGAGCGCGCGACAGATCTGGGCGCGCGTCTCACGCGGGTCGATGACGTCGTCAATCATGCCGTTGCGCGCGGCGATGTAGACGTCGATGATCTTGCGGTAGCCCTCGATCAGCTCGGTCCGTTTGGCCACGGGGTCGTCGGCCTCCTCGACCTGCTTGCGGAACACGATCTCAACCGCGCCCTCGGCGCCCATCACGCTGATCTCGGCCGTCGGCCAGGCGACGATCAGGTCGGGCTCGAACGCGCGCCCGCACATCACGTAGTAGCCGGCACCGTAAGCCTTGCGCAGGATCACCGTGACCTTCGGAACCGTGGCGCTGGCCGTCGCGTGCAGCATCTTCGCGCCGTGGCGGATGATCCCGGCCTCCTCGACCTTGGTCCCGACCATGAACCCGGGAACGTCGACCAGGAACACCAGCGGCAACCCGTACGCGTTACAGAGGTTGATGAAGCGCGCGGCCTTGTCGGCGGCGTCGTTGTCGAGGATCCCGCCGAGGTGCTTGGGCTGACTCGCGACGATCCCCGCCGGGCGCCCGCCGAAGCGCGCCAGGCAGGTCACAACCGATCTGCCCCAGTGGTCCTTCAGCTCGAGAGACGAGCCGTCATCGACGATCCGGCTGATCACGTCGTGGATGTCATAGGACTGGCGGTTGGACTCCGGCAGAACGTCGAGCAGTTCCTCGTCGGCGCGCTCGATCGGGTCCACGATCGGCCGCAGCGGCGGCAGTGAATCGCAGTTCTGCGGGAAATACGCGAGGTAGTCCTTGATGCAGGCGATGCACGACGGATCGTCGTCCACCTCGAGGTCGGCGACGCCCGACTTGCGCGTGTGCACACGGCTGCCCCCGAGCTGCTCGGGCGTGACGTCCTCGCCGACGGCCGCGCGTACGAGGTGCGGACCGGCGAGTGCCATCGAGCCCCGCCCCTTGACCATCAGCACGAAGTCCGCCAGCCCGGGGATGTAGGCGGTGCCGGCGGCGCAGGGCCCCATCACGGCGGCGATCTGCGGCACCACACCGCTCATGATCACCTCGTCGCGGAACAGCTGACCGGTGCCCGCGAACAGCGAACCGACGGCCTCCTGGATGCGCGCACCGGCCGAGTCGAGCAGCCAGATCAGCGGGATCCGCTTGGTCAGCGCCAGCTCGCGCACGCGCGTGACCTTGAGCTCGCCGGTCATGCCCATCGAGCCGGCCATCACGGTGAAGTCGTAGGCCGCGACGGCAACCAAACGCCCGTCGACCTTGCCGTAGCCGGTGACAACCCCGTCGGCGGGCGCGTCGCGCCCGGCCAGCTGGCCTTGAGAGAAGTGCGGCTGCGCCTGGATCCCGAGTTCGACCCAGCTGCCCTCATCGATCAGCAGCGCCAGCCGCTCACGCGCGGTGAGCTTCTCGGCGGCGTGTTGAGCGGCGATCTTCTCTTCGCCGCCGCCGCGCTTGATCCGCTCGCGCGCGGCGTGAAGCTCGTCCACCAGCGGCCGCATCGCGGAGGCCCTAGCGGCCCTTCCACTCGGGCTCGCGCTTCTCGAAGAACGCCGCGACGCCCTCGCGCACGTCGTCGGTGCCGAACGCGAGCGTCAACTGCGCCCGCAGGTATTCGAGCGAGTCGGCGAAGTCCATGTCCTGCTGACGGAACAGCGCGTCCTTGCCGAGCCTCAACATCAGCGGTGACTTGGAAGCGAGTCTGTGCGCCCACTCGGCCACCGCGTCGTCGAACTGGTCGTCGGGCACCACGCGGTTGACGATGCCGATGCGCTCGGCCTCGGCGGCCGAGATCTGATCGCCGAGCAGCAGCAACTCGGCCGCCTTCTTGCGCGGCACGTTGCGATACATCAGCGCCGTGACCATGAACGGGAACAGCCCGACGTTGATCTCGGGCGTGCCGAAGCGCGTGCTCTCACGCGCGATAACGAGGTCACAGGCGAGCGCCAGGCCGAGCGCGCCCGCGAGCACGTGCCCGCCGGCCGCGCAGATCGAGGGCTTGCCGAGCTCACCCAGCAGCGTGAACAGCTCCGGGAAGCGCGCGTTCTCGAAGTGCTTCTCGATCTGTGTCGCATCGGAGGTGAACGCCGCGAGGTTGCCGCCGCTCGAGAACACCTTCTCGTGCGAGGAGGCGAGCACGACCACGCGCACCCGCTCGTCGTCGCGTGCCTGCCGCAGCGCGGCGACCAGCTCGGCCAGCAGCTGCGGTGACAGCGCGTTGCGCGTATCGGGCTGGTCGAGCTCGACCGTCGCGACCCCACTCGGGCCGACCGTGTAGATCAGCGTCTCGAAGTCAGGCATGGCGGAAGCCTACGGCCTCGATGTGCGACGTGACCTCACCCTCGAACGCCACGTGCAGCGCAAACCCGGCGGGGCCGTCCGCAACCTGAAACTCGGCGCCGGCAAAGTCGAGCCGCGCCTGAACATACGTGCTCGGCACGCTCAGCACCGGCCGGCCGGCGAGTTCGCTCGTGATCGTGCGATGCAGATGGCCGCCGACGATCAGCCGCACCTGGCCGTGGCGCGCGATCAGCTCGCCGAGCGCGGCACGGCTGCGATCGCTCAAGCGCGTCGCATCCCACGCCGGAACCCCGGTTCGGATCGGCGGGTGGTGGATCGCGATCACTGTCGGCCGCTGCGGCTCGGCGGCCAGCGCCTGCTCCAGCCACGCGAGCTGGCCGGAGTCAAGCGAACCCGCGTCCGCGCCGGGAATCGTGCTGTCGAGCGCCACCAGCTGCAGCGGTCCCAGCCCGACCGAGTAGCGCACCGGCTCGGCATCGGCACCGGGCAGCGCGAAATGCCGGCGCAGCGCCGCGCGATCGTCGTGGTTGCCCGGCAGCACATGGACCGGCACCCGCAGCGGCGCGAGCAGCTCAACGACCTCCCGGTACTCGGCGTCGCTCGCGCCGTCGGCGAGATCACCGGTCACGAGCAGCGCGTCCGGCTGCTGCGGCAGCGCCCGGATCGCGGCGACGGCCGCTGCCAGCCCCGCCGCGGGATCTCGATCAGCCCAGCCGGCCCCGAGGTGAAGGTCGCTCAGCTGCGCGAGCAGAAAAGGGGAACCCACCGCGCCATTATCGCCCGAGCCGGCGGCCCGGCTTCACCGAGCGGCTTCGCCGAGGGACTAGTGTTCCGCCGCATGAGCACCGCCGACGTCAGCCGCCCCGACCACGCCACCCGGCAGCG
>DATASU010000014.1:0-64039 GCA_036269095.1 Solirubrobacteraceae bacterium
CGAAGCGGCGACGCCGTAGAGCACGAACACGACGAACGTCATCGCCATGAACACGCCGCTGAGCAGCAGCAGGCGTGCGAGGGCGTTGGGCGCGTGCGCGGGTACGAACTGTGGGAGGAACGCGAAGAAGAACACGGTCAGCTTCGGGTTGAGCAGATTCGACAGCATTGCCGAGCCGATCACCCGCGCCGCCGACCGCGACGGCTGATCGGCGTCGAGCTGCAGTTGGCTGTGGTCGCGCCAGGTGGTAACGGCCATGAGCAGCAGGTAGGCAACGCCGGCGAGCCGCAGCGCGTCGAACGCGAGCCCGCTGGTGCGGAGCAACGCGGCGGTCCCGGTGACGGCAGCGATCAGGTGCGGGACGATCCCCAGCGTGCAGCCGAACGCGGCGATCACGCCGGCGCGTGCTCCACAGGCGATCGCGGCCGAGAGTGTGATCAGCACCCCGGTGCCGGGGATCGCGACGATCACCAGCGACGTCAGCAGGAACTCGACACTCACAGCGCGGATCGTACGGGAGGCGTCGGTGCTCGGTTCTATGCTCGACTCGTGCTGCTCGGCCGTCCCGCAGACAAACGCGTCGGCGCCCGCGGCGCGGTCGCTGTCGGCACCGCGGCTGTCGTCGCGGTGCTCGTCGCCGGTTGTGGCGGCACTGCGCCCCCGAAGCCGGGGGTGACACTCAACGCGTTCCTGTCCGCCTGGACCAGCGGTCGCTGGGCCGCGGCGCGTGCCCAGGTCGCCGATCCGCCGAAGGACTTCGTGTCGCTGAACAGTGCGGTTTTCTCGGGGCTGGGTGTCTCGCGGGTGAGCATCACCGCCGGCCGGCTGCGGACGGCAAGGTCGGGCGCCCGTGCCAAGGCTCGCGTCACCGAGCGCTACGCGCTCCCGCACATCGGGTCACTGTCGATGGCCGGCACCGTGAATCTGATCAAACGCCGCGGCATGTGGAGGGTGCACTGGACGCCGGCGACGATCGATCCCCGGCTCGCGGCCGGCGACAGGATCGTCGTCAACCGCGTCTGGCCGGCGCGCGGGGCGATCCTCGGTGCCGGCGGCGTCCCGCTCACCAAGCAGGATCAGCAGGTGGTCGTTGGTGTCGAGGGCCAGCGCATCAAGCAGCCAAAGGCCGTCCGCGCGGACCTGATCGGGGCCGGCGCGCCGGCCGCGCAGGTGCGCGCCGCGCTCGCCGCGGCCAAGCTGCATCCCACCTACTTCGAGCCGATCTTCACGATCACCCAGGCGCGCTTCAACACGCTCAAGGCCGCGCCCGGCCCGACCAACGTCTACAGCGTCCCGGGAACACAGTTCGAGGCCTCGACCCAGACCGTCGGGATCACCAGGCAGCTGACCGCTCACCTGATCGGCAGCGTCGGGCCGATCACAGCCGAGCAGCTGAAGCATCTCGGCTTTCCCTACGACGCTTCGAGCGACGTGGGGCAGACCGGGATCCAGGCCAGCGCGGAGCGCACGCTGGCCGGAACGCCCACCACACACGTCGACATCGACAACCAGGTTGGCACGCCAGTCGTGCAACTCGCGCACTACGCCGGAACGAACGGGACGGCCGTCAACACGAGCATCGACCCGAAGATCCAGCGGGCGGCCGAGGCAGCGCTCGCGACCGCTACCCACCACAACGTCTCGATGGTCGCGATCAACGCGACCACCGGCCAGGTGCTGGCCGCCGTTTCGGATCCGCTGAGCACCTACGACACCGCGTTCCAGGGCGCCTATCCGCCCGGTTCGACCTTCAAGGTGCTGACCTCCTCTGCACTCTTCACAAACGGGCTCAGCCCATCGTCGCCCGCGACCTGCCCACAGACGATCACCGTCGATGGTGAGGTATTCCATAACGCCGAGGGTGACCAGCCGGTCTCGACGCTCGCCCAGGCGTTCACCGAGTCGTGCAACACGGCCTTCATCGGGCTCGCGACTCAGCATCTCAACGCCGCCGACTTCCCGGCCGTGGCCGAGCTCTACGGGTTGCAGCGCACCCCGCAGCTCGGGGTCCCGGCGTTCATGGACAACATCATCAAGCCGAGCAGCCAGACCGAGCTCGCGGCCGACTCGATCGGCCAGGGCACCGTCACCTTCTCGGCGCTCGGAATGGCAACGGTCGCCGCCGCGATCGACTCCGGCGTGGTCCGCGCCCCACGGCTCGTGGCCGGAGCGCCCGACGACACGATTGCCAGCTCGACGCTGCCACGCAAGCTGGTCGCGGAGCTGCGCACGATGATGGCGGCAGTCGTCAGCAGCGGCACCGCGGCGGGTCAGGGCCTGCCGGCCGGAACCTATGCCAAGACCGGGACTGCCGAGTACGGGACCGGTCCCGCGTCAAAGCTCAAGATCGACGGCTGGCTGATGGGCTTCCGCGGCAACGTCGCCTTCGCGATCGTGACCCACAACACCGGTGGCGGCAACGGCGGCCCGGTCAACGCGCCGATCATCGCCAGGTTCCTGAACGCGATCTCCTGATCGCCCGATACCGACCCCGCCCGACACCGCACAACACCGCCCGACCGCGACCTCTGGTCGGCGCCGGCCCGGCCGTCAGGGCTCGATCAGCACGGTCCGCGCCCACTCCGGCGGCTGCCAGTTGCTGCGCAGCCAGCCGTCCTTCAGCAGCCCGACGATCACGCGCACGCCCTTCGGCGGCAGCTCCGGCCAGGGCGTGAAGCCGTCCGTCAGCACGATCACGATCGATGGGCGCGGACGCAGTGTCACGGCAGCCTCGATCCCGGCGCCCATGTCGGTCCCGCCGCCTCCGCCGAGCTTCACCTGGCGTGAGCTCGACACACGGCTGATCGCATGCACGTCGGTGTCCACTGCAAGCACGCGAACGCGCTGGCCGCGCAGGCCCGCACGGCTGAGCACCGCCTCGACCTCGGACAGCGCGCGCCCGAGCAGGTCGTCGTGCATCGAGCCCGAGGTGTCGAACACGATCACCACGTCGGGCACGGGACGCTCTAGCCGTGGCGTGATCACCTCGGGGGTGAGGTGGCTGCGGCGCGACGGTCGCCGATAGCTGTAGTCGACCTGCCCGGCGACGGCAGCCACGGCGCTGCGCACCTCGGCGGCGAGGATCTTGCGCCAGTCGATCCTGCTCGGCAGCACTTCCTCCGCCCAACGCAGCCAGCCGCCGGGCACCGTCCCCGGCAGTTGCGCTTCGGCCGCATGGATCTCGGCTGCGACGCCCAGGCGCAGCAGCTCGCCCTGGCGTTGACCGATCCCGCTGCGGGCGTCACCCGACCGGGCGCAGCCATCGGCGCCCGAGCCGCAGTCCCACCTGCGTGGACCGTCATCTCCGCGCTCGTAATAATGCTCCGCGAGCTTTCCGGGCTCGCAGCCGAGGCCGCCGGGGAGATCGTTTGCGACCTCGGGGACGAGACCGCCTGCTTCGAGGTCGTCGTTGATCTCGGCATCGCCGGCGCGGTTCCAGCGTCCACGCTGGTTCTCCGCCTCGACACCGAGGCTGCGCGCGCGGCTTGCGTGGTCGCGCAGCAGATGTCCGGTCAGATGAATGATCAGGCGCCCGAGCTCGTCGACTGAGGTGGCGGCGATCACCTCGGGATCGGCGTGCAGTTGCCAGGTGCTGTCGACGCGGACCGTCGCGGTGTCGGGCGCGGAATGCACGTCGCAGGCGAAGATCGCGCTTGCGAGGTACGGCATCCGGCTCGTTGCCCACACGCGTGCGGCAGCCAGCCGGGGGTCCATCACAACAATCCGGCGTCCTGAAGCAGCGGCAGGAAGTTCTTGACCTCCGGTGGCACCGGTGCGCCCGCGGGACGTGCCCGCGCGAGCGTGCGGGCGGCAGCCGCCGCGACGTCCGGTGCCATCAGCCCGGCGCGCCCGAAGGCGCGCCAGCCACGCTCCCAGCGGTCGGCCGTGGCGTCGGCGGCGACGGCTGCGGCGATCGACGACAGCACCGCGTACTGGCGGTCACCGCGGTCGGGCAGCACGAAGCTGTCGGGATCGGCGAGCACCGCCTCGGGATCGGGCAGGTCGGCCTCGGCCAGCCAGGTCAGGAACTCGACGCCAGGACCGGGTCCGACACAGCCGCGGATCAGCAGTGAGAGCGCCAGCTCATCGATACCGGCCGCCTCGGCCACCGCGTGCAGGCGCGCGGCCATGTCCCAGCTGCGCGGGCTCGGCCACGCGCGTCCCGCGCCGGCGGCGTCGTCGGGGACCGCCAGCGCGAGCGTCGGGCGCACGGTCAGGAACCCGCCGATCCAACTGCGGATGATCGGCAGCCGCTGCTCCCAGCCGCCGACAACCTCGGGCGGTCGCGGGGTCCGCCAGCCGCCGGCGAACCCATCGGCGACGGTCCGTGCGTCGACCGGCCAGTCGAGATGGCAGAAGCGGTTCGCCAGCGGCGGTGATAGCTCCCAGCCGTCGGCTGCCTGATCGGGCGGGTTGGCCGCGGCGACCACCGCCACCGCAGCGGGCAGCTCGAGGTCGCCGACGGTGCGCTCGAGCACGACGCGCAGCAGCGCCGCCTGCACGGCCGGCGGCGCGGTGGAGATCTCGTCGAAGAACACGAGACCCTCACCCTCCCGCGCGAGATTGATCGCCCACGACGGCGGCGCGAAGCTCACCTGCGGCGCGCCGCCATTGGAGCCTGCGGTGTGATTGACCACCGGCAACCCGGCGAAGTCCGCCGGCTCGCGGATCGATGCGATCACCGTCTCGCACGGCAGCCCTGCCGCCTGTGCCATCCCGCGGATCACGGAGGTCTTGCCCGTACCCGGCGCGCCCCACAGCAGCACCGGGACGTTGGCGGCGACCGCCACCCCCAGCGCGTCGATCACCGCTGCCTGGTTCTCCATCCGTCGGGAGTGTGGCACGCTCCGCCCATGGCCCCGTTCGATCCTGAGCTGTACCTGCGGCTGCTCGGTGAGCGTGAGCTCATCCGCCGTGGGTCCGATCGCGGCAACGCGCCCAACGGCGAGCTGATCGAGGCAGCGCGGGCGCTGGTCGAGGTGGGCGCGATCGAGCGCGCTATCGCCTCCGAGGTGATCGACGGCTACGACCTGGCCGCTGGGCTTCGCGCTGCGCGTGGGCTCTGGCGCAGGAACCGGCCCGGAGCGCTCGCTCAGCGCCGCGCTTCCGCCGCGGCAGCCGCTGCGCCGGAGCGACGGATGGTGATCTGCGACGTCAGGCTTGAGCGGCCGAACGAGGAGATCCGGATACGCACCGTGACGCTGTCGGAGGCCGAGACGCGGTTCGCTGTGAAGGTTCGTCAGTTCGACCCGCCCAACTCGTCCGCGAGCCGTGTGCGCCCCTCGCAGCCGGCACTCAACTACACGGTGATCGATGACCGCGGCGCCAGATGCGGGACTCGCTTCAGCGGAATGGGCAGCGAGCGCGAATGGCATGGTCGCTTGACGACTGACTCTCCACTCGCCGTGGACACCGCCTGGATCGAGTTCGATGGCACGAGGTTCGAGCTCGAGGACGTACCCGGCACGAGCACGATCACGATCGAGCCGGTCCCGCAGGGCGACCCGGCGCTCGGGTACCTCTGGTTCTGGCTGACATCGGTACAGCGGCATTTCCATCAGAGCGGCGCCACTCCAGTCATCGATGCGCTCGTCGCTGCCGGGTCGGTGGACGCCGAGGATCCTCAACTCGAGCTGATCCGCGAGCTCGCTGAGAACGGGGGAGCCTGGCGTCATGGGGGACGCCAGGCGGGCGGCCCGCAGGCCGGCCTGGGCGACGCACCGCCGGAGTGGAGATCGCTGCTGGCACCCCGCCAGCAGCGAGCCGCAACCGGCAGCATCTCGCTGATCGCGGTCACTCCGCCGTTCGATGGCTTCACCGTGGCACTCAATGAGATCAGCACCGACAACGATGCCTGGACGCTCGAGTTCGATGTCAGTCCTGGGATCATGCACGGCCCGTTCGGCCACTCGCTCGACGACCGTCGGCTCGCATGGTGGGCGGTCGACGACCTCGGTCAGCACTATCTGGGCGAGCTGAATGGGTCCGCAGGCGGACCCGACCAGACCACCGGGACCCTGCAGTTCCGGCCCGCGATCGACCGCAGGGCCAAGCGTCTCACGGTCTTGCCGACCGGGCGCCACGAACGCGCGCGCATCGAATTTCCCCTCGCCTGGGGTGAGATGTGATCGGTTCGTGGTGGACGGGGATACCTGCGACCGAGGCGACGCTCAGCTGCGGGGATCAAACCCACAGGCTCGTGTGGAACGCGGGCGAGCTCACTGCGCCCGACCATCCCGATCCCGAGGGCGAGCGCGCGCTCGCGGTGCTCGGCGGTGAGCCGATCCCCTGCATCACGATGCTCGACACCTGGCACCGTCACATCGATGATCCGCAGATCCTGCTGCTGAGCTCGCGCGGGCCGGCCGATCTGATCGCGACGCAGGAGGAGATGCCCCAGCCGCAAGGGCGCCCGTCGCGCCTGCCGCGCGGCGGCCGGGCCGGTCGGCCCGGTGCCGGCAGCGTCCGGATGATCGCGAGCAGCGTCGGCCCGAGCCGGGCCACGGCGCCGGCATCCGAGTCCGGCGGCGAACAGGACCTGGCGCGTCTGCTGTCGCTCGGCGGCGCCGTCGGGCGCCGGCTCGAGACCACCGTCGCCGCCCACTGGCAGGCGCGGCTCCTGGACCCAGACGACGAGACCCGCCGCCTGCGCGCGCGCCTGCACGCCGCCGTCTACGGCCGTCTGCTGACCACGCTCAGCGGCTGGCTCGATGAGCGTGACCTGGTGCTCGAGCTCGAGCTGCTCCCGCCGGGCGAGCGAGGCTCGATCACCCGCGACGCCTCCGGTGCGATTCAGGCGGCACTTCCGTTCGACTGGCTGGTCGCTGTATGGGGCCGCGGGCTCGAGACGATCTGGGGGCGCTTCTGTCTCGCCGCATCGAGCGACGACGGCCGCGAGTGGCGGCTCGAGACGGTCGACCCGGGTCTGCGCGAACCGCAGACTGTGACGGTCGCGCTGCCGACATGAGCAACGGCGGCGCGCGCCAGCGGCTCGTGCGTCCTATCTGATCGGCGGCGGATCAGCCTCGGCACTCGCGAGCAGCGCCGGGTCCCACTGGCATGCGGTGCACGCGTGGCGCAGCGCCGAGCGCGCGAAGCCGAGCGCCGTCGAGTAAGGATCGGCGCTTGCTCCGGCGTCGTTCCAGTCGAGCACGAACTCACCGAGCGTCGGATCCCAGCGCGCGGCCTCGGGCGTCAATGACGACTCGGTGAAGCCGTCGACATGCGGATGGGCGTAGGCGTAGAACGCCGCCTTTGGGTAACGCGGATCGCCCGGCCACCAGCCGACGGCCACCTCCTGTGAATCCATCGCGTTGCGCATGATGAAGTCGTCCGATGGCGCCTCGGCCGGCGCCCCCGAGAACAGGCTGACGGCGAGGTCGAACGAGCCCCACCATGCGTTCACAGGCGTGGAGCGGCCACGGTACGGCGCGCGATAGGCGGCCAGCACCAGCGCGGCCTGGGTCGCGGCCGCGAAGTAGCGCTCGACCGCATCGCGGTCATAGGCCGTGTGCTCCTCGTCCTGATCGAGCGCCACCTTCCACCACACCTCCTGCGGATCGAGCTCGAGCTCGACCGGACCGGCCAGCGCAGTGATCGCGGCGAGCAGCTCACGGGTCACCGCGCCGACGGATCGAGCGGGCTCGAGCGCGACCCGCCGGGCGGCTCCGGAGCTGTGCTCGACGAACGCCTCGTGGCTGCGGAGGTCGAGCCCGGCAACGATCGCGCCCGAACCATTGCCTGCCGGCAGCGGCAGCGTCTCCCAGCCGCGCGCTGTCAGCCGCAGGGCCGCGTGCTGAAGCTGCGGCTCGGGCGCGGCGAGCGCGGCCGCGAGCTTGCCGAGCACCTGCGTGTGCGCGTGCAGCGTGTCACACGTCGCGCTCCAGCCCTGGTAGTCGACCGACGCCCACGAACTCATTGCCGCCTCCTGTTCAAAGCCTTGGGTGCGGAGTGTCGCAGCTGCCGCATCGCTCTTCAGTGACGCTGCCTCTCTGATATTTTCCAATTGAATTGTGTAAAACTCTGTCTGGAAGGACCGCCTCTATGACCTACGTGATCGCGGAGCCGTGCATCGGCGTCAAGGACAATTCGTGCGTCGAGGTCTGCCCGGTCGACTGCATCCATCCGACGCCCGACGAGCGCGGGTACGGCGACGCCGAGCAGCTGTTCATAGACCCCGAGGAATGCATCGACTGCGATGCCTGCGTCGAGGCCTGTCCGGTGGATGCGATCTTTGCCGAGGATCAGCTGCCCTCGGAGTGGCGCCACTACGCGCAGATCAACGCCGATCACTACCGGCCGCGTCGATGACGGAGATCGACGAGGCACAGATCCTCGACGCGCTGGGAGCGGTGATCGACCCCGAGCTGGGCCTGGACATCGTGAGCCTCGGGCTCGTCTATGAGATCGTGAGCACGCCGGAGGAGGTCCAGGTGATCCACACGCTCACCTCGCCCGGGTGCCCGATGGCGACGCACATCGCGATGGCGATCGTGTCCGAGGTCGCGCCGCTCTGCCCGGGCAGAACTGTCCGGCCGGTCGTTGTGTTTTCCCCGCGCTGGGGGCTCGAGCGGATCAGTGAAGAGGCCAGATTCGCGCTCGGGTTCTGACATGCGGGTCACCCGTTGCGATGGTTTTTCTAGTGGCATTGTGCGAAACTCGGCGACGATGGACGTACCTGTCCGCCCCGGTGACGCGCTGTCCCAGCCGACCCGCGCGCGCGTGTTCGCGTTGCTCGGCGAGTTGGGTAGGCCGGCCGCCACCGAAGAGCTGGCGGAGGAGCTCGGCCTGCATCCCAACGGGATCCGGATACACCTCGAGCGTCTGCTCAAGGCGGGCCTGGTCGAACGGCGCCTCGAGCGAATCGACCGCGGACGGCCCCGCGACACCTGGACGATCAGCGCGGACGCCCAGCCGGGCGGCGATCCACCGACCGGCTACGCCTCGCTGTCGCGCTGGCTGGTGCGCTCGCTCGTCGCCAGCGGTGCCCGGGTGCGCGACCTGGAGGCCACGGGTCGCGGGATCGGACAGGGTCTCGCGGCCGAGTATCAGGGCGCGGGCTCGGCCGAGCAGGCGCTGTTCGACGGACTCGCAGCGCTGGGGTTCCAGCCGGTGCGGGAGCCGGTCGTCAAGGGCCGGGTGAGCTACCGGCTGCGCAACTGCCCCTACCGCGAAGCCGTGCACGAACGCCAGCCGCTCGTGTGCGCACTGCATCGCGGGTTGACCAGCGGCTTTCTGGAGATCGTTGACCCGGACAGCAAGCTGGTCGGCTTCGAGCCCAAGGATCCTGACCTCGCCGGCTGCATGATCCGCGTCCGCGGACCGGTCGCCCGTGACGTGCCGGGCAGCGACGGCGCCGCGTGAGGCGCAGCGCCGCGCTTGCGATCCTCTCACGCGACCATCATCAGGCGCTGTTCGTCGCCCATCGGCTGCGGCGCGCGGACGCGCAGACCGCAGCGGTCCAGCGCGCGCGCTTCCTCGACTTCTGGGAGCGAGAGGGTCGGCATCACTTCCAACTCGAGGAGGAGCTGCTGCTGCCGGCGTTCGCCGAGTACGGGGACGCCTACCACCCACTGCTGCTGCGTGTGCTCGGAGACCACGTCAGCATCCGGGCGCAGGCCAACCGCCTCACCGCTCAGCCCGACGCGGGCACCGAGCTGCTTGAGCGGCTCGGCACCGCGCTGGCGACGCACGTGCGGCTCGAGGAGCGAGAGCTGTTCCCGCTGATCGAGGAGACGATTCCGCCCGCGGAGCTGCTCGAGCTCGCGCACGCCCTGGCGCTATGAGATCAGGATCCCCGCGAGCGCCAGCAGCGCCAGGCTGAGCAGCCCGATCGTGGCCCGCAACGCCGCGGCCAGCACGGCTGCGCGCTGAACCCGCAGGGCCAGTGTCGCGTCGGCCGGCTGCTCCAGCAACCGCGTGCGTAGCCGCGTCATCGCTCGCGCCTGCGTGACGCCTGCGAACACCGCGAGCACCAGTCCCGCGCCGGTGGGCAACGTCGCCAACGCGATGCCGTGCAGATCATCGAAGCCCAGCAACCAGGCCCCTGCGGCGAGTGCGAGCGCCAGCGCCGTTGCTGCGAGCGGCAGGTAGCTGCGGCCGAGGGCGCGGAAGAAGGCGACCCGCGACCGGCTGTCGATCTGCCGTCGCGCAACGCGAGCCACCACCGCCAGCGTCGCAGAGCCGCCGATCCAGATGCACGCTCCGAGTAGCGCGAGGAAGGCGACGACGGATCTGACGGCCATGATTCTTTTATACATGCTGCCTGGGTAAAAGGCCAGAGCACTGCTATCGTCGACTTTGCATAAGAGGTATGTAGAAAAGACGGGAGCCGGTTATGACCCACAGCAGCACTGTGACTCCGCCTGCGGGGAGAGATCCGGCCCCTGGCGCCGGCGACGACCCCGGCGACTCCGGCTACGGCTGGGTGATGTTCGTGACCTTCATGGCCGCCGTCCTCGGGATCTCATTCGCGGTGGCCGTGCTCGCACTCGCTCCGTCCTGGTGGATGCTCGGCGGCGTGTACGCGGTGGATCTGATCGTCACCGCGGTCGTCTTCAAGGTGGTGCTGGGAGCGTTCGCCGCGCCGGCATATCGGGACCTTGCAGCCGGCGAATAGCCGGAACGACCCGGAGACTCGGAGACCCGGTGACCCGGCGAACAGGCACGCGCGTGCCTACCACCTGCTGATCGCGATACTCCTGATCAGCGTGCTCGCGGGCGGCGTCATGCCCCGGCAGCGTCCCGCTTGAGCGCGTCGAGGCCGACGCGTAGGAACAGCAGCCCGCGGGCACACTCGCGCAGCGGATCGAAGCTGTCGGGATGCGCGACGGCCTTCTCGCCCATCGACGTGAACAGGCCCGTGATCGCCGCGGCGAAGACGCGCACGCCCGAGTCGTCCGGCGGCAGCCCGAGCTCGGCCGAGAGGCTTGCGCAGATCAGCTGTTCGGCGTCCTCGAGCTTGCCGCGCAGGGTTCGCCGCAGGTACGGGTCGGTCCAGATCGCGCGCATCTTCAAGCGTCGCAGCTCGGCGTTCTCCTGGCCGGCCGCGACGCGGGCCTGAATGAATCTCCCGAGTCGCTCGACCAGGTCGTCGTCCTTGCCGTCGACCCACTCCCGGAACGAGGCCTGACTGTCGGACTGGCTGAACAGGATCGCCTCCTTGGTCGGATAGCGCACGTAGATCGTGCGCGGCGCGACGTCGGCGCGCTCGGCGATCTGGTCGACGGTCGTGTGGTCGTAGCCCTGCTCGAGCGCGAGCTCGGCGGCGGCGCGCTCGATCGCGTCGCGGGTGCGCGCGTTCTTGCGCTCACGTAGCCCCGGGCCTTCGGTCATGGGACGATCATAGATAAACTAACATTTATCAGCAAGTTTACAGGCGTCTGCATTGTTACGCGACCCTGTCGCGGGCCAAGGCATCGCTACCGACAACGACATGCATGTACTCCCTAGTGACGGAAGCCCAGCCGGGGCTCACTCAGGCGTAGGTCCTTCGTTATCAGCATTACGCTCCGCCGCCGACTCCAATTGAGCATAGGTATTGAGTGCAAGCCGCCGCGTATGTCGGGCCCGAGCGGGCGATCTGGCGGGTCCGTGTGTCTTGAGCCGCCTCTTGTGCCCAGCTCTCGGCCCGATAAAGCCTCAGGCTGCATCGACGCATGAGCGAATCGCTCGCACCCATGGTGGAGAGCCAGATTAAGTATTGCTACAAGTCTGCGCGATTGGTATAGTAACGCTATTAGGAGAGGTTGGAGAGGTAAGGAGTACTCATGTTGGTTGCTACGAGCCGCGTGCCCCGAGACTCGACACCGAAATGTGCTGGCGAGGATTGGATCCTGCTCTCGGTCGTTTCGGATGCGCTGTCCCGTTCGAACGTGTGGCAGCCCGCATCGTCCCGACGCTTCGAATGACCACGTTCCAAGGATGGAGTCCATAGCTGACTGCGGACGCCGCGACCCGGACAGGCGTCTGACACCGACTAGTTGCGGCGTCAGACGCTTGGTCAGATGGGCGAGCTGACGTCCGTGCGCGCGGAAGAGAGAGGGAAAGGTGGATGCAGGATGGGGAGTGATAGAGCGGTGAAGGGGCGCCTTCGGATGAAGGTGTCCGCCGCAGCAGTCGCTGCTGTCG
Organism: Solirubrobacteraceae bacterium; assembly: GCA_036269095.1. Lineage (GTDB taxonomy): Bacteria > Actinomycetota > Thermoleophilia > Solirubrobacterales > Solirubrobacteraceae > Palsa-465. The sequence continues at coordinate 12,130 of DATASU010000014.1, forward strand.
GGTCGATGCTGACGTTAGGAAGTCCCTCGGCGCTGGCAACGGCGACCGCAAAGCAGCCGACAGCCGCGCAGGTGAAGAGCAATGTGGCGGCGCTTTACAAGGCGGCCAAAAAGGAAGGCAGCGTCAACGTCGACGTACTGACTTCGACCAGCTCATACGCGGCGGTGATCTCGGGCTTTGAGAAGAAGTATCCGGGGATCAGCGTGAATCTGGTCAACGTCGCGGGGCCGACGCTGGCGAGCACGATCATCAGCCAGACCTCGACCGACAACCTGACGACGGATTTGGTCGAGGCGCGTCCCGAGGTCATCGGGAAGATTCGTTCGCGCAAGCTCATCGCTCGGCCCGATTGGGCGGAGTGGGGCGTGCCTGCAAGTGAGCTCTTGCTGAGCGGCGGTTTCGTGCACACGTCAGACTTTGTGACAGCCGTCGTCTACAACCCGCATCTGCTGTCGAAGTCTCAGGTTCCGAAGAGCTGGAAGTCGCTGCTGGCTCCCGCTTGGTCGAGCGGACACATGATCATCGACGGGGCCGGGACCGAGGGCTTCGAGTCGATGCTGGTGAGCGGAAAATGGACACTCAAGGAGTACACGAGCTTCCTCAAGCAGTTGAAGGCGCAGAATCCGATCGTGATCTACCAAGGTGCTCCCGAGACCATTGCCCTGGCACAGGGGCAGGCGCCGATCGGGTTGGTCCCTCTGCCTGTGGTCTCAGCTCTGATCGCGAAGGGTGAGCCGCTTGCCGTCGCTCCGGTCAAACCGGTTGTGAGCAGCCCCGATGGCTGGTTCGTGATGAAGGGAGCGCACCACACTGCCGCAGCGGAGCTGCTGGCGACGTACTTCTCGTCAGCGGCGGCGAAGCCACTGTTCGCGACGGGCGGGTTCACGGCGGCAACACCGCCCCGGCTGGGTGGCGAGGCTGCAGCAATCGGCGCCGGGGGGCTCACAGCCAAGAATCTGGTGACGCTCGACAAGCCGAAGAGCATCGCGTTGTTCGAGCAGGCCGAGAAGCTGAACATCTCGATCCTTGGCTTCACGGGAAGCTAGAACAGGCTGGTAGTGGATCTAAACTGGGCGATAGTTGGAGGTGGGCATATCGCGGGTGCCAGGATGGCACCTGCGATTGCCCGTCACTCGGCAAGCAGGTTGCTCGGAGTCGCGAGCAGCTCAGCTGAGCGTGCCTCCGTGTTCGCAGAAGAGCACGGAATCGAGCGAGCGTACGACTCGTATGCACAGCTGCTCGATGACAGCGAAGTCGACATCGTCCTGATCGCCACCCCAAACGCGCTTCACGCCGAACAGGTGATCTCGGCGGCTGAGGCAGGCAAGCACGTTTTCTGCGACAAGCCGCTCGCGACGAGCGTTGCCGACGCTGAGCGAGCGGTTGCGGCATGCGCGGCGGCCGGCGTCAAGCTGGGTATCAACTTCGAGTTCCGGCAGGCACAGCCGTTCGTCGCCATACGCGACCTGATTCGCTCCGGTGCAATCGGCGAGGTTCAGACGATTCGCATCGAATCGACACCGGGCGTCGTCCCACTCAGCGGATGGCGGGCCGACCCCGACGTGGCGTGGCTCGGCGTGACCGCGAGCACCGGCGTGCACCTTTACGACCTTTTCCGATATCTACTCGACGCGGAGGTCAGTGAGGTGGTGGTGATGATGGATGTGGGCCGGCGTGCTGCCGAGGAGATGGAGGCGACCTGCATCGCGCTGTTGAGGTTCGGTAACGGAGTGCTCGCGCACGTGGCCACGAGCCAGCGCTCGCCATTTCCCACCAACGATCTGGTGATCGAGGGCTCGCGAGGGCGGATTGATAGCCGCGGCGTCGGCTCACTGGCGCGGCTGATGCGAAGCGGCCTGCCGATGGTGCACGTGAATCTGACCACCGACGGCGGTACGGAAACCCGCACCTATGACGTCTCGGACGTGTTCGAGCGTTCGGTCGCGGTGTTCGCGGACGCGGTTGCTTCAGGAACTGAACCATCGCCCTCGGGGCTGGACGGGCTCGTCAGCGTAGGGTTGATGGAGGCGATTGTGACCTCAGCCCGTGATGGCGTCGTCGTCTCGCCCAGCATCGAGGCGGTCACGTGGCAGTAGAAGTCCCCCACCTGCGAGGGCGGCGAACGGTTGTCTCGACGGCGGGCCTCGGCCGACGCTTGAGCCGTTGGCTGCTGCTGGCGGTGCTCGCGTACCTGATTCTGGTGCCGCTCGGGATGCTGTTGTTCAGCAGCTTCCGTGACACGACCAATCGCCTGCCGTTCGAGGCGACGCCCTGGACCCTCTCCAACTACTCGAACGTCTTCACCAGCGGCTCCACGTATCGCGTTCTAGGCATCAGCCTCGGATACGCGGCGGGCTCGCTGGCATTGGCGTTCCTGATCGTTCTCCCGCTCGCGTTTCTGCTTGAGCGGACCGACTTTCCGATGCAGCGAACGCTGCGCCTGGTGGTGTTGGCCCCGCTGGGGTTGCCGGCGTTCGTCGGAGCGATGGCGTGGATTCTGCTTGCCGAATCGAAGATCGGGCTCATCAACCTCGTGCTCCGGTACGTCTTCGGGATCACGAGCGGAGAAGGGCCCTTCAACATCTATTCCATCGGCGGGATGATTTTCGTCACGGGTTTGCTGTTCGTTCCTTCGATCTATCTGATGATCTCCGGGACGTTCACGCGCTTCGATCCCGCGTTTGAAGAATCAAGCGCCACGTCAGGCGCGTCCTTCCTGACGACACTCCGGCGGATCACGGTGCCCCTACTCTCGCCTTCGATCCTCGGCGCGGCCGTGTTCTTCATGATCGTCGGCATTGAGGCCTTCGAGGTCCCCGCCTTCATCGGCATCCCAGGCGGGATCTACACGCTGAGCACTCGCGTGTATTACCTCGTCAACCCGCCCACGGGTGGTCTGCCGGCATACGGGGTGGCGGCTGCGTTTGGCGTGGTGACGCTGATCGTCGCTGGAGCGCTGGTTGTTGCCTACCGTCGCGTGCTCGGTGACAGGTCGCGGTTCGTCACCGTCGGATCGCGCGGATTCCGGCCTGAGTTGATCAAGCTGCGTCCTTGGCCGCGCCGACTTGCCGTCAGCGGCGTCGGGCTGTACGCGCTGATCGCCATCGTGCTTCCGATCCTCGTTCTGCTGTGGGAAAGCCTGTTGCCGAATTACGCGGACTTCAGCATCAGTTCGTTGAAGCAGCTCACGTTCTCGGCGTACTCGCAGGTATTTAGCGATCCCTCGACGGGGTCGATCGTCGTACACACGGTCGTGATGGCGTCTGTCAGCGCGGTCCTGATCATGGCCCTTGCGAGCTTGACCGCATGGTTCGCGCTCCGCGATCGCTCTCGTGGGTTCAAGGTGGCGGAGTTCGTGTTGTTTGCGAGCGTCGGAATTCCGAGCGTGATCGTCGCGGTCTCGATCGGACTGCTCTACCTGTGGCTGCACGTCGGCATCTACGGAACGATCTGGATCCTGGTGCTGGCGATGGCCGCCCGTTACATCCCCTACGGCACCACCGTGATGACGCCGGCGTTGATGCAGGTCGGCCGAGATCTCGAAGACGCGTCGACGATGTGCGGTGCGTCTCAGTGGCAGACGCTACGCAGAATCCTCTTCCCGCTCATCTGGCCATCGTTTGCTCGCGGGATGCTCTGGACCTTCATACAGGCGGCTCGTGACGCCACGATCGTGGTCCTGCTTCTGTCTATCGGCAACGTGACGATCGGTTCCGACCTGTACCAGACATGGGCCAGCTCGGCGAATCTCTCGTACGCGTGTGCGCTCTCAATCTTGCTCGTGATCGTGTCGAGTGCTCTGACTTTGCTCGTTTTGAGGTTCGATTCCGTCGCCCGGAGGCCTGCTGGATGATTTCGTTTCGTGGTGTCACTAAGACCTTCGCCGATGCCGAGCGCCGGCATCTTGCGCTGAATGAGGTCGGCTTCGATGTGCCGCAGGGCTCGGTGTATGTGTTGCTGGGACCGAGCGGATGTGGAAAGACGACGTTGCTGCGGTGCCTGGCCGGGATCGAGACTCCGGATTCGGGCGAAATCGAGGTCGACGGCGAGGCCGTGTTCTCGTCGTCGCGCGGCGTCATGGTTCCCGCCCATCGCAGAGGCTTCGGGTTCGTTTTCCAGTCCTATGCCATCTGGCCGCACATGAATGTCTTTGAGAACGTCGCGTACCCGCTCCGATTCGGTCAGGGCCAACGTGTGTCCCGCGACGAGCTCGGTCGGCGGGTGCTTGCCGCACTCGACATGGTCGGCCTCAAGCAATATGCCGAGCGTTCAGCAACGCGCCTGAGCGGTGGCCAGCAGCAGCGAGTCGCACTCGCTCGTGCCGTCGTTCACGAGCCCCGCGTGTTGCTCATGGATGAGCCGCTGTCAAACCTCGACGCTCAGCTGCGAGCCCAGACACGTAAGCAGCTCGCGGAACTGCTGGGCAAGCTCGGCACCACGACGGTCTACGTCACGCACGATCAGATCGAGGCGATGGCGCTTGCCGATGTGGTCGCCGTCATGCACGACGGCATGATCCAGCAGTCAGCTTCACCGCGCGAGCTCTACTACCGGCCGGCCACACGTTTCATCGCCGACTTCATGGGCGACATGAACTGGCTAGAGGCAACCATTCGTGGCAGCGAGGGCGACCATGTGGTCGTCGACACCGCGCTTGGTCAGCTGCGTTGCGTCACGAACGGTGAGCGCCGCCCCGGTACACCGGTCACGGTTGGGATACGACCCCTGGCCGTCAGGTTGCTGGACGCTGCAGGCAACGGGAGCAACGGACGAGTGAACGTGTTCAACGGTGAGCTCACCGAGACGATGTTCCTCGGGGACGCAACCGCGCTCACTGTCCGCGTCGGAGACAACGTGGTCGAGGTGCTCACCCCCGACGCGCAGCCGCACCAACCGCAGCTCGGTCTCTACCTACCACCTGATTCGTGTGTGATCTATGACCGTTGAAAGGAGTGCGCCATGCAAGTTACGCGGATAGCGGCGTTGTCGTTGGAGGAACGCACCAGGCGCTACGGCGCCGTACGCGCCGAGATGGATAAGCGCGATCTCGACGTGCTGGTCGTGATCGGCAGGGATAGCACCGGTGGTCGCGGCGATTTTCGCTATCTGGCCAGCTATGCGCCGGTGACGCCACTGCCGCACTTTGTGGTCTTCCCGCGGGCCGAGGTCGAGCCGCGATTTATGTCGCAGCTGCCGAGCCGGAGCAGACTCGCCGTCGAGTCCGGCTGGGTGAAGGACGCGGCGACATTCTGGCTTGGCCTCGACGACGCCATCGTCGAGCAGGTCGCGACGTTTCTCGGTAGCGGCCGGATCGGCTTGGGACGCCTTTCGACGGTTCCAATCCCTCTGTATCAGGCGTTGATTGCCCGGTTCGGTGCGGACGTCGTGGTTGACGCCGGCGAACTGTTTGAGTCGGTGCGGCTCGTCAAGAGCGACGAAGAGATCGCATTCGCCCGTGTCGCGGCTGAAGCCTCGGACGCCGCTCTGAGCTATCTCCGGACCGAGGTTCATGCCAATTCCACGGATCGCGAGATCTACTCCCAGGCCCGGCGCATCATGCATGAATACGGTGCCGAGTACTCGATGGACATAATCGGCTGCAATGTCGCCGGTGGCTGGGCACCGATCGGCGCCAGCCCTGGCGATGACGGCTTCGTCCAGGCGGAGTGGACGCCGGCGGTCGGTGGCTATTACAACCAGATCCGCTTTGACTTCGCGTTCGGCGAGGCGGCGCGATCCAGAGCGGCTGCGCGCGACGTATTGCGCGAGGCCTACGAGGCAACTGTCGAGTTCGCGCGTCCCGGGGTAACCGCAGAGCAGCTCTACGCGGTCGGCAATGATGTGATCACGTCCAGTGGCTTTGCCGCCGGGGCGGGCCATTTCGGACACGGCCTAGGCCTCGATGTCACAGAGGGGATCTCGATCGAGCCGGCCGATCTGACGCCTCTGGTATCAGGAATGATCTTCGTATTGCATCCCAAGATCGTTCCTGCGAGCGGAGAGCCACAGTTGCTTCTCGGAGGCACCTTCCTCGTGACCAGCGACGGTCTCGAGGCGCTGAATGCGGTGGATTGCTTTGCCTAGCCCAACCGAAACGACGTAGCCCCTGACGAGCCAGGGGCGGTAGGTCGAGACCGGCCCGAGTAGGGGCCAAAACCAAGGGCGGCGCCGCGCTGGTAAGTGACCCGACCGGCCCCGGCGGGCTGCGGCATGCCCAATTCATGTCATGACGGACTCGTCAAGGAAAAGAGTGGTGAGCAAATGGACGTAGTGGATAGACCGCAGGCCTTCTCGCTCGAGGAGCGCGCGCGCCGGTATTCGATCTTGCGCGACCAGATGAAGGACCGGGGGATCGACGTCCTGCTTGCCGTCGGACGCGACTGCCACGCCGGGCGTGGTGACCTCCGGTACATCGCCGGATACAGCCCACTCGTGATGACGCACTACGCGATCCTCCCGCGGGTCGCGGCTGAGCCGATCTTCCTGGCGCCTTCGCGCAACCGCGGACGCCGGGTCGAGGCCTCGGGCTGGATCAAGGAGGTCCGCAGTGGGTGGGTAGGACTCGAGGACACGATGCTCGACGAGATCGCCGGGTTCCTCGATGGGGGTGCGATCGGGATCGCCCGCCACAGCAACCTTCCGGTGCCGGTCTATTTGGCGCTGTGCGAGCGGTTCGGGGCTGAGCGCGTGCAGGACGCTGGCAAGATGATGGATGAGGTACGCATGGTGAAGGGCGCCGAGGAGCTCCGGTGCGCTCGGGAGGCCGGGCGCATCGCCGACCTCGGCTATCAGGTGATGAAGGAGCGCGTGAGGCCGGGGGTCGTCGACGCCGACTTCTATGCCGCTGCCGTCGAAAGCGAGTTCCGGGCGGGAACCGAGTACACGATGGACCTGATGGGCCTCGACGGAGCCAGTGTCTCAGCCCCCAGCGGCTACGTCGTGACGGAAGACAGCTTCGTCGAAGGTGAGCTGACGCCGACCTATCTCGGTGTCTACAACCAGCTGCCCTATGACTTTGGTTTCGGCCAGGCGGCTCGCGATCGGGCCAAGGCGCTAGAGGTCGCACGCGCAGCCTACGACGCGATGCTCGCGTCGATCAGACCAGGCGTCCGCGTGCCAGAGCTCTACGAAGCTGCACGGCAGCCGATCGAGTCAGCGGGTCTGATCTGCCAGCATGGGCAGTTCGGCCATGGCATGGGCTTCGACGTGGTCGAAGGATTCTCGATCATTCCGGAGCACGATGTCGAGTTGCGCCAGGGGATGTTGTTCGTGGTGCATCCGATCATTGGCACGAAGACCGGTACGCGTGTGCTGCTTGGCGCGACGGTGGCCGTCACGGCTGATGGCTACGAGCTGATGAACGAGACCGACGGCTGGGCCTTCTCGTCCTGAAGTCTCGGTGCGTTGCTAGGACCTGCTCAAGGAGAAGAGAATGGAATATCGCCAGGTCGGTGATTCGGGGCTGACAGTTTCGGCACTCGGGCTCGGTTGTAATCGCTTCAGCATCAGGAGCGACGCCAAGCAGTCCGAGGCCATTGTCGCGACCGCAATCGAGTGCGGGATAACGATGTTCGATGTCGCCGACGTGTATGGCGAACCAGCAGGTGCCTCTGAGGAGTACCTCGGCAAAGCGCTCAAGGGGCGTCGTGATGGCGTTGTGATCGCGACGAAGTTCGGAAATCCACCCAATGTCAGGGAGTCAGGGACGTCGCGCCGCTATGTGAAGCGTGCCGTGGAGGCGAGTCTGCGGCGGTTGGGCACCGATTGGATCGATCTGTACCAGATCCACGGGCCGGATCGGCGAACCCCGATCGAGGAGACGCTGTCGGCACTGCACGATCTGATCACCGAGGGGAAGATCCGCTACGCCGGGACCTCGATGTGCTCGCCCTGGGAAGTTGTCGAGGGCCACTTCGTGGCGGAGATGAAGGCCCACCCGCGATGCATATCCACGCAAGCCCAGTACAGCCTGCTGCATCGGAATCCCGAACAGGACCTGGTCCGCGCCTGCGCGCGCTACAAGGTCGGGCTGATCCCGTTCTTCCCGTTGGCGCAGGGGCTGCTGACGGGCAAGTACACGAGCGCAGAGGCTCCACCCGAGGACGCCCGCCTGTCGAAGCTAACTCTCGACGCAGAGCGCGTGGACGTCATCACCGAGATTGCCGAGTTCGGCAACAAGCGCGGGATCAGCGTCCTCGATGTGGCGATCGGCTGGTTGGCGAGCAGGCCGACCGTCGCGACTGTGATCGCCGGGGCCACCAGTCCTGAGCAGGTACTGGCCAACGCTGCTGCGGTTCAGTGGTCGCCCACCGCCGATGACGTCCGTGAGCTCGATGAGATCGTCCCGCCGCCGCTGCAGCCGCTGCATCGCCAGCGGCCGGCGTTCACGAGGTGACGATGGCATCATCGCGCGGCAGCGGCTGCGACCGGCACCCAGACCTTGAGTGACTCGCATCGACGGCAGCTGGCTCTGCTGGTCGCGTGGTGCCTGTTCATGGAGCAGTTGGACGGCACGATCGTGACGACGTCGGCACCGCGGATCGGTTCCGCGCTGCATGTCGCCTCGACCGACATCGGGTTGGTCGTGACCGCTTATCTGATGACGCTTGCCGCGCTGATTCCGCTGAGCGGCTGGCTCGTCAGCAGGTTCGGGACCCGCCGGGTTCTCTTAGTCGCGATCGCGATCTTCACCACGGCTTCACTGCTCTGCGCCATGAGCACGAGTTTGGACGAGCTCGTCTGCATGCGGATCCTCCAGGGGATCGGTGGAGCGATGATGGTGCCAGTCGGCAGGCTTGCGGTGCTCGGCACAGCTCCGAAGTCGGAGATCATCAAGCTCGTTGCATATATCGTCTGGCCAGCGCTCGTCGCGCCGGTGATCGCGCCACTCGCCGGCGGGCTGATCACCACCTATGCGAGCTGGCGCTGGCTGTTTCTGATCAATGTGCCGCTCGGGGCGATAGCGCTTAGCGCCGCGGCGAGACTGGTGCCGCGCGTGTCCGCCGCGCGTTCTGCGCCTCCTCTCGATTGGACCGGATTGATACTGACGTGCACGTCTCTCGGTGGGTTGACCTACACAGCTCATCTGCTGTCGCTGACGGGCGAATCGTGGCTCTCGGTTGGCATCGTCGGCGGGCTGACCGGCGTCTCGGTGGCAGCTGCCATCCGTCACCTCCTGCACGAGAGCGCGCCGCTGATCAACCTCCGGACGCTCCGAGCAAGGTCGTTTCGCAGCTCGATTATCGGTGGCACGATGTTTCGAATCGCGATGAGCGCCGTGCCGTTCCTGCTGCCGCTCCTGTTTGAAAGTGTGTTTGGCTGGAGCCCAGTGAAGGCCGGTGCGGTGGTACTGGCATTGTTCGTCGGCAACATCGGCATCAAACCGGCGACGACCGGTCTCCTACAGCGCTTTGGCTTCAGGACGACGCTGCTGATCGCAACGGGTGGACTGGCGGCGACACTCGCCGCCACCGCGACGCTGACGGCCGCCACGCCGCTGGCCGTAATCGTTCTGGTCAGTGCGGTTGGCGGGGTCGCTCGCTCAATCGGTGCGACCGCGTACACGACGTTGGGTTTCAGTGACATCCCTGAGGCCGAGATGCCTGACGCGAACGGCCTGGCCGCCACCGCTCAGCAACTTGCTACGGCATTCGGCGTCGCCGCTGCGACTGTCGTGTTGAGGATCGGTCACTCACTCAGCAAGCCCCTCTTCAGCGACACTCGGCTATCAACGAGTTACAGCATCGCCTTCGCGACCCTGGCGATGCTCGCGCTGGTCGCCGCCGCGGGGGCCACCCGGCTGGGCCCCGAAGTCGGGAACGATCTGCGGCGGAGACGCAACTCCCTCAAGGCGGCTCCGGCGCGCCCGCGAACGTGAAGGCCGGGTACAGCTCGCCATCAGGTCACCAGACGGCAGTTGCGAGATCAGCAATCGGCGCGTCGGCGTGCGTCCATGCGACGAACTGGTCCGGGCGGATCAGCACCAGGTCCGAGTCGTAGTCCTCTCGACCCCCTCGGGCGCTGTCTCTTATCACGTTGAGCGGTACGCGCCGTGTTCGCGCAATCTCTTCGACCTCCGCGATATCGGTCTCACTGCCGTCGACTGAGAGCAGCGTGAAGCCCGACCCAAGCTCCTCGAAGACGTTGCGCCCGTTCGAAAGAGCCTGCGGTGCGAGGTGGTGCCCGGCGCGTGCTGCCATCGAGTGCGTCGCGCTGAGCCCCACCTGGCAGTCCTCCGATCCACACACGATCGGTGAGCCTGCGTAGTGCGGCTCGAGTGCGAGCGGCCGCTGACTCTCCTCCGCCCAGCGCCTCCAAGCCACGTCGAACGCTGCCGTTCCCATTTTGGGGCTGTGCTCGTCACAGAACTGGCGCTCTTCGCGCATGGAGCCTACGATCACGTCCTCGCAGGTGCTGAACGCGACCGGACGTCGCTCGAGCGTGTAGGAGTCGAGCAACTTCTCACCGCCCCAGCCTTCGAGCCAGGCCGAGAGTTTCCAGCCGAGGTTTGTGACGTCCTCGAGGCCCGTGTTGAGACCGAAGCCGCCGTAGGGCGGATGGCTGTGCGCGGCGTCGCCGGCCACGAAGACTCGACCCTGTCGATAGGTCTCGGCGACGGCGGTACGAAGGCTCCAGAAGCCAATGTGGCGGTATCGCGCCTCGAACGAGACGCCGGCAGCTCGTTCCATCGTCTGATGTACGACGTCCACGTCCATCCTGCTCGTTTGGTGCGGAACCGGAGCGTGAAAGAAGAAGGAGTTTTCTGCTTCGACACGTCCCCAGAAGTGCCAGGCCCCGTTCGCCTGCGGTGAGACCGCGTGAAACGTAGTCCTCTCGCCGAAGCGCGCCGTGTGCGAGTGGAAGCCCTCGGAGTCGAACACGGCTAGCACCATGCGCGTATCGAAGTCGGTCCCGCTGCGGTCGACGCCGAGCCCAGCCAGAACCGTCGATGCGGCTCCATCACAACCAACCACGAAGTCGGCCTCCAGGTACGTGCTGTGGTGTGGATCGTCAGGGGGCGAGATCTGCACGCGAGTGCCGTTGTCGTCCTGAGAGACAGCGGTGACGGTGTGTTCGTAGAGCAGGCTGACACTGGCGAGTTCCGCGACGCGCCGCCGCAGAACCGCCTCGGTCAGGTATTGGGGCACGCGATCGTTCTTCTGGAAGTAGAAGCGGTGCAGTTGATCTCGCGCCGCACCGTAGGGATGCCAGAAGTCTGTGTTCAAGCTTCCGTACGCGAGCACGCCCCCGATTGGGTAGCCATCGGGGAGAAGGCGTATGTTCCGCAATTCCTCGAGGCAGCCCCAGTAGTAGAAGTGTTCCAAGGTCCGATGGGTCAGGCCCTGGCCCTTGGGCAGCAGGCCGACGTCCCGCCCGCGCTCGATGACGGCAACACTGACATCGCGCTGGCCGAGATCGACGGCCAGCGCCATACCGACTGGGCCGCCCCCTACGATGATCACCTGAAAGCGCTGCACCGCGTTTCCCACCTCCTTCATCGCCGCCACCGGGCCAAGGCGCGCAGCCCAGTGTGCGCACTCCGCTGGTGGCTCAGGGCAGTCCTCGCCAGGTCGTTGGCGCGGGCGACGATAGTATTCCTTTCGGTTTCTATCAAGTGCACTACCGATCTTGATGGCCGTCTCAGATCGAGTGAAATGGCGTCATCCCGCATGCTGGGTCGCGGTCACGGCGCCGCCTGGGTGGGCACCTGACGGCAGGACCGCCGGATACCCCCGGCTTGTCAACGACGCTCGATAGTCGCCAAAACGCCAGGCTTGCTAGGCGATTCGCGCCGCCGCCACAGAGTTCAGATCGGCCGCGGTCCCGAGTCTGGGAGCGCTCACATGCGGCTGGCGTCAAGTCGCGCCACGTGGTGTCAGGCTCGCGATGGCGAGCCCTGTCGCGAGAGCGAGCCGCCGGTCCGCGATTGTAGCCTTTCTACGTACACAGGGCTGTGTTTGTAGTACAGTTACGCACACGCCGCAATTACTCTCGAGGGGGAGGCTCGCTGTGCAGATCGAAACGCACTCGGAGAGTGCAGACCACAACGTTCATGAACTGACGCCAACGGGCAAGGGCATGGACCTTTCGTTCCTTCAAAAGCCGCACGAGCACGATCCGCGGCGGGTCTTCAGCACCACGGGAACCGATTGGCAGGCTCGGGTCGACTTCGATCGCCTTCGTCGCGACCGACTCGCGCGCGCACGCATGAAGATGGAGGAACACGATCTCGGCGCAGTTGTCTGCTTCGTCGGAGAGAACGTCCGCTACATCACCAGCGTCTTTCAGGGGAACTGGAAGAACAACATCTTCATCCGCTACTGCGTGCTTCCCCGCGGCGGCGATCCGGTTCTGTTCGAAACCGCTGGGTCCGATTTCGAGTGCGCAAAGATCGACGCTCCGTGGCTGAACGGCAACATCCGCCCGGCAATCACGTGGAAGTGGGCCGAGACCGCAGAGACGATGATGGCGGACAAGATGGTCAGGTCAATCGTCGACGTACTCCGCGAGAATGGCGTCGAGAACGAAAAGATCGGAATCGACACCGCCGATCCGTCCGCGATGGCGGCCTTTGAGCGCGCTGGTCTGAGCATGGTTAGTGCCTGGCCCGTGATGTCGGGAGCGCGAGTCATCAAGACCCCTGATGAGCTCGAGTGCCTCAAGATCTCCAGCGCGATCGGGGATACGTCTTTCTGGAAGATCGAGAACGAGTGGCTGAAGCCAGGTGTGAAGGAGAGCACGATCACCGCGAAGGTCAACGAATACCTGTACGAGCAGGGGTTCGACTTCGTCTACGACATCATCGTCGCGTCGGGCGGCAACACGAGCCCCTACCGGCGCTGGCACACGGACAAGGTCATCCGGCAGGGTGACCTCGTGATCATCGATCAGAACGCTGTCGGTCCGGGCGGATACTTCGTCGACTTCGTCCGCTGCTTCAAGGTCGATGCGCCACTGACGCCGCGTGAGAAGGACCTGTACAAAGAGTGCTACGAGTCGATGTACGCGGCGATCGAGATGATGAAGGCCGGAAACACGACGGCTGACGTCGCCGCCAAGCTTCCGCGCTATGCGGACGATGAGCACGGAACGGTGACGCTCCAGCAGTTTGCTCACTCGATCGGACTATCGCTCTACGAGGGCATGTGGATCAGCCGTGCGTACTCGCTCGACTACCCGGTCGAACTCGAAGAGAACATGTACTTCGCGTGCGAGACGTTCGCCGGACACCCGGGACTCGAGCAGACAGTTCGTCTGGAAGAGAACCTGCTCGTCACCAAGGACGGGCCGGTGATCTTCACCAAGCATCCGTTCTACGACGAAGCTCTTTGACGGCGCCGTGCTCCTCCACGGACTGCCAATCGAGCGTCGCTACGAAAACCTCATCGTCAGCGGCGCTGTGGCCAACAGAGCGGTTGGCGTTGCCATAACGGCGACGCCAACCGGCGGCTACAGGCTGACCAGGCATTGCAGTCAACGATGAGCGAGGGCCCCACCTATCCAGACCTGCGGGGCAAGACGGCGTTTGTCACCGGTGGGTCGAAGGGAATCGGCCGTTGCGCGGCGCAGATGCTCGCTGCCAACGGTGTCAACGTCGCGGTCGTCGCCCGCGGTGCGGCGGAGGTGGATACGACCGTCGACGAGCTGCGGGAGGCGGGCGCAGAAGCGATCGGGGTTACTGCCGACTGCACGAGCGCAGAACAGCTGGAGGACGCCCGGCGAGTGACCGAGGACAAGCTGGGGCCGGTCAACATCCTGATGGCCTTCGCGGGTGGGTTCGGGGCCCGCACACCGGTGCAGGACATCACCGAGGCCGAATGGCATCACGTGATCGAGTCGAATCTGACGTCCACTTTCCTGACCGTGAAGACCTTTCTGCCGGGGATGATCGAGCGTCGCGCAGGTTCGATCGTGACGATGTCCTCCAACGCCGGCCGGTTGCTCGATATCACCTTGACCGCTTCTTACGCGGCCGCCAAGGCGGGGATCGCGATGTTCACACGGCACCTCGCCAAGGAGGTGGGGGAGTACGGGATCAGGGCCAACATCATTGCGCCGGCGACGTTGGCCACCGACCGCGTCAAGGGAGTCATGGACGAGGAGATGCTCGGACGTATCGGCGCGATGGCGCCGCTGGGCCGCATCGGGCGCCCCGAGGATGCTGCGCTTGTCGCGCTTTTCTTGGCCTCAGAGTCTGCAGGTTGGCTCACCGGAATTACGATCGACGTTGCCGGCGGAAGGATCATGCTGTGATGAGAACCGACGTTCACAACCACGCCATGCCGGCGAATGTTCTCGATCTGCTGCGCAGCGATCCTGTGTACGAGGTCAAGATCGACGGCGATCGCTGGCTCGGCATCCATGGACCGTTCACGATTGCACCGACTTTCGTGGACGCGGACGCCAAGCTCGCCGAGCTCACGGCCCGGGGACTCGACGCGGCCGTTGTGTCGGTCACGCCGCCGCTCTTCTACACCGGCCTCGCGCTCGAGCCACTGCTCGCGGTCTGTGAGCAGGCGAACATCGGTCTTGCCGAGTTCCAGAAGCGCCATCCCGACAATTTCCGCTGGTTCGCGCATGTGCCTCTGGGACACCCCGAGAGCGCGGCTGAGGTCCTCGCCCACGCGGTCGCTGCGGGCGCGGTTGGCGTGGAGATTCCCAGTTGCGTTCAGGGACGTCGGCTCGACGAACCCGAGTTCGAGCCCTTCTGGGACGCACTTGGGGAGCTCGGCGTTCCGGCGCTGATGCATCCTTTTGACAATGCGCCGCACCAGGGGCTCAACGACTGGCACATGCAGAACGTGATCGGAAACCAGCTCGAGACGACCGTCGCGGCCGAGCGTCTGATCTGCGCAGGCACGCTGGATCGCCATCCAGGGGTGCGAATCATCTTGGCTCACGCGGGCGGTTACCTGCCCTACCAACTCGGCCGGCTTCGCCATGCGCGGATGGCCGTGGGCGCGCTGGCTGATACGCCGACCGATCACTGGGGCTACTTCGGTCAGCTTCTGATCGACACGATCGCGCACGATGTGGCCGCGCTCCGCTACGCCGTCGACAGAGTCGGGGTGGAGAACGTAGTGATCGGGACCGATCTGCCGTTCGACATGGCGACCGGCGAGCCATGGAGGGAGCTCGTCGAGGCGGTGGGCGAGGATGCCGCCCGCATCATCGCCGAGCAAAATCCGGAACGCGTCCTCGCCGGGCAACGCATATCGCGATGACCGCGCCGATGAACGAGAGCCCCGGCAACCCCCGCTGGCGCAGCGACCTTGCCGAGTTCGCACATGGTCAGTTCCGGGTCGATTACGAACATCGGCCGGATCCTGACGAGCTCCGGCAGATGCGGATCGCGCGGGCGCGCGAGCAGATGGCAGCGGCGGGAATCGACGCGCTCCTCTGCTGGAAGGATGAAAACGTTCGCTACCTGACGTCGTTGCGAGCGCAGATCATCTCTGGCAAGAGCGCGGTGCTGAATGGCTGCCTTCTGATCGACGGTGTCGATCCCATTCTGCTGGCTTCCGGGGGAGAGGTGCAGCGCGCTGAGGGCGTGATGCCGTGGATCGAGGAGATCCACGCCGTACCGATCATGGAGGCGCGCGGACTCGTTCGGCGCGCCGTGGAGCACACGATCGCGCCGCTGCTTCGCAAACACGGCGTCGCGAAGCTCGGCGTTGATGAGCTTGCGTTCTGCCAGTACGAGGCGCTGAGCGAACTGACGTCGGTGACGCTGGTCGACGGGGACGCGCCGATGCTGGCAGCGCGAAGGGTGAAACTCCCCCAGGAGATCGCCCTGATGCGCGAGGCGTGCGCTATCGCCGAGGCGGTGCAGTACGCAGCCGAAGAGGCGATTCACCCCGGCGCGCGCGAGACGGATGTCGTTGCGGAGGCCATGCGCGAGCTCTACCGGCTCGGCGGTGAAGTGCCGCACGTCGCCACTCCATTCGTCGCGTCCGGCGAGCACATGAGTCCGCCGAACCGGATTGCGTCCGACAAGATCATCTCCGCTGGAGATGTCGTGTTCGTCGACATCGGGGCGCAATGGTCGGGCTACTTCGGCGACATGGGCCGAACCGTCATCTGTGAGCGGCCGAGCCGGCGCCAGCAGGAGGTCTACACAGCGGTCTATGAAAGCCTCGCGGCGGCAACCGCGACGATGCGCGCCGGTAACACCAACGATGACGTTGCGGCCGCTGTGCACGAATGCGCACAGCGTCGCGGACTCTCGGAGCACTTCATCAGCCTGTTCATCGGGCACGGCGTCGGAATCGGTGCGAACGAGCCTCCCTACATCGGTGAGGATCTTCCGGGAGCCGAGACCGTGGTGCTCGAGGAGGGAATGACCTTCGCCGTCGAGCCATTGATCTGGGTGCCGGGTGTGCGCGGGGGCGGTGGTGTCCGGCTCGAAGACACAATCATGGTCGGGCGAGATGGCGGGATCCCGCTCTCACGAGCGCGCTTCGACGAGCGTCTGTTGCTTGACGACGTCAGGGACTTCGGATGACACAGGGATGGGGAATCGTAGGCACCGGTCGAGTTGCTGACGGGTCCGTTGCTCCTGTGCTCGAAGATCTGAGCGGCGCGACGCTCGTCGCATCTGTGAGCCGCGACTTCTCGAAGGCAACCGAATTCGCGAGTCGCCATGGCGGCCGTGCGTATGAGCGTTATGACGAATTACTTGCCGATGAAGCGGTAGACGTCGTGTATATCGCGACACCGAACGCGCTGCACGCGGAACAGATCCTCGCGGCCGTCGAGGCTGGGAAGCATGTGTTCGCCGACAAGCCGCTGGCACTGACGCCAGAGGACGCTGCGCGGGTGGTGGTCGCGTGCGAGGCGGCGGGCGTCAAGCTGGGCATCAACTTCCAGACCCGCCACCAGGAGGGCATGGCCGAGATCCGGAAGTCGCTCCAGGACCAGGAGATCGGTAGGCCGTTGATCGTCGAGTGCGAGGTCAGCCCCGGGGCGGGCGGGCTGCGTGGTTGGCGCACGGACCCCGACGTCGCAGGGCTCGGAACGATCAACAACCTCGGTGTCCATGCCTACGACCTGCTGCGCTGGTTGCTAGGCCAGGAGATCGTCGAAGTAGCCGTTCTCACCGACGCCGCGCGAAGCCGCGAGATGGAGACGATTGCTCTGGCCCTGCTGCGCTTCGAGCACGGGACGCTGGGCTACGTCAACGCAAATCAGGCGGTGCGGGATCACCAGCCGGACCTCGTCATCTATGCGACAGAGGGGCGCATTACGGGTCGCTCGATCACGCGACCGAACATCGCGAGCGGTGAGATCAGGGTTACTACGGACGTCGCAGAGCGCGTCATCCACACCCAGACGCTCGATGCGTTCAAGCGGTCGGTGGCGGCGTTCAACGATGCCGTCCAGCGCGACGAAGATCCGACCCCATCGGCGCTTGACGGACTGCGCAGCGTGGAGCTGACCGCGGCGATGCGGACGTCGGCTCGGGAGGGCCGGAGCGTCGCGGTTTCGTACAGCACACCGCAAGAGATCCTGGAGAGGACCGCATGAACCCACTTGTCGTGATCACCGATCCAGTTGCTTCTGACGTTGCCGTCGAGACGCAGACGCTCGCGGCAATTGACGCAGATGTGATCATCTCACCCGCCGGCGATGAGGCCACGCTGATCGAGCAAGTCTCGGAGGCAGACGCGATCCTCGTCACCTACGCGCCGATCACCGAGCGCGTGATCGCTGCAGCGCCGCGCTGTCGGATCATCGCTCGCCTTGGTATCGGCTACGACAATGTTGACATCGCAGCGGCTTCGCAGGCCGGGGTTGTCGTCACGAACGTGCCGGATTACTGCCTCGATGAGGTTGCCGATCACGCGATGGCGCTGCTGCTGGCCTCGGTGCGTCAGGTTGTCGGCGCGGTCAATCGCGTGCGCGACGGCGAGTGGGACGGCGGCCGCGGTGAGATCCACAGGATGCGTGGCCGGCGGCTTGCGCTGATCGGGCTGGGTGGCGTCGGCCGTCGCATGGCAATACGCGCCCAGGCGTTCGGGGTCTCAGTCGTGGCCTACGACCCCTACGTGACGGAGTGGGATTTCGACTCCGTGCAACGAGCTGAGACGCTTGTCGAGGCTGTGGCCGATGCCGACTACATCTCGTTGCACAGCCCGCTCACGGAGGCGACGCGCCACGTCATCAACGCAGATCTGATCTCTGAGATGCGTCGGACTCCGATCATCGTGAACACCAGCCGCGGCCCTCTGATCGACCACCACGCGCTGTTGGATGGGCTTGATTCAGGGATGCTGACTGGAGCGACTCTCGACGTGACAGATCCCGAGCCGCCGGCAGTGGGGGATCGGCTGCGCACCGATCCGCGTGTGCTGGTCACGCCTCACATGGCGTTCTACTCGATCGAGGCAGGCGAGGAGCTCCGCCGGCGTGCTGCCACCGAGGTGGTCCGTGTCCTGAATGGCGAACAGCCTGAGAACGCGGTCAACGGTCCCGCGCTCGGCGCCGCGCGGTGAACAGGCGCTGAGACGAGCTGGGCGATCCGTGCCCACCTGAGCTTGACGAGCGGAGCAATTCGAATGCCTGAACGAAAAAAGGAGATCTGATGTCCGAGGAAGCTTGGCAGGAGCCGGGGCGCTACTTCACGAGTCCGTGGAACCACCTCCCCGAGGCGCGAGAGGGCCTTGGGTTCCGTCCCGTGGTCAAATTCCACGACGTCACGTTGCGCGACGGAGAGCAGCAGGCCGGCATCGCGTTCTCCGCGGAGGACAAGTTGGCGATCGCCAGACGGTTGTCGGCGGCAGGCGTGGACCGCATCGAGGCCGGTATGCCAATCGTGTCTCCTCAAGACGAGGAGGCGGTTCGCGCGATCGTCTCGGAAGGGCTCGATTCCGAGATCTTCGCGTTCGCCCGGTGCATGGTGGCCGACGTCGAGATGGCGAGCGCATGCGGGGTATCCGGTGTTGTCGTGGAAATCCCGTCTTCCGGTCATATCATCGAGACGGGTTACGGCTGGCCGCTGCAGCGCGCGATCGACCTCTCGATCGAGGCGACGCTTGCCGCCAAGGAGGCCGGTCTCTATACGGTCTTCTTCACGATCGACTCATCACGTGCTGAGTTCGACTGGTATCTCGACCTGGTCGCGCGTGTGGCAACCGAGGGGCATATGGATGCGCTGTGCCTCGTCGACACCTTCGGAGTCGTCGCTCCCCCGGCTATTCCTGTGTGGGTGGCCAAGGTCCGCGAGCGTCTTCCAGATGTCAAGCTCGAAGCCCACTTCCACGATGACTTCGGCTTGGCCGTGGCCAATTCGATCGCGGCACTCGCTGCCGGAGTCGATGTCGTTCACACGACCGTCAGCGGTGTCGGCGAGCGCGCCGGCAACACGCCGATGGAGGATCTGGCCCTGGCACTGCGCATGCTCTACTCGGCTGAGCACAACCTCGACACGACGAAGTTCTATGGGCTGTCGCGGCTGGTGCGCGAACGTGCGGGACATCAGATCCCCTCCAACCGCGCGGCTGTGGGCGACCGTCTCTTCGAGGTCGAGTCGGGCATCATCGCGGGGTGGTATCAGCGCTGCATCCCTGATCACCCGACAGAGATGTTCCCCTACCACTGGGATGAGGTCGGTCAGCCTCCGGCCCGCGTGGTGTACGGAAAGGGCAGTGGCCTGCCGTCGATGATGCTTGCCCTGGAGGCACTTGGCATCACCGCCGGCGAGGACGAGATGCGAGCGCTGCTCGGCGACGTCAAGGCTCGCGGCCTGGATACGAAGTCACTGCTGCCGCTCGAGGAAGTGGCACGCCTCGCCGAGGCGCTGCGCCTGCCTGCTGGAACGCTGAACAGCTGAGATCCGGTCCCGGGGCCCATCCGCCCCTGATCTACCGAGCCGCCGCGCACTCCTCCCGCGTGGCGGCTCGGTGCGCTTAAGCCCTTTGCGCTGCGCGCGACCACGGGAGAGGAGGGAGCGCGGTGGGGGCGACCAGCCGCAAGCGTGCGGCGCCGCGGGCAACCAGCCGAAAGCAAGCGGTGGAGGCACGGAGGCGGCAGCCGACTCGGGAGCTCCCGATAGGGGCGCGGAAGCGCTCGAGATGGGATGAGCTCCGAGTTCGCGATCGGCAGGAGTTCACAAGAGACCGCGTCAAGGGGTCGGACCGAGAGGTCTCGAACAGGGCGACCACAGACAAGAAGATCGCGGAGGCCGAGGCCTCCGCGATCTTGAAGTGCGAGTCGATCGTAGGTCGCAGGCGACCGACGTCGACCCTGATCAGCTGCCAGTGAAGCCGAGATACTGGATGTTCAGCTTCTCCGCCGTCTGGAACAGCCCGATCTGCTTCGACGTGTCCAGGCGCACGAAGGTCTTCACACCCCCGGCCCCGAGGATCCCCGCCTCGCCACCGAGTGATGCCGGCTGCGCGTTGGTCCAGCCACCCTGACGCCATTCGGGCTTCGCAGCTGCCGATCCCAGATATGCCGCCAGCAGTTTGGCGGCAGCCGGGTGCGCGGCGTGAGCGAGCACGAAGATCGAGTCAGGGCTGCTGATCAGCGGCTGAACCGGCGCCACTGCGAGCGGGGCGCCCTTGGCGATCAGTGCCGACACAATCGTCAGCGGAGCGAGACCGATAGCGGCCTGTCCCTGCGCCACTGCGCTGAGCAATGGAGCGGCGCTGTAGATCACAAGCGGCTGTTGCGCATGGAGCTTCTTCAGATAGGCGATGTACTGGGTCTTCGTCCAAGCACCGCTGACAAGCATCGACTCGAACCCGTTGGTCGACTCGCCGTCTACAGCGATCTTGCCGCCCGCCCAGGCGTGGGCAAGAAGTGCGTTCCAGGACTTGGGTGCCTGGGCCGCGGTAAGGAACTTGGTGTTGTAGACCACGCCGGTCACGAACTCGGAGTCCTTGACAAGCCGCCCGCCGAGCAGGACCTGGCTGCTCGGGATACCGAGGCTCTGCCAGTTGGGTTCGGCGATGATGTTGCGCGAGATCAGTGCTCCGATTTCTTCGGGACGACCCAGCGCCAGGTCGATTTGCAGGTTGTTCGTATTGGCCTCGCTGATGATCTGGCTGGCCAACTGCGGATCCGGTGTATCAACCAACGACACTTTGATGCCGGGGTATTTCGCTTCGAACCCGCTGATCAGCGACTGGTAGCTCGAGGGGGTCGTCTCAACCGAGAGGTTGACGCTCCCCTCCTGCTTCGCCTGCGCGTACAGCGTCGCGAGATTCTTTGAGATCTGCGCTGCCGTCGGCTTCTTCGGCTTCGTCGACTTCTTCGCAACGGCCGATCCAGTACCGACCGTCAATGCCGACGCTGCGATGCACGCCGTGGCCGCCAATGCGAAGACGCTTCTCGGCCGCCATCGCGCACTTCGTTCGACGTTCCTCATCCTGCACTCACCTTTCCCTGTGTGTTGGTCGCCGAGAGGGAGAGACGAGAACTCCGGCCACAACCCGCCGGCCGCGGATGCTCACCGGCTGTGTCCGTGCCCGGTCGCTCACAGATCGCAAACCGTGTGATCGGCGTGTGGCGAGCGCCTTGGCCTTCGCCGCGCTGACGCCGGCTGACAAGACGCGACCCACATGCGCCTGCTGTTCCGGGCCACGCACGCAGGCCGATAGCACCGCTGCGCCTAGCGAGATACATCAACATGCTCACCCTCTAAGTCCTCTCCGCGAGCCGACTATAGCACTCCTCAATCAAATGTGTAGAAATGCTACCGACGGTCCTCGTCATGGTTAACAACACACCAGACGAGCCCGTGTTGCGGTGCGGGTCTCAAGGGCAAATACACCAGTGAACCTGGACAAAGGCCACGTCACCGCAGCGAATAGGCTGCCCAGCGCAAAGTTGTCGCACCACTCAGCGACCGTAGCAACGCTACAGAGCAAAGCGGGGGAGGACTCCGGACGTTTCTCCGGCTGAAGCCCGGACGACCTACAAGGCCGCGGGTTGCTCGACGAGCCCAGGTGCCGACTGCATCGACGCGGCCGCGACCGTGTCGCGGACGATCACCGTGACGGCGTGAGACTCACCGTCGGTCGGATTGACGTACCGGTGCGGCAGAGAGGACGGGAACGCGATGCTGTCTCCCTCTGACAACTCGTAGACGTCGAACCCGACATAGATCTCGAAGCGGCCCACGAGCACCAGCACCATCTCGAATCCGGGGTGGCGATAGAGCACAGCGTTCGACTCCGCGTGCGGCTGGTAGACGAGCTCCAGGAACTCGACATCCCCGCGGCGGCTCGGCGTCAGCATCTCCCAGGTCACCCCGCCGGCAATCGCGATCGATCTGCGGTCCTTATTGCGTACGAAGTAGCGCTGCTCGTCCTCCGGAGGCGGCGCTGATGCACCGGTCATACGCGCTACCGAGGCGACTGCTGCGGTGACGCCGGCCGTGTCCGCCGGTCTTGTCGCCAGCCCGGACTCACTCGCCAGCACGTCGCGGCCGGCAAAGACGTCAACAGATACGTCGAGGGCCTCGGCAAGAGCGAACAGCGTCGGCACCGATGGTCGCGAGTTTCCACGCTCGATCTGGCTGATCAAGCTCGGGGTCACGCCGACCTCGCGCGCCAGCTGCGACACCTTGAGGTTGCGCGCGTGACGGTATTGGGCGACGAGCTCGCCGATCCGCGTCGGAGACCAGCGCCCTCCGGCCTCGAGGTTCATTTCCTCGGTGCTCATGAGTGGCGTCCGCCGATGACTGAGCAGAGATCGTCGCCCTGGGGCTTTGCCGCGGAGAAAACGTTCACATCATTCGTTCTGCCTGATCGGCGGCGATCAAATTTTGTGCCCTGCGAGGGCAGGAGCGTTAGTATTACTTCCAACATTGCCGTTCGGTCGAGTACGTTGAAGCGTAGTTGTAAAACAGTTTAGCGTCTTGCATCAGTGCGTTTGCTTCGAAGGCTGACGATTCGTCGCTTCGGTAGTGGCGCAAGCCTTAGTCCTTGAGGAGCATGCCGATGGCCACCACGCAGCGCGTGCACAGTCCGATTTATACGCCTTTCGTCGGCGGAGCTGAAGCAACGTTACCCGGCCAGGTAGGAACCCTGGATGGAAAGCGGCTCGCGGTCCTCGAGAACGGATGGCCGACCTGGCGCCGCATGCTCCAGCAGTTTGTCGGTGGTCTGCGCGAGCGCTACCCGGGATTGGAGGTCACGGAGTACGCCATCCCCCGAGGATATGCCGCATCGGAGGATCTGCTGGCAAAGATCGCTGCGGAATCGGACTGCGCCGTCGTAGGGCTAGCAAACTGCGGCTCCTGCACGGCGTGGAGCCTGCACGACAGCGTCGAGCTGCAGAAAGCAGGGCTACCGACGGTCTGGGTCGTCAGCGACGAGTTCGTCGGCTTGGGGACGGCCATCATGAAAAGTCGCAACTCCCCGGTTCCGTCCGTGACGCTGCCGGTGAATCCGGAAATGGTCTCCGAGCGTGAGGCCCTGGAGCTGATGCAAGACTACGGCGGCTCGATCCTCGCGGAGTTGGTCGACGGAAGCCTGCCCGATATGGAGGCCATTCCCAACGACGTAGGGCCACGGCACATCGAGCTTCCGCCCGACGCCGACCTGGCGTTCGACGAGCTCTACGAGCGAGGCATGACCGACGGGCTTCCAGTTGTGATGCCGACCGAGGAGCGCGTGAGCCGCATGCTCGAGGCGAGCGGCGTGGATGACCCGCTCGAGGTCGTCGGCCAGCTTCCGCCGAGATATGGTGCCGCCACCTACGAGAACATCGCGGTGAGCGCCGTGATGGCCGGGTGCCGACCTGAATACATGCCGGTGCTCGTCGCCCAGGTTCGTGCCGGCGTTCGGCCGGAGTTCAATCTCAACGGGATAGCGACAACTACGGCCTCGTCGGCTCCGCTCACGATCGTAAACGGACCGATCCGCGAGACGATCGGGCTGAACAGCGGACGCGGACTGCTGGGTCCGGGATGGCAGGCGAATGCGACGATCGGCAGAGCCTTCCGCCTTTTGATGATCAATGTCGGAGGTGCCGCGCCCGGGAGTGTCTCCAAATCGGTCATGGGAACCCCAGGCCGCTACACGTTCTGCATAGCGGAGAACGAAGAGGCCTCTCCGTGGGAGCCCCTGCACGTCAGCCGTGGCATGTCCGAGCGCTCGAGCGCCGTGACGATGATGGGCATCCTGAGCACCATCAACTGCACCACTGTGTGGGGTGCCCATTGGCGGGACCACCTCGCGACGCTCGGTGACGCGTTGGCCTTCCTCGGCTCCAACAACGTGCTCATGGGAAGAGGAACAGTTCTGGTGATCCTGACTCCCGGGCAGGCGACTCTGTTCGATCGGGCCGGGCTCAGCAAGGCTGACGTCGCCGAGGGTGTCTGGGAGGCCGCGCGAATCCCGATCGATCGATTCCCAGCGACGGTTCGGCCACAGCCCCCGAACGTCTGGATCGAGGACGACGGATACGTGCGCGTCGTCAAATCTCCGGACAATGTACTGGTGCTGGTGGCCGGGGGGCCGGAGGCTCATTACGCCCACGTGATGCCAAGCCATCCGAGCGTCGTGCCGGTCAGCGAGGCGATCTGATGCTTTCGCTTGCCGAGCGTGCGCGGCGCTACGCCGCCGTGCGAGAGGAAATGGCCACACGGGGTATCGACGTGCTGTTGATCGTTGGCCGCGACGGTAGCGGGGCCCGCGGTGAGCACCGTTACCTTGCGGGCTACGGGATCGTCGCCGCCTTCTCTCACTACATCGTGTTTCCCGCCGAGGACGTCGAGCCAGTGTTCTTCTCCGGCTCCAGTCCCGCGGGGAACATCGGGGTGGCGAGCGGCTGGGTCCAGGATCTGCGCAGCTCACGCAAACCCCTGCCGGAGATCGCTGCCGAGGTCGCCAAGTTCACACGGAACGGCAAGATCGGGGTCAGCAGCACGATCCCGCTCGAGCTGCATCGTGAGCTTGCGCGCGCACACGGGGAAGCAGTGATCGTCGACGCTTCAGACTGTCTACGCGGACCGAGGATTCGCAAGAGCGATGAAGAGCTCGATTGCGTCCGCCGCTCGGCCGCGATCGCCGATCTCACCTTTGCCTCGGTGCGTGAGGTGGTACGTCCGGGACTGAGCGACTTCGAGATCTACGCAGAAGTCCGGCGGGCGATCCACACCGCTCGAGGCGAGTACTCGATGGACATCATCGATGTCGGTGACGGCACGGCGGCCGGAGGTCCCCAGGGTAGGCTGGTCGCGGCTGATGGCATTGCACAGGTCGAGATGACGCCCGCCTGGGAGGGGTACTACACACAGCTCCGGGTCCCGTTCTCTTCTGACCCAGGCGGTTGGCCGCACAAGTGGAAGCCGATGCTGGCTGCCTGGGAGGAGGGATATCGCTCTGCCGCAGAGCAACTCGTCCCTGGATCCACAGCCCACGAGGTGCAGGCCGCCGCGCTCGCGGGCGTAGAGCGCGCGGGATTGGTCGGACGTCACCGCTCAGGGCACGGCCTCGGTCTCGAGGTCGACGAGTTCATCTCGATCTCGGATGACGACGCGACGGTTTTGGAGCCCGGAATGGTGCTTGTGCTCCACGTCCCGGTGCGCGCCGACGAGCTGATGCTGATGACGGGTGGCACCTTCATCATCACTGGAGACGGCCACGAAGAACTGAACGACCTGTCGAGCCTGATGGCTTCGACACTGGAGGTGGGTTGACATGCAGGCACAACTCGATCAGCTTCGGGGCATGCTCGCACCCGACGGCTACGAGCTGGATTGGCGCCAGACGGCACCTGACACGATCGATCTCGAGGTTCGAGCCGGTGAGCAGGCCTGCGTGGAGTGCCTCGTGCCCAAGAACGTGCTCGCTGAGATCGCGAACGGCCTCCTTGCCGGCGAGGGGGTCCACGTTGGCAACGTGACCTACCCGGTTGAGGATGCGCACCACGCCGTGGGCCGATGAGTACGGGTAGCGCCGCCGGATCCGGGCAAAGCTCCATGTCGCCGGCTGAATCCGCGATCGAGGATCCCGGCGCCCCGAAGCTGCCGCAGCACCGCGTGATGGCAGATCTCGACCGAGAGCTGTTCGAGAGCTACCGTGACTTTCGCTCGTTCTTCTACGTCGAACGCGACGGCGGGCTCGATTCCGCAACCAAGGAGCTGTTGTTCATCGCGATCAACACAGCGATCGGCAATTCGGACGGCGCCCTCAACCACGTCGACACGGCACGCGAGGCCGGTGTCACGCGTGCACAACTGACGGAAGCCCTGTCGTTGGCGTTGCTTCTAGGCGGAGCCCAATCCTGGGTGAACGTCGGCGTGAAAGTTGCGCAGGCCTGGATCGACGCCGAGTAGGCTGCCGTCTAGAACCAGGCCGGGACGGCCGCTCAGGCGGCGAAGCCGTAGAGCCGAGCGGCGTTTGTAGTGGCGACGGTCTGGGTGGCTTCCTCGCCGAGGGCGTCGCACAGTTCGGTGATCGGCTTCTCTGGGGCCATGGGAGCCGGCAGATCGGTGCCGAGCACGACGTTTTCCCGGCCGACTCGGTCTAACAGGAATCGGAGGGCGGCTGCGTCGTGGGTGATCGAATCGAAGATCAACTGTCCGCAGTAAGTCCACGGATCAACCGGTGCGGCTGCCAGCTCAGGACGCACGCTGCGCGCGTGCCGTAGGCGTCCCGCTTGATACGGGAAGAAGCCCCCCGCGTGGGCAAGCAGGATCTGAAGATCCGGATGACGGTCGAGCACACCGGCGCAGATCAGACGCTCAGCCGTCACCGTCGTCTCGAGCAGGTTCCCAATCACATTGTCCAGATGCCAACGCGTGAGTCCTGGATGAGGCTCGTTCTCGTAGGGATGAGGAAAGACCACGATCCGAAGACGTGCGGCGGCGGCCCAGAACGGTTCGTAGTCGTCCTCATCGATGCGGCGACCGTCGATCCGTGTCGGCACCTCGACGCCCACGGCGCCCGCCTGCACCGCCTCCTCGAGCAACGTGACCGCCAGGTCGGGATGATCAAGCGGCACATGCGCCATCCAGCGCAGGCGCGTTGAGTCGGCTTCAGCCATTGCCGCGAGGCCGGCGTTGACAGCGCGCGACAGCGTCAGCGCCTCCTGCTCGCCGAGGCCCGTGAACATCAGCACCGGTGTAGCCGAGAGCACGGCGCCGTCGATCTCGATGGCTGAGAGCTGCTCCAGCTTGGCAGCCCCATCGAAGTTGACTGGGCGCATATTGATCGAGCTGCCGTTGAAGCTCACCCGCGGGCCGTCGAACGTTGCGCCGTATGCAGAGTCGGAGCGCAACAGCGCAAGCGCCTCGTTCGGGAAGGCGTGGTTGTGAACGTCGATACGCATAACGTGTAGTAACGCTAAACTACGTTGTAGTTGGAGTCAATATACCTGAGGGATGGGTGATGGCTTACCGAGGACATCTTGTGATCGATGCGGACGCTCACTACCTGGAGCCCGTCTACGAGATCGCGAACTACATGGACGAGCCCTGGGCAACGCGCGTGCGCAATGCCGGGCCGTCACGCTGGATTCTCAGCGGTCTTGGCGACCTCAACGTCGAGGGGCGCATAACCCGCGATGACGAGGACTACAGCAAGCAGGCGCTCGACTACGACGGCTTGGGCGAGGGGGTCAGGAAGGCCGAACTTCTCAGAGACGTCATGATCCGGATCGGAATCGACGCCGCGATCCTGCTCCCCAATCGGATGACGCACATCGGTCGCTACTCCGTTCGTGACTTTCCGGTCGAGTTGAGCAAGGGCTTCGTGCGTTACATGCTCGACCAGGTCGTGTCTCCCGAGCATGGGATGTACACGATGGCGATCGCGTGCTGGCAGGACCCGGAGGGCTCGGCCAAGCTGATTCGTGAGGTGGCCGATCACCCGGGCATTGTTGCGGTCGGGATCATGAGTGCCGGCGCGAACCCGCCCCTTGGAGATCCCCACTACGATCCGATCTACCGCGCTGCGGTCGACCACGGCCTCCCGCTGGTCGTTCATTCCACGCCGGGGCTGAACCTCGTCGAGGGCGCGGACTATGCGAGCTTTCAGCGGCTGATCGAGTCGCATTCGCTCGGTTTCTCGTTCTCGAACCAGATACAGCTGACGAGCCTTGTGCTGGCGGGGATTTCCGAGCGCTTCCCCACCATGAAGATCGTGTTTGAGGAGAGCGGCCTGTTCTGGGTGCCGATGATGCAGTACCGGCTTGACGAGTACTACCTCAAACGTCGCTCCGAGGCTCCGCTGCTCAAGCGTCTGCCAAGCGAGTACATCCGCGAGCACTTCTATTTCGGCACCCAGCCGATTGAGGCGCCGAAGGATCAGCGTCACCTCGAGATGGTCTTCGACGCTGCGAACGGCGCGGATCATTTCGTCTACTGCAGCGACTATCCGCACTTCGACTATGACGACCCGATCTCAATTACGAGGCTGCGCTTTCTCGACCGCGAGGACAAGGGCAAGGTGCTGGGTGGCAACGCAATGGAGATTTTCAACTTCAGAAAGGCCGGGATACAGCCATGGGAGAACATCTCGTCGGACGACTCGACGACATTCCAGAAGAGCACGGTCTGATCGTCGAAATCTCTCGACGACAGGTAGGTCTCTTCCGCCGGGCCGAGGAGGTCTTCGCGCTGCAGGCGGTGTGTCCCCACCAGGCGGGCCCTGTCGGTCGAGGTGGCGTGTTTCCGCTTGGCCGTGCGGAGGTACGGGACGGGCGGCTGCGCGAGTGGCTCGATCCGGAGAGCCTGGTCGTGGCGTGCCCATGGCACGGATGGGAGTTCGACCTTCGAACGGGTACCTGCGTCGGTGACCCGTGCCGCGCGCTTCGGCGCTATGAGTCCCGCGTGAAAGACGGTGAGGTGTTCGTCACGCTGGATGGTGGCGCGGACGCCGCGGCGGACGCGTAGCTCAGCCGCCGCTGCTCGCGACCAAACTTCGCTCGGCTAGCTCTGCTCAGGCGCGGAACGCGAGCAGACGCGGGACGTAGCGGCCCTTGGGGCCGTGATCCGCGAGATCGTGGTCCGCCGGCATCGTCGCCACGGCCTTGGTGTCCGCGGCGTCGGGATCCCGTTCTTCGGCGGACTCGAAGGACGCCCTGAGTTCAAGCGCAGCAGATGTCATGCATCAATGATCGGATTTCGACACTGATTAGTCCAAGACGTAGTCAGTACTTCAGATATATGTCGAGACTATGAATCGGTGGTTCGGGTCGGTGCTGCTGCGTCTCGCGCGAAGAGCTTGAAAACGCTCGAGCGGGGCGCGGAGCGTGATCGGTGCGCCGGTTTGGACCAGGCCGGGATCGGCGTGATAGTCATCCGGCGTAATCTCTCCGGGCCGCGCTCAGATCTGGAAATGGCGAACTCATCCTCTGGCGATTCAGTCACTGCTCGCGTGATTCGCGTGCTCGAGACCTTTGGCCCGAATCGGACGTCTCAGACGGTGAGCGAAATCGCTCGCCGGGCGAAGCTTCCGAAATCGACAGCCCATAGGCTGGTAAGCGACCTGGTCGCCGCGCAGCT
Organism: Solirubrobacteraceae bacterium; assembly: GCA_036269095.1. Taxonomy (GTDB): domain Bacteria; phylum Actinomycetota; class Thermoleophilia; order Solirubrobacterales; family Solirubrobacteraceae; genus Palsa-465. The sequence goes on from DATASU010000014.1 coordinate 41,591, forward strand.
GCTGCATCGAGCTGATGATCGGAGCGTGAGCGTGGGCCTCCGTCTTTGGGAGCTCGCGTCGCGTAGCTCACCTGCGCTTCAGTTGGGCGAAATCGCTTTGCCATTCATGGAGCAGGTGCAGAAGCGGCTCGGCGAGCACACCCAACTCGTCGTTGTCGAGGATGACAAGGCACTTTGTGTCGAGCGGCTCTCAGCCCCCGGCTCCGGCGAGAACCTCACGCGGATCGCAGGTCGGCTCCCGCTACATGCCTGCTCCTCCGGCCTGATCCTCCTGGCATTCGGCGACGGTGAGCTCCGATCTCGCGTGCTTGATGCGCCTCTTGAGCGGATGGCTCCGGAGACGATCACGGATCCGCAGCAGCTGTCACGACTGCTCCGAAAGATCAGAGGTGAGGGGTATGCGGTCGCACCCGGTTATGTCTCCGCGGTGTCGACGGGCGTCGCGGTCCCGATCCTCGACGGACTCGGGGGGGCGAGCGCTGCGCTGTCGGTTGTGCTGCCGCGCGACGCCGCTCCGGAGCCGGCGATCTTGGAGCTGCAGTCGGCCGCTCGCCGCATCGCCCACGCTGCGGTTCGCCTCGGTTAGCCGCGTCTGCTTGCGCTACCCGCGGCGAAGAAGCGTTCCATTCAATGGAACGCATCACACTGGACAAAGTTGACGGCCAGCAGACTGTGCCGCCATGCAGACGCGGTCGGGAGAGAGACAGTGACCGATACGCAGGTCGCGATCGTCGGTGCCGGTCCGGCCGGGCTTCTACTGTCGCATCTCCTCGCCCATGCTGGGATCGAGTCCATCGTCGTCGACAGCCGCAGCCGGCACGACATTGAGAGCACCGTGAGGGCGGGACTACTCGAGCACGGCACCGTGCAAGTGCTCGTAGACTCCGGTGCGTCCGATCGGGTGCTGGTCGAGGGGCAACGCCACGGCGGAATCGAACTTCTCTTCGGCGGTCGCGGTCACCGCATTGACTTCGCCGAGCTGGTCGACCGAGGGGTCTGGCTCTACCCGCAGCATGAGGTTCTGAAGGATCTCGTCGCGGCACGTCTGTCCGCGGGACAGGATCTCCGATTCGAGACAGCCGTCACCGACGTGGACAGCGTTGACTCGGATGTCTCGATCCGAACCATCGGAGCTGACGGCAGCCCCGGAAGGCTCACAGCCGACTTCGTGGTCGGCGCAGACGGCTCTCGAAGTGTCGTGCGCGCAGCCGTTTGCGGAAGCGTGACATCGGGCTGTTTCCGCGAGTATCCGTTCGCGTGGTTCGGGATCCTGTGTGAGGCGCCGCGGAGCTCCGAAGAGCTGATCTACAGCAACTCACCCCACGGCTTCGCGCTGATCACCCAGCGGTCTTCCACCGTGCAGCGGATGTATCTCCAATGCGATCCGGATCTGGATAGCGATGCGCTCAGCGACGAGGAGATCTGGGGGCAGTTGCGCGAGCGAGTCGCGCCGCACGAGTTGATCGAGGGCCGCATCTTTCAGCGCGACGTCCTGCGCTTCCGCAGCTTCGTGGCCGATCGCCTGCGCAGAGGCCGGGTCGCCCTCGCCGGGGATGCGGCACACACGGTTCCTCCGACCGGCGCCAAGGGTCTGAACCTCGCAGTCGCCGACGTCGTCGTGCTGACCCATGCGCTGACGGCGTTGCTTCGCGACCGTGATCAAAGCCTGATCGACGCCTACGAGGAGACTGTCTCCGGGCGGATTTGGAAGGCGCAGCACTTCTCGTGGTGGATGACGCAGATGCTGCACACGGCCACTGACGCATCCGCGTTCGATCAACGCCGACAGCTCGGTGAACTTCAGACGGTCGTTGACTCTGAATCGGGGCGTCGTTACCTCGCAGAGGCCTACACCGGCTGGCCGATGCCTGAACTTTGAGATGACGGAAGCCTTCGCTGGGATTTGAGGACTGTGGACAACGTGCAGGTATCTGGGGCGCCGAGCGTCGAGGAGCTTGCCGCACTTAGGGAGCTGGTGGGACGATGAGCACTGTTGAGCGAGGCGATGCGGGGGAGAGCGGGCAGGGTGAGGCCCGCCAGATCTATGATCCGGTGGCCGACACGCCTTCGCGTTATCGCCGTGATCCGGTGGGGGCGCATCCGCCGCTTGACTTTCCGCCGTATAAGTCGACGCAGTTGCGTTACCCCAAGCAGCCGTTGATCTACCTGCCGCACACGGTGACGGAGATCACCGGGCCGCAGCTTTCGGACGCGGTGCGGTTGGAGCGGGCCGACAGTGATCTCACGGTGCAGGGGGGTGGTGAGCCGATTGGTGAGCGGATCATCGTTTCCGGGCATGTGTATGACACCGAGGGCAAGCCGTTGCGGGGCACGTTGGTGGAGATTTGGCAGGCCAACGCGGCTGGGCGTTATGCGCATAAGTGGGATCGTTGGGCGGCGCCGCTTGACCCGAATTTCAGGGGTGCGGGGCGCACGCTGACGGATGACAATGGTCGCTATGAGTTCACGACGATCCGTCCTGGCCCGTATCCGTGGGGTAATCATTACAACGCGTGGCGTCCTGCGCACATTCATTTCTCGCTGTTGGGGCGGGCGTTCACGCAGCGTCTGGTGACGCAGATGTATTTTCCCGATGACCCGTTCTTTCCGTTTGACCCGATCTTTAACTCGGTGCGCGATGAGCAGGCGCGTGCACGGATGGTCTCGAGCTTCAACATTCATGAGACCAGGCCCAACTGGGCGCAGGCGTTCAACTGGGACATCTATCTGCGCGGGCCGGCGGCAACACTGTTTGAGGAGAGCTTCTGATGATTTTTGAGGTCACTCCGTCACAGACCGTCGGCCCGTATTTCGCGATCGGGGTGCCGTTTGCGGGCGGCAACCTGATCGTGCCCGAGCACACGCCCGGTGCGATCCGTATCACCGGCACGATCTATGACGGTCGCGGTGAGCCGATCCCCGATCATCTGATCGAGTTCTGGCAGCCCGATCCTGAGGGGCGCTTTGCCGATATCCATGGCTACGGCGAGCAGTCGACGCTCGAGGGGTTCCGGGGGTTCGGTCGTTACGGGGTCGAGGACGGCGATGGCAGCTACTCGATGCTGACGGTCAAGCCGGGTCGTGTGCCGGGCCCCAACAACGGGCCGTTGCAGGCGCCGCACATCGACGTGACGCTGTTCGCGCGGGGGATGCTCAACCGCGTGGTGACGCGGCTCTATTTCGCCGACGAGGACGACGCCAACGCCGCCGATCAGGTGCTCGCGACCGTTCCGGCCGCGCGCCGCAATACGCTGCTCGCGCAGCCGACCGCGGACGGCTACCGCTTCGACATCCATCTCCAGGGCCCCGGAGAAACCGTCTTCTTCGCGATCTGAGCCGGAGACGCCGCGGCAGAGCACATCCGACAAGGCAAGAGCCGGATTGTGTTCCGCCAGCGTCCCCGGTTGCGGAGAGTTGGATCGGATGCGGGCCCTGCGCGGCCCGCATCCGGCCAACGCTCTCCCCGGGTCGAGATGTGCACGCTGGCCTCATCTCGGTGCACCCGCAGACGACGGCCCGATCGCGATCGCAGCAAGGTCCTCTAAGCGGTTCAAAACGGCGATTGCGCGCGCCCGGCGGAGGGGTGGTTCCCGTAGCCGACTCCAAGGCCGGCCGCCCGAAGGCCGACGTCGACGGGAGGACCCGATGCTCCGCTCGATCATTCGGTTTCACGCCTGCGGCAATCGCGGATAAACCAACATTTATCAGCAAGTTTACAGGCATCTGCATTTTTACGCTACCCTGTCGCACATGAGAAATATCGCTACCTGGTGCGTCCGGCACCGCAAGACCGTCCTTGCAGGCTGGCTGGTTGCCCTGATCGCACTCGGTGGAGCGCTCTCGAGCGCGGGCTCGGGCTATGAGAACAGCTTCGGCCTCAAGGGGACTCAGAGCTATGAGGCCCAGCAGTTGCTCAAGCAGGCGGCGCCGAAGGCCGCGGGTGACCGCGAGCAGATCGTGATCGCCGTCAACTCCGGCTCGCTCAAGAGCCCGGCCGTCAAGCGCCGCGCCGAGCGAATGCTCGCGCGCGTCGCCAAGCTGCCCGAGGTCGCCGCGATCGTTTCTCCCTACAGCTCGGTGGGTGCCGGCCAGATCTCGAAGTCCGGGCGGGTCGCGTTCGCCAACGTGACGATGACCAAGCTCGCGACGAGCTTCTCGGTCGCGCAGTCCCGGCAGTTCGTCAACAGCGCACGCGCCGGCGCCGGCAGCGGCCTGCAGGTCGCGGTCGCCGGTCAGGTGGCCGAGCAGAGCGAGCCGGGAAACGACTCGAGCGCCGGGCTCGGCGCGCTCGCCGCACTCGTGGTGCTGCTGCTCGTGTTCGGATCGCTGCTGGCGGCATTGCTGCCGCTGCTGACGGCCGGACTCGCGCTCGGCGTCGGCGTGTCCGTGATCGGACTGCTGTCAAACGTGATCACGATGGCGAGCTTCAGCTCGCAGCTCTCGATCCTGATCGGGCTCGGTGTCGGTGTCGACTACGCGCTGTTCATCGTCACCCGTCACCGCCAGGGACTGCAACAGGGCAAAACGGTCGAGGAGGCGATCGTCGACGCGCTCGACACCTCCGGCCGCGCGGTGCTGTTCGCCGGGATCACCGTCTGCATCGCACTGCTCGGGATGTTCGCGCTCGGTGTCAGCTTCCTCTACGGCGTCGCGATCGCGGCCGCGGTCGTCGTCTCCTTCACCGTGCTCGCGGCGCTGACGCTGCTGCCCGCGATGCTCGGCTTCATGGGCACCAGGGTGCTCGGCCGACGTGGCCGGCGCAAGCTGGCTGACGGCCAGCGGGCCGTCAGCCATGGTGGTGGCTTCTGGGTGCGCTGGACCGGCGCGCTCGAGCGGCGCCCGCTCGCCTTCGCGCTCGCCGCGCTGCTCGTGATGGGCACACTTGCCGCTCCTTTCTTCTCGATGCGCCTCGGCTCCTCGGACGCAAGCTCGGATCCCGCGGGCACGACCACGCGCCAGGCCTATGAGCTGCTCGCCAAGGGCTTCGGCGCCGGCTACAACGGGCCGCTGCAGCTGGTCGCCGAGGTCAGCGACGCGAACCAGAAGCGGGCCTTCGACAACACGCTTACTGCGGTCGCGCACACGGCCGGAGTTGCCGCTGCAACACCGGCCGTGACCCTGCCGGGCTCGAGTCACGGCAAGGCGGTCGTGTTCGCCAACGTGTACCCCGACGGCTCGCCGCAGGCGGCCTCAACCAGCTCGCTGCTGACGCGCCTGCGTGACGGCGTGATCCCCGCGAGCGCCAAGCACACCGGCCTGAAGGTCCTGGTCGGCGGCCAGACCGCGATCTTTGCTGACTTCGCCAGCGTGCTCTCCAGCAAGCTGCCGCTGTTCATCGGCGTGGTCGTGCTGCTCTCGTTCCTGCTGCTCGCGGCGGTCTTCCGCAGCATCGCGATCCCGCTGATGGCCGCCGCAATGAACATGCTCTCGGCGGGCGCCGCATTCGGAGTCCTGGTCGCCGTGTTCCAGTGGGGCTGGCTCGACTCGCTGCTCGGCGTCAGCCAGACCGGGCCGATCGAGGCGTTCGTCCCCGTGATGATGTTCGCGATCCTGTTCGGCCTGTCGATGGACTATGAGGTGTTCCTCGTCAGCCGCATCTATGAGGAGTGGCACCGCACCGGTGACAACCGCCTCGCGGTGACCCGCGGTCTGCAGGCCACCGGGCGCACGATCAGCGCCGCCGCCATGATCATGGTGCTGGTGTTCGGCTCGTTCCTGCTCGGTGGGCAGGTGGTGATCAAGATGTTCGGGCTCGGACTCGCCGGTGCCGTGCTGCTTGACGCGGCGATCGTGCGGATGGCCCTGGTGCCGGCGCTGATGCTGCTGCTCGGCGAGCGCAACTGGGCACTGCCGGGTTGGCTCGATCGCGTGCTCCCGCACCTCAACGTCGAGGGTTCGGTCGCCGCGCCGGACGCGGAGCACCACCACCATTCGCACCCGCATCTGCGGCCGCCGCTGCGGCCCCAGCCCGCCGAGAGCTGACGGCTGACGCGCGTCACCGGTGCTGGTCACGACCGGTGACGCGCGGACCCGCCAGAATCTGCGCATGTTCAGCAAGATTCTGGTGGCCAACCGTGGTGAGATCGCGATTCGCGCGTTCCGGGCCGCGTTCGAGCTCGGCGCCCGTACGGTCGCGGTCTACACCTGGGAGGATCGCGCTTCGCTGCACCGCCAGAAGGCAGACGAGGCCTATCTGATCGGTGAGCGCGGCCATCCCGTGCGCGCGCACCTGGACATCGACGAGATCATCCGCGTGGCGACGCTGTCGGGAGCCGACGCGATCTATCCCGGTTACGGCTTCCTGTCCGAGAGCCCCGAGCTGGCGCGCGCCGCCGCCGCTGCCGGGATCACGTTCATCGGGCCGAGCGCCGAGGTGCTCGAGCGCGCGGGCAACAAGGTGACGGCCAAGGAGCACGCGGTGACCGCCGGTGTTCCGGTGCTCGCCTCGAGCCCGGCGACGACCGACATGCGGACGCTGCTCGAGGCCGCCGATGAGATCGGCTTCCCGGTGTTCGCCAAGGCCGTCGCCGGCGGTGGCGGGCGCGGGATGCGGCGCGTCGAGACCCGTGAGGAGCTCGAGCCCGCGCTCGAGTCGGCGATGCGCGAGGCCGAGACGGCGTTCGGTGACGGCGCGATGTTCATCGAGCAGGCGGTGCTGCGCCCGCGTCACATCGAGGTCCAGATCCTCGCCGACGCCGAGGGTGACACGATCCACCTGTTCGAGCGCGATTGCTCGATCCAGCGCCGCCACCAGAAGGTCGTCGAGATCGCGCCCGCCCCGAATCTCGATCCCGCGATCAGGCAGGCGATCCTCGGCGACGCGGTCGCCTTCGCGCGTTCGATCGGGTACGTCAATGCCGGCACCGTCGAGTTCCTGCTGGACACCGCCGGCCCGCGCGCGGGCAGGCACGTGCTGATCGAGATGAACCCGCGGATCCAGGTCGAGCACACCGTGACCGAGGAGGTCACCGACGTCGACCTCGTGCAGTCCCAGATGCGGATCGCATCGGGCGAGACGCTCGCCGATCTGGGGCTCGCCCAGGACGCGGTCCACGTCCGCGGCGCCGCGCTGCAATGCCGGATCACGACCGAGGACCCCTGGCACGGGTTCCGTCCCGACACCGGACGCATCACCACCTACCGCTCGCCCGGCGGCGCCGGCATCCGGCTCGACGGCGGCACCGTCAACGCCGGCGTGTACGTGAGCTCGCACTTCGACTCTATGCTCGCGAAGATGACGGCGCGCGGCGCCGATTTCCCGACGGCCGTGCGCCGGGCCAAGCGCGGACTGGCCGAGTTCCGGATCCGCGGGCTCGCCACCAACATTCCCTTCATCCAGGCGCTGCTCGAGGATCCCGCGTTCGTCGCCGGCGACCTCTCGACGTCGTTCATCGAGGAGCGACCGGAGCTGCTCGAGCCGCGCGAATCGGCCGACCGCGGGACCAAGGTCATCACCTGGCTGGCCGATGTCACGGTAAACCAGCCGAACGGGGCCAACCCCGGGACGATCGATCCGGGTCTGAAGCTGCCCGCGATCGACCTCGCGCAGCCGGTCCCGTCCGGCTCGCGCCAGCGCCTGCTCGAGCTCGGCCCGGCCGGCTTCGCGGCCGCGCTGCGTGCCCAGAAGACGCTCGCGGTCACCGACACCAGCTTCCGCGACGCGCACCAGAGCCTGCTCGCGACACGCGTGCGCACGCGTGACCTCGTGCACGTGCTGCCGCACGTCGCGCGGATGACCCCGCAGCTGCTCTCGATCGAGGCCTGGGGTGGCGCGACCTACGACGTCACGCTGCGGTTCCTCGGCGAGGATCCCTGGGAACGGCTCGACGCGATCCGCGAGGGCCTGCCGAACATCTGCGTGCAGATGCTGCTGCGTGGCCGCAACACGGTCGGTTACACGCCCTACCCGGAGGCCGTCACGAGGGCCTTCGTGCAGGAGGCAGCGAGCTCCGGGATCGATCTATTCCGGATCTTCGACGCGCTCAACGACGTCTCGCAGATGCGTCCCGCGATCGACGCCGTGCTCGCGACCGGCACGGCGCTGGCCGAGGTCGCGATCTGCTACTCGGGCGATCTGCTCGACCCCGCCGAGGATCTCTACACGCTCGACTACTACCTCGCGCTGGCCGAGCGTGTCGCGGACAGCGGTGCCCACATCCTCGCGATCAAGGACATGGCCGGGCTGCTGCGGGCGGGGGCGGCGGAGCAGCTGATCGGCGCGCTGCGCGAGCGCTTCCCCGAGCTGCCGATCCACGTCCACACCCACGACACGCCGGGCGGGCAGCTCGCGACGCTGCTGGCGGCCGCCCGTGCCGGTGCCGACGCCGTCGACGCGGCCAGCGCTCCGATGTCTGGCACCACCAGCCAGCCGTCGCTGTCGGCGCTCGTGGCCGCGACCGCGCACACCGAACACGACACCGGGCTGAGCCTGCAGGCCGTCAGCGACCTCGAGCCCTACTGGGAGGCGGTGCGCAACGTCTACCGGCCGTTCGAGTCGGGCCTGCCGGCACCGACCGGCCGCGTCTACAAGCATGAGATCCCGGGTGGCCAGCTCTCGAACCTGCGCCAGCAGGCGATCTCACTCGGGCTCGGCGATCACTTCGAGAAGATCGAGGACTGGTACGCCGCCGCCAACCGCATCCTCGGCCGGCCGACGAAGGTCACCCCGTCCTCAAAGGCCGTCGGCGATCTGGCGCTGCAGCTCGTCGCCGCCGACGCCGACCCCGCCGACTTCGAGGCACACCCCGAGCGCTACGACATCCCGGATTCGGTGATCGGCTTCCTCGCGGGCGAGCTCGGCGACCTGCCCGGGGGCTGGCCCGAGCCGTTCCGCACGAAGGTGCTCGAGGGTCGCAAAGTCAGCATCGGCGAGACGCCGCTCGATTCAGAGGACGCCGCCAAGCTGGCACCCGACAACGATCGGGTCACGCGCCGGGCGACCCTGAACCGGTTGCTGTTCCCCGGCCCGACCGAGCAGCGCGAGCAGTTCGTCAAGCGCTACGGCGACCTCTCGCCGGTTGAGAGCGTCGACTACCTCTACGGCCTCACGCAGGACGTCGAGGCATCGGTCACCGTCGCCAAGGGCGTGCAGCTCTACGTCGGCCTCGAGGCGATCTCAGAGCCCGACGATCACGGCTACCGCACGGTGATGGTCACGCTCAACGGCCAGCTGCGCCCGATCAACGTGCGCGACCGAAGCGTGCAGGTCGACGTCAAGGAAGCCGAGAAGGCCGATCCCGAGAAGCCGGGGCACATCCCCGCGCCGTTTGCGGGCAGCGCCACCGTCAAGGTGCTCGAGGGCGAGCATGTCGAGGCCGGCCAGCCGGTCGCGATGATCGAGGCGATGAAGATGGAGGCGACGATCACGACCCCGGTGTCGGGAACGGTGACGCGTGTGCTGTTGAGCGAGACGTCGCACGTCGAAGCCAAGGATCTGATGCTCGAGATCACCTGAATCGTCGCGGCGTCGATTAATGCTGCGCCGCCAGCGATTGGGATACGGTCGGCAGGACTAAAAGCCACCTGCCGACGTCAGGAGGAGCAGATGACCGGAACGCTGAAGGGTGCCTGCCTGTGTGGCGGTATCCAGTACGAGGTGACGGAACCGGGAGAAATGGGCTACTGCCACTGCACGCGTTGCCAGCGCTGGACCGGATCGAGTCTGGTCGGAGTCGTGGTCGCCGAACAGAACTTCACGGTCACCAGCGGAGCCGAGCTGGTGCAGCGCTACGAGAGCGAGTTTGCGCCACGCCACTTCTGCCGGCACTGCGGCTCGAGCCTGTATGACGACCTCGGCGGCGGAACGTACTTTGTCGCGGCCGGACTGATGCGCGAGCTGGACCTCACGCCGAGCTTCCATCTGCAGGTCGCGTATAAAGCGCCCTGGGAGTCGATCGGTGACGGCGCTCCCCAGTTCGACGAGAACCCGCCCGCTTGAGTTCTCGGACACAAAGGAGGCCGCGTCAGTGAAGATCCGCGCAGCAGTGCTCGAGCAGTTCGGCAAGCCGCTGAACGTCACCGAGGTCGACCTTGCCGAGCCCAGAGCCGGGGAGGTGCTGGTGCGCCTGGTCGCGTGTGGTGTCTGCCACACCGACCTCTACACCGCCTCCGGTGTCGATCCCTCGGGCTATGCGCCGACCGTGCTCGGCCATGAGGGCGCCGGCGTCGTCGAGAAGCTCGGCCCGGGGGTCGACTCGCTGAGCGTCGGCGACCACGTGGTCACGCTGTTCTCACCACAGTGCCGCGAGTGCGAGCACTGCCGCAGTGGCCGCACCAATCTCTGCCTGGCGATCCGCGAGCAGCAGAACAAGGGCTACCTGCCCGATGGGACCACCCGCCTCTCTCGCGACGGCGAGCCGATCCGCCATTTCATGGGCACCTCGACCTTCGCCGAGTACACCGTCATGCCCGAGATCGCGCTGGCCAAGGTCCGCGCGGACGCGCCACTCGAGGCGGCCTGCCTGTTCGCCTGCGGTCTCTCGACCGGACTCGGAGCGGCGATGTTCACGGCCGAGGTTCGGCCCGGGTCGACCTGTGTCGTGTTCGGCGCCGGCATGGTCGGACTCGGAGCCGTCGCCGGATGCCGGTTGCAGGGCGCCGAGCGGATCATCTGCGTCGACCTCTCAGATGACCGCCTGCAGATGGCGGCCGCGCAGGGTGCAACCGACCTCTGGCAGGCGGGGCCGGACGTCGTCGCCCGGATCCAGGAGGCGACGCGCGGCTTCGGTGCCGACTACACGTTTGAGGCGACCGGTCGCGTCGACGTGATGCAGCAGGCGGCCGAAGCGGCGCGCATGGGCTGGGGCCTGTGCACCGTCGCCGGCGTCGCCGGCAAGGGCGAGACGCTCGACGTGATCCCGCGCTGGCTGATCCAGGGGCGGCGCATCGCCGGGTCCTCATTCGGCGGCGTCAGGGGCCGCGATCAGGTGCCCGAGCTGATCGACCGCTACATGGCGGGCGACATCGACGTCGAGGCGTTCATCTCCCATCGCATCACCCTCGATCAGGTCAACGAGGGGTTCGAGCTGATGGAGGCCCAGGACGGCATTCGCAGCGTGATCGACTTCGGCTGACGGGGCACCCGCCGATCCACATGTTTGCGATCATCGCGCGCACCTCGTCGAGCGTGGCGCCGTTCAGCTCGCGGGTCTAACCCCGCCCACCGGTACCGTGGGCTTTGTGACGCTCGAGCAGCAGGAGCCGGCCGCCGAGGCCGCCGTGCCCGACCCCGGCCCCGTCGGCGACGCTCACGCCGAGCGCCTCAGGCGCCTTGCGTTCAGCGCGATCCTGCTGACGACGCTGCTGGCCGCACTCGATCAGTCGATCGTCTCGACGGCGCTGCCGCGGATCGTCGGCGACCTCGGCGGCTTCAGCGACCTCTCCTGGGTCGTGAGCGCGTACCTGCTCGCCTCGACCGTGACGATTCCGCTGTACGGCAAGCTCTCCGACATCTACGGACGGCGGCTGCTGTTCGCGATCGCGATCACGGTCTTTCTGGTCGGTTCGATGCTCTGCGGGCTGGCCTCGACGATGGGCGAGCTGATCGCGTTCCGCGGCATTCAGGGCCTCGGTGCCGGTGGCCTGATCCCGCTCGCCCAGGCGGCGATCGGCGATCTCTACTCCGCACGCGAGCGCGGGCGCTATCAGGGCTACGTCGCATCGATGTGGGGGATCGCGGCGGTCACGGGACCGCTTGCGGGCGGCACCCTGACCGAGGCGATCTCATGGCGCTGGATCTTCTACATAAACCTGCCGCTGGGACTGATCGCGCTGGCGGTCGTGGTCAAGACGCTGAGCGGTTCGCGCAGCCGCGATCACCGGATCGACTACGCCGGCGCCCTGACGCTCGGGCTCTCGCTCGGGGCGATCCTGATCGCCTGCGCCTGGTCCGGGACCACCTATCCGATGGGCTCGGCACAGGTCGTCGGTCCGTTCGTCGCGGGGCTGCTCGGGCTCTGCCTGTTCGCCGCGATCGAGCGCCGCGCGAGCGAGCCGATCGTTCCGGTCGCGCTGTTGCGCAACCGCATCTTCGTCGCCGCCGGCGGCGGCTACTTCGTCGTCGGCGCGCTGCTGTTCGCGGTCACGATCTACATCCCCGTCTACCTACAGGACGTCCGCGGCAACAGCCCGACCGTCTCAGGTCTGACGACGATGGCCTACACGATCGGCTGGGTCGTCGTGGCGTTCATCGTCGGGCGGATGATCACGCGCACCGGCCGCTACCGGATCTTCCCGATCGCCGGGACGATCTGTGCCGCCGCCGGCGTGGCGCTGCTGCTGCTCGTCGGCCGCACGACCGGCCGCTTCGAGCTGTGTGCGTTCCTCGTGCTCGGCGGCGCGGGCATGGGCCTGACCGTCGCTCCCTACCTGGTCGGCACCCAGAACGCGATCGAGCCGCAGGTGATCGGCGCCGCGACCGCCGCGCTGAACCTCGTCAGAGCGATCGGCGCGAGCCTCGCCGTCTCGATCCTGGGGGCACTGCTCGCCAGCCGCGCGCGCTCGGTTCTGGAGAGCCGGCTCGGCGATCGCGCCAAGGCGGTCGACATCGGCCGCCTGATCAACGGCGGCACCAACACCTCGGCCCATCACTCGGCCGCGATCGGCGATGCGCTGCTCAGCGGTATGCACCGTGTCTTCCTGGTCGCGGCGATCGTCGGCATCGCCGGCGTCGTGTGCGCACTCGCGCTCGAGGAACGCCCGCTCAGCACTCAGCGGCACTAGCGGCACGCCGTTCCGGATCGGGGCACCATACCCGCGGCCCAGCGGGGCCGCGGTCGCCGCGACTCACCCGCTGAGCGGCGCGCGGCGATTGATGATCAGGTCAAAGGCGTCGGCCACGTGCCACTCGTCGGACTCCATCACCGCGAGCCCGTCGTTGTCACGGTCGACCTGATGGATGTGCAGCAGTGGCGCCCCGCGCTTGACCTTGAGGTGCCGGGCGAGCCGCGCGTCGGCGACCGTCGGCATCAGCTTCGATGTCGCGCGCACGACGTGATGGCCGGCCATGTCGAGCACCGCATAGAGCGAGTGGCTCAGCATCTCCTCGCTCGGATCGCCGATCACGTCGGCGGGGATCCGGTCGCGTGAGTAGATCAGCGGCCGTCCGTCGCCGAGCCTGATGCGTTCGACCTCGAGCAGGCTCTGGTCGCCATCGAGCTCGAGCGCCAGCGCCTCCTCCTGGGTCGCCGCGCGCCATGTCATCCGCAGCACGGTTTCGCTGGGCTCGAGCCCGGCCTCCTGGATCATCGCCGTGTAGTAGACGTTGGTCTCGAGCGCGTGGCGGATCGGCGCGGAGGTGACGAATGTCCCGTTGCCCCGCTGCCGCGTCAGGTGGCCGGTCTCGATCAGGCTCTGGATCGCCTCGCGGATCGTCGGGCGGCTGACCTCGAAGCGGTCGGCCAGCTCATATTCGTTGGGCAGCTTGTCGCCGACAACCAGCCGGCCGCTGCCGATCTGGTCGAGCAGATCGGTGCGGACCTGATCGACCAGGGATGGTCTCCCTCTGCTCACGAACCGATTGTCGCCTCTGAGCAGGCGTCAAGCACGGCCGCGACCTGGGCCGGGACCGACGGCGCGCCCGGGAGCTTGCCCTCGAAGATCGCTCCGCCGATCGTGAATCCCCAGGCTCCGGCGGCCGCGACCGCCCGAATCTGCTCGAAGCTGGTGATCGAGCCCGCGACGATGACCGGGCCGCGGCACGCGGCGACGACCTCACGCGTGAGCGCGACCGGGTCGGTGCCTTGGTGGCGGTAGGCGAGCAGATCGACGCCGTGGACGTCATCGCGCGCGGTCATCGCGGCCGCATGCGCCGCGATCTCGGCCGGTTCGCCCTCGAGGATGCTCGGGTGACCGACGACGGTCCCGGGGAACGGGCAGTAGCGGATTTCTGTGCCGTGCAGCAGCGGCGCGGCCTGATCGCTGTTGGTGCCGCCGAGCACCCAGTCAACGCCGATCTGCTTGGCCGCGCTGACCGACCGCAGCTCGCTCTGCACCGAGGTCGAGACGACCTCGAGCATCACCTCGAGTCCGGCGGCATGGGCCCCGGCCGTCACCTGCCTGAGCGTCTCCACCGGCTGGCCGATGTCCTTGAAGCCGATGTAGCGCAGACCGCTGTGCTTGACCTGCTCGAGCACATCGAGCGCCTCCGGGATCGTCGCGTCGTCGTGAGTCAGCATGAAGATGAATTCGATCATCGGTCTCTCCGGTTGGGTTCAGCTGGGGCTTGCGATCCGCCGACCAGGTCGCTGACCGAGTCGATCACGTAATCGGGGGTGACCGGGTCGGTGTCGACGTCGCTCGCGCGGGTCGCGCCCGACAGCACGAGCACGCCGCTGGCGCCCGCCGCCTGGCCCATCGCCACGTCGGTCATCAAGCGGTCTCCGACGACAGCCGTCCGCGACGGCTCGATCGCGATCCGCCGCAGCACGGTCTCGACCATCTGCCGGTTGGGCTTGCCGACGACCGCCTCGGCCCGCGCCCCGGTGCAGGCCTCGATCGCCGCCAGCATCGCCGCGCAGTCGGGGAGCCCGCCGTCGGCCGTCGGGCAGTAGGGGTCGGGATTGGTCGCCACGATCACGGCGCCACGCTCGCGCACCGCGCGGTAGGCCGCGGTCAGCTTGGCGTAATCGAACGTGCGGTCAAACGACACGACGACGACGTCGGCCTCGGTCGGCTCGCTCGTGACCAGGTACCCGGCCGCCCGGAGGCTCTCGATCACGACCCGCTCGGCAACCGCCAGCAGCGTGCGGCGCGGGTGCTGGGCGCCGAGGTAGTCGATCAGCGCGTCAACCGATGTCGTCACCTCATCGGGGTCCGCCGGGATCCCGATCGCAGTCAGTCGCTCGGCATAGGTCGCCGCGGTCGACAGCGGGTTGTTGGTGACGAACGCGACCTGCGCGCCCCCGGCCCGCAGCGCCGCCACGGCCTCCGGCGCACCCGCGATCGGCTGCTCGTCGAGGTACAGCGTCCCGTCGAGATCGAAGATGTAGGCGTCGAATCGAGGTATTTCCTGCGGCTGCCGTCCCGCTGGACGGCCGCCTGGCTGCAGCGCCTCACTCATAGTCCGCAGCCGAACGACTCGGCCAGCGTCACGACCTGCTCGACGCCCGCGTCGTCCCACAGACCGAGCAGGAAGGCGAGGTCGGCGACCGTGAAGCGGTCGCGCATCAGGTGACAGTTGGTCAGCGCCCAGCGCGCCCGCTCGGGCGCGATCCCGAGCTCGTGCAGGCGCGTCGGCGCACCGCAGCCGACGAGTGCCGCGGCCAGCCGCCGCGGTGGCGCGAGCAGCCGCGCGAGCTCGGCGTCGAGCTGCGGCCAGCGCTCGGTGATGCCGGCCAGTGCCGCTGCGCCGGCGTTGTGGCGCTCGAGCTTGCGCCGGTAGTCGCTCCAGCATTCCGCCGCCATCGCGCCCGACGGATCGGCGGCGCTGAACGCCTCGGTGACGCGTGCCTGCATCTCCCGCTCGTCGGGGAAGCGCAGCGCCGCGAGCGCGCCGTCGCGGATGGCCTTGCGCACGACCTGCCAGAGGCAGGCGGCGAACACCGAGAGGATCCCGACCTGGGCTCCGTGCAGCGCGCCGTGGCCATCGGCCATCTCGATCAGGTGGCTGGCCGTGTGCTCCATCCCCGAGCCCGGCGCGGTCCGGCCGGCCGCGCCCATCGCGATGCCACTGAGCGTCAGCCCCGCGCTCAGCAGCTCGAGCGCGCGGTGATCCCCGCTGCCGACGCCGGCGGCGTGATCGAGCACCGGGTCGACGTGGTCTCGGGCGAGCGCCACGATCGCGGGCGAGAAGCTGTCGTCCTGGCCCATGAAGGCCGCCAGCCGCCAGTCCGCCGGCGCCGTGTAGCTCGCGAGCAGGTCGCCGAGCCCGGCGCGGTTCATCGCCACCGGCGCGCGCGTGATCACGTCGGTGTCGATGATCAGCCGGTCCGGCCAGCGCGTTGGCGTCGTGCGCTTGACGCCCTCGAGCACGAGCACCGACTGATCGTCGGCAAAGCCGTTCACGCTCGCGGCCGTCTGTACGACGATGTGCGGCAGCCCGTGCAGGCGGCTGCTCGCGTACTTGCCGATGTCGCTGAGCGTGCCCGAGCCGACCGTGACCAGCAGGTCAGCCGTGCCGATCTTCTCGACCGCGGTCGCGAGCGTCGCCGGGTCGGCGTGTACGTCGGCATCGTCACCGCCGATCTCCACGGTGCGTACGCGACCGTTGCCGGAGAGCGCCTCGCGCACCCAGAGCTTGAGCTCTCCGCCGCCGTGGCCGAGCATCGGGCGGCGGTCGACCAGCACCGCGATCTCACCGCCGGCGGGCATCAGCTCGCGCGCCAGCTCAGGCAGGCTCGAGCACGCGCCGGGACCGATCAGCACCCCGCCGAGACCGAGCTCCGTCGGGGCGCCGCTGCCGGGTTGCGCGAGCAGCGTGCGCAGGCCGTCGAGGTCGCTCAGCAGCTCGAGGCCGTCGCGCCGGGGGTCGGCGATCGCCTCGGGCTCCGCGGGGCGATCGCTCATGACGTGCCTCCTGCCCGGTCGGTCGAGGACGTCCATTGCTCGATCGTGTCGTAAAGCGAGCGGTAGTGCCGGTAGAGCTGCTCGTAGGTCTCGACGTTCTGCGGCCGCGGGGCGATCGGCTCCGGATCGAGCTCGACCGCGCGCTCGACGGCCTCATCGAGGTCGGTGAACGTCCCCGCGCCGACGCCCGCGAGCACCGCGGCCCCGGTGCTGGTGGCGCAGTCGCCGAGGATCCGGCGCACCGGGCGGCCGGTGACATCGGCCTTGATCTGCAACCACAGATCCGATCGGGCGCCGCCACCGACGACGCGCAGCTCCGACGCGTCGACGCCGAGCGACTCGAGCCGATCGACGATGTCGCGCAGCGCGTAGCAACAGCCCTCGATGACCGCGCGTGCGAGTTGCTCGACTCCGGTGCCGAGCGACAGCCCGGTGAACGAGCCGCGCATCGCGTCGTTCCAGCGCGGAGCCATCGACCCCGAGAGCGCGGGCAGGAAGCGCACGCCGTCGCTGCCGGCGGCTGCCCGTGCGGCGGCGGTCAGCAGCTGGCCCTGGGTGCGCCCGCTGATCTGCGCCAGCCAGGCCGTGCTGCCGCCCGATACGAAACCCGGGTTCTCGAGCAGGATCACGCCGTCGCTGGCGTGCGCGTGGGTCTCGACCAGTCCTTCGGGGTCGATCACCAGGCGCGGGCTGGGGGCGGTGACCGGCTCCGCGGTGCCGGTCACGTCGACGAGCGCCCCTGGCCCGACGGCTCCCGCCCCCAGCGTGCCCCCGTGGTCATCGCCGGTCCCGCAGACGACGACCGTCCCGGCTCCAAGTCCCAGCTGCCGCGCGATCTGCTGGCGCAGCGTTCCGATCGGATGGTGGGCGACACCGATCTCCGGAAGCTGCCGCGGATCGAGCCCCGCGGCATCGAGCAGCTCCTCCGACCAGCCGCGCTGCTCGAGGTCGTAGAGCAGCGACGAGGACGCGTTGGCGTGGTCATGCACGACGTTGCCCGTGAGCCAGCCGTTCATGTAGGCGCCGACCGAGCCGAGCCAGCGCGCGGCGCGGTAGCTGTCGGGCTCGTTATCGCGCAGCCACATCGCCTTCGGGCCGCTGTGCGACGAGTCAGGGTTGAGGCCGGTCAGCGACCTGAGGCGCTGCTCGCCGACACGCTCGGCGAGCGCCGCCGACTGCACCGCCGCGCGGCGATCCATCCAGATGATCGCCGGGCGCAGCGGTTGGTGATCGGCGTCGGCCGCGACGATCCCGTCGACCTGGCAGGCCAGGCCGATCGTGACCTCGTCGGCGGCCGATATCCCGGCCTGTGCGCAGGCGCTGCGCGTCGCCGCGATCAGCGCCTGCTGCCAGTCACGCGGATCCTGCTCGGCCCAGCTCGCGGCCGGAACGCTGAGCGCGCAGGGGGAGCTCGCCACAGCCACGCGCTCCCCTGCGTCGTTCAGGATGCAGGCCTTGACGCTCTGTGAGCCGACGTCGAGGCCGAGCAGGAATCCCATCGATCAGGCCTCCGCGAAGGCCTCGGTGTTCTTTGCCTCCTCGATTCCGCCGGTGGCGAGCACGGACCCGGCCGACTTCAGCACGTTCGGCCGGACGACGCCGAGCCACACCGCGATCCCCGCGGCGACCACGACCCACCCGAGGATCACGATCGGGAACTTGTCGTATGGGGAGCTCGAGTTCTCGAGAATCTGCCCGACCAGCAGTGCGACCATCAGCCCGCCGCCGGCGACCGGGAGGATCCCGTGCCTGATCAGGCTGAAGCGGCCCGCCCGCCAGAAGTGCACGGCGGCGGCGAGGTTCGTCAGCACGTAGACCGGCAGGATGCCGAGCGTCAGCAGGAAGCCGAGGTAGCCGTAGACGTTCGAGCCACCGGCCGGATCGCCGAGGCCACCGCTCACGGCACCGACGATCAGCGCCACGATGATCGAGAACGCGCCGGTGAAGAACACCGCCTGCGAGGGCGTGTTGCGCTTGGCGTCGATGTGCCCCATCGACTTCGGCAGCAGCCCCTCCGAGCCCATCGTGTTGAGAATCCGGGCGATGCCGTTGGCCGAGTTGATCATCACGGCGAACATGCTCGAGACCGAGGCGATGATCACCGGCCACTTCATCCACGACGCGTACATCGTCGCCAGCGTCGGCCACGGTGTCGAAGCGCCGGTCAGCGCATTGGTCGCCCTGGGGCCGAGCCCGACGGTCTCAGCCCAGACACAGAACACGTACAGCAGCCCGACGAACAGCGTGCCGACGATCACGGCACGCGGGATGATCCGCTTGGGCTCGCGCACCTCGTGCCCGAGTGTGGTCGCGCCCTCGAAGCCGACGAAGCTCAGCGCGGCGAAGACCCAGCCCACGACCAGTCCATGGAAGCCCTGCGGCGATGCACCCGGGTCGAACGGGTGCAGCGTGATGCCGTGCTTCCCGCCGTGCGCGAGCACCAGCACCGCAAGCAGGAACACCACGCAGACCTCGAGTGAAAACAGGATCAGCGCCATTCGCAGTGAGGTGCGGATGCCCTCGAACCCGAGGAAGATCATCAACCCCGCGGGAACCATGCCGATGATCCACCAGGGAATGTTGGCGCTGAACTCGGTACGGAATGTCGACTGCAGGAATGAGCCGATCAGCCCGATCTCCGCCGGCGGCAGCAACGCGTAGGCGACGAACATCAACGCGCCCGTCACGAACCCGGCCTGCGCGCCGAGCGAGCGGGTGACGTAGGTGTAGAAGGCGCCCGCGCTCGGGTACTCGGCCGCCATCTCGATGATCCCGGAGGCGGTGAGCAGGATCGCGAGCAGGCACGCGCCGTAGACGAATGGGGTCGCCTCACCAGAGAACGGGGTCGAGAACTGCGGGTTGAAGAACGTCGATACGGCGGGACCCATGATCGCCGTCGACATGATCACTGCGCCCGTCAGGCCGACGGCGTTGCGCTTGAGTGCGCCACCGCCGCGTCCGGATTGCTGTACGCCCGACACCGTTTGTTCGGCTGTCGACATCAGACACTCCCTCCTATCTCCTCGTTGTGCCAGACGTCTGACATCTGACTAACGGGACTCTAAATACGGGTGCGGCGACATGTCAACGTTTCGCGGCACAGCTTTATGAATTCGCGTGTGTTCTCGCGAGCCGTCGCGCATGCGCGCGGCCGGGTGGCGCCGACTCAGATCTGCCGACTCAGATCTCTGCGAGCAGCGCGGCGAGCGCGGCCTCGGCGCAGGCGACGTCCTGCGCGGCGCTGCCACCGCTGACGCCGACGCCGCCGACGGCGACGCCGCCGACGGTGACGCCGCCGACGCCGCCGACGCCGCCGATCAGCACCGGCAGGCCGCCGGCGAACAGCACGTAGCGGCCGTGCCCCGAGGCATGCAGGCCGAAGAGCTCGCCACCGGGCTCGGCCAGCGGCGCCAGATCGGCGGTTGCGGCCCGGTGCGCGACGGCGGTGTAGGCCTTGTCGACGGCCAGCACCTCGCCCGCGATCTCGGCACCGTCCATCCGTGCGAACGCCTTCAGCACGCCACCGGCGTCGACCACCGCCAGCGACACGGCGACGCCCAGTGAGGCGGCCGTCGCGATGCCAGCGGCGATGCCCCGCTGCGCGGCGGCGAGCGTGATCGCACCGGTGAATGCGGTGGGCGGCGTGTCCTCCATCGCGCAGCAGGCTAACGCGCGAGTTGGTCACGTGAGGCGATCACGCGCGGGGGTCGCGTTCAGAAAGGCCCCTCCAAGGGGCAAAAGTGAACGCGGTACTCGCGTGCCACCCCCGGATAGCCTTGACCCGATGTCCTCTCGCCGGCTCGCATTCGACCCGATCGCCGAGGCGCGGCGTCAGTGGGACCTGCACTGGCGCTCCGAGGCGACGCCGCAGATGGTCGCGGTCACCTCGATCATGCGCGCCCAGCAGATCCTGATGCAGCGGCTGAACGCGCTGCTCGAGCCGCACGACCTCACGTTTCCGCGCTACGAGACGCTGATGGTCCTCTACTACAGTCGCGCCGGCGAACTGCCGCTCGGCAAGCTCTCCGACCGCCTGCAGGTGCACCGCGCGAGCGTCACCAACGTGATCGACAAGCTCGAGGCCAGCGGCTACGTGGTGCGCGTCGCGCACGAGCGCGACCGCCGCACGATCCTCGCCCGCATCAGCGATCGTGGCCGTGACGTCGCGGCGTCGGCCACGCAGACGCTCAACCGCGCGCAGTTCGCGACCGCACCGTTGCCCACGGCTGCCTGCGAGCAACTGTTCGAGCTGCTCGAGCCGCTGCGGCGCGAGGCCGGTGACTTCTAGCCGTAGGCGTAGAAACCGCGGCCGCTCTTGCGGCCGAGGTGGCCCGAGGTGACCATGCGCTTGAGCAGCGGCGGGGCCGCGTACTCGGGTCGCTTGAACTCGTCGTGGAGCGACTCGCAGACGGCCTGCAGCACGTCGAGGCCGATGAAGTCGCACAGTGTCAGCGGTCCCATCGGGTGACCGCAGCCGAGCTTCATGCCGGTGTCGATGTCCTCGCGGCTGGCGAACCCCTCCTCGTACATGCGCACGCCGGCCATCAGGTAGGGGACCAGCAGCATGTTGACGACGAATCCGGCGCGGTCCTTGGTGCGGATCGGCTGTTTGGCGATCTGCTGCGCGAACGCCAGCGCGGCGGTTACCGCACCGTCGCCAGAGTCGAGCGCGACGACGACCTCGACGAGTTTCATCACCGGCACCGGCGAGAAGAAGTGCAGACCGACGACGCGCTCGGGCCGGCTCGTGAAGGCTGCCAGCTCGGCGATCGGGATCGACGAGGTGTTCGACGCGATGAACTGGGCGCCGGGCAGGTGGGCGTCGAGCTGCTTGAGGATCTCACCCTTGACGCGCGGGTCCTCGAACACGGCCTCGACCGCGGCGTCGGCATCCTCGAGGTCGGCCAGTGAGCTCGTGTAGGAGATCCGCGCGATCAGCGCCTCGGCGTCCTCGGCGCTCAGCTTGCCGCCCTCCACGGCGCGCGCGACCGACTCACCGAGCCGCTGACGCGAGCGTTCAAGCGGCGCCACCTCGGGCTCATACACCGTCACGGCGACGCCGGCCGCGGCGGCCGACTCCGCGATGCCCGAGCCCATGAACCCGGCTCCGACCACTGCCAATCGATCAATCGTCATGTCCACATCCTGCGCTATTCCCGATCCGTCTGCCTTTTCACCGCCCGCCCGGGCGGTCTCCGGCTGCCGCCTCGCGGCCGCCGTACCCAGCTCAAGCAGGAAGCGCGACATTCCGATAGTTGGAAGGTCGCCTATTATATGGGTGCGGCGTCCGCGGGCCGGTACTAGGCTGGCGTGAAGGACGCTCGAGGAGACAGACATGAGCATCGCGCTGCCGAGCGAAGCGCCGCAGGGCGCCGAGACCGATGGGCCGCCGCTTCGGTTCGTGACCGCGGCATCGCTGTTCGACGGCCATGACGCCGCGATCAACGTCATCCGCCGGCTGATTCAGGACCGCGGCGCCGAGGTCATCCACCTCGGTCACAACCGCAGCGTCGTCGATATCGTCCGCGCGGCGATCCAGGAGGACGCCGACGCGATCGCGATCAGCTCCTACCAGGGCGGCCACCTCGAGTTCTTCACGTACGCGCTGCAGCTGCTGCGTGAGCAGGGCGCCGAGCACATCCGTGTGTTCGGCGGTGGTGGTGGCACGATCACGCCTCAGGAGATCTCTGAGCTCGAGGGCGCCGGGATCGAGCGCCTCTACCACCCCAACGACGGCATGGCGCTCGGGCTCACGGGGATGATCGACGACCTCATGCGGCACGCCCACGAGCGCCGCCTGCCGGTCGACTCCGAGGCGAAGCTGTGGACGTTCTGCGCCAAAGATGACGCAGAACGTCCCGAGCTTCCGCCCGACGACCTCACGGTCGCGCGGATGCTCTCGGCGCTCGAGGACGGCGCGCTCGACGACACCACACTCGAGCGGCT
>DATASU010000015.1:0-7112 GCA_036269095.1 Solirubrobacteraceae bacterium
TCATCGTCGTCAAGCGCCAGGCCGGTCAGCTGCCGTGCTTTGGTCGAGAGCGGCTCGACGAGGTCGATCAGCGCTCCGCGAAGTTTGCCCGGCTCTACCCAGCCACCATTCCAGCGCACCAGGACCGCGAGTTGCGCGAACCGGCGCTCACGTTGCGCCAGCCGCCCGACGAGCTCCAACTGGTCGACCGACCACGAGGGGTAGCGGCTCTCAGAGCCGCGCAGGCCGGGCCGGTGGCGCTGCTCACTGACGAGCAACAGCCCCTCGCGACGGCGTCGCTTGAGCTGACCATCGGTGAGGTCTATGCCGCGCCGGGCGAGGGTCGCGCGCAGCTCGGCGAGCGAAATCGTGGATTCGGCTTCGTTGACCATGGTCGCTGGATCAGGGGTACGCGAAATCATCTCAACTGCGGAGGTCGCTGCGCTGCAATGCCGGAGCAATGTCAACGACGACCAAGGAGATCTATGTCCGACCAGGACGCCTTCTGGCTGACGGCCGCGATCGCGGCCCTCGCGTGGGTGCGCTTCGCGGAGCACCCGACGGCGCGCAACCTGCGCGCCGCCATCGCCGACACGCTCGGCCTCTGAGCAGGTACCCGGGTGAGGCGGCCGCGATCCGGTGCCGCCTCGCCCGGCAGAGGTTGCGGGGTCGCACCTAGTAGGCGAACATATGTTCGCATGACCTTCTATCTGATCTCCGACCCCGCCAAGCCCTGGCTGACAGTCTTCAGCAGCTCTCGCCTCGAAGCGGTCGCAGAGGCCCTCGCGGCGCAGTCCCACTTCGAACCGTCCAGCCTCTACGCGAGCCTTGACGGCAAATCACGCCCCTTGGACGACGCCGAACGCACCCGCCTCTTCGAGCTGGTCCTCAAGCTATCTCCCGACCATCCAGCCGCGGTTGCCGCACTGAACGCCATCGGTCGAGACCAGGTCTGAGGCGACGCAACCCTGCGGCTTGATGTGGGGGCGAGCTTCGCCCTCCGGGCCGGCGCGGTGTGTCCGTCGGCGACGGCCGAGCAGGCAAGGCCGCAGCCGGCTATCCGGCACGACCAACGCGCGAAGCGCGCACCCAAACGATCCCGGGCTTGGGGATCGTTTCGGGATCTTTTTGGCGATTTCGGCCGATTTGACTTCGGCCGATCACCTCGATAAAGTGCCTTTTACCAGGACTTTTCGTGATGCCGGAGGAGGGACTCGAACCCCCGACACGCGGATTATGATTCCGCTGCTCTAACCGACTGAGCTACTCCGGCCGGAGTGGCTGCCGAGTCTATAAGCTCGCGCCGCGTCGCCGCCGCCAGGGCGGCTGGTCATCTCGCAGGACCCGAGAATGCTGGCTATACCGAACTTCTCAGAGGGCCAGGACCCGCAGCGGATCGGGGCGCTCGCACACGCGCTGACGAGCGTCGCAGGCGTGCGCCTGCTCGACATCCACAGCGACCCCGACCACAACCGCACGGTCTACACGCTCGCCGCCGATCAAGACGCGGTTGGCCGCGCGCCGAGCCTTGCCGACTCGCTGACGGCCGGCGCCGCCGCGGCGATCCGGCAGCTCGACATCGCGGCGCACGTCGGCTCGCATCCGTACGTGGGCATGCTCGATGTGGCGCCGATCGTCTACATGGACGACGCGGAGCGGGGAGCCGCCTGCGCGCAGGCGCTGGTGCTCGGCGAGCGTCTCGGCAGCGAGCTCGGAATCCCCGTCTTTCTCTACGGGGTGCTGACATCCGGCCGCGTCACGCGCGCCGACGTGCGCCGCGGCGGACCGCGCGCGCTGCAGCAGCGGATCGACGGTGGCGAGATCACGCCCGACTTCGGACCGCGCAGGCTGCATCCGCGCGCCGGCGCCGTGCTCGTGAGCGCGCGTCCCCCGCTGATCGCCTTCAACGTCGAGTTGGCGCCGCCCGCGACACTCGACTCGGCGCGGCGGATCGCCGAGCTGATCCGTGAAGGTGGCCCCGAAGGGCTGCCCGCGGTCAAGGCGATCGGCCTGACGCTGCCGCATCGTGAAGACGTGGCGCAGGTCTCGACCAACGTCGAGGACTACCGGCAGACGAACCTCGCGACCGTGGTTGCCGCGATCGCGCGACATGCGACGCCGGTGCGCGCTGAGGTCGTCGGCGTCCCGCCGCGGGCGGCGTTCGATGGCTTTCCGGAAGATCTTCCGGTTGCCAACCGCCGCTACCTCGAGGACGCCCTGCGGAGCGCTGCCGAAAACTTGCCCGGCGCGGCGGAAAACGCCGCGGAGACCGACTAAAGTCCGTTGCAGCAATGGCCCAGACCAAGCGCAAGCGCCACACCAAGCATCGCGGCAACGCCGGCGGCGTCGTCGAGGCACGCGGGCGCACCGGACGCCCGCTCAGCGCCGACGAGAAGAAGCGCAGTCAGCGCGACACGCGGCGCGACGAGCGTCTGAACCGCAAGCCGACGTGGAAGAGCTCGGCCATCAAGGGCCTCGCCTGCGGCGCGTTCATGTTCATCTTCCTGCTGCTCTTCAACCACTCGAAGGGCGGCAGCAGGTTCCTCGGCGCGGTTGTGTTCGCGGGTGCCGCGACGCTGCTCTACATCGGTCTCGCCTACTACACGGACATGTTCATGTGGCGCCGGAGGATGGCCAAAAAGGCGGCCGCGACGCGGCGATGATCGACGTCCGCGCTTTCACCGTCGGCCCGATTCAGGAGAACTGCTATTTCGTTCATCGCCGGGGCGCGACGAGCGCGGTGGTCGTCGATCCCGGCGAGGAGGCGTCGCGGCTGATCGCCGCGTTGCGCGAGCTCGGCATCGAGTCGGTCGAGGCGATCCTGCTGACGCACTGCCATTTCGACCACGTCGGGGCCGTCAAGCCGCTTCACGACGCGACCGGCGCGCCCGTCTGGTGCCCCGCGCTCGAGACCGAGCAGCTCTTGGACATCAACGCCCACACGATCCCCGGCTTCGGTCCGTTCGAGGGCTATGACGCCGACTACACCGTTGCCGGCGGTGAGACGCTCGAGCTCGCCGGCCTCAGTTTTGACGTGCGTTTCACGCCCGGTCACAGCCCCGGCCATGTGACGTACGCGGTGCGCGGCGAGCAGGTGCTGCTCTCGGGCGACGTGCTGTTCCAGGGCTCGGTCGGCCGCACCGACCTGCCCGGCGGCGATTGGCCGACGCTGCTCGCGTCGATCGAGTCGCTGATCGACGAGTTCCCGGCCGAGACACGGGTGTACCCCGGTCACATGGGTGTCACGACACTCGGTGCCGAGCAGGCAACCAATCCGTTCCTCCGCGAGCTAGCTCACCACTCGTGAGCTGCCCCGCACGGCAGGCGGCGCGGCGATGATCCAGGCGCCGAAGGGAACCTATGACGTCCTGCCCCAGGATGTCGAGCGCCGCCGCGTGCTCACCGGCCACGTCGAGCGGATCCTCGGAGGCGCGGGCTATCGCCGTATCGAGACGCCGGCCTTCGAGGCGACCGAGCTGTTCGCCCGCGGTGTCGGTGAGGCCACGGACATCGTGCAGAAGGAGATGTACAGCTTCGATGATGGCGGCGGGCGCTCGCTGACGCTGCGCCCCGAAGGCACCGCGCCGGTCTGCCGCGCCTACATCGAGCACGGGATGCACAAGCTCGCGCCGCCGGTGAAGCTCTGGTACCTGTCGTCGTTCTTCCGCGCCGAGAACCCGCAGAGGGGTCGCTACCGGCAGTTCTGGCAGGTTGGCGCCGAGGCGATCGGCTCCGACGCTCCCGAGACCGACGCCGAGCTGATCGTGCTGCTCGCGGAGCTGCTCGAGGCGATGGGCGTGAAGGGCACGCGGCTGCGCATCGCGAGCCTCGGACAGCCCGAGACACGTGGCGCATACCGCGAGGAGCTGACCGCCTACCTGCGCGCGAACGAGGACCGGCTCTCGGCCGAGGTGCGCGCCCGCATCGATCTCAACCCGATGCGCGCATTCGATGCCGGTGACCCCGGAACCAAGGCCGTGATGGCCGGCGCCCCGCTGCTGCTCGACCGGCTGGCATCCGCCGACGCCGAGCACTTCGCGCAGGTTCGCGCGCTGCTCGACGCCGCCGAGCTCGCCTACGAGCTCGACCCGACGCTCGTGCGCGGACTCGACTACTACACGCGCACGCTGTTCGAATTCACAAGCGACGCGCTCGGCGCGCAGTCGGGCGTGGGCGGTGGCGGTCGCTATGACCGGCTGATCGAACAGCTCGGCGGACAGCCGACCCCCGGCATCGGCTGGGCCGCGGGTCTCGAACGGATCCTGCTCGCGGCGCCCGAGCAGCCGGTGGCCTTTGATCTCGTCGACCTGCTCGTGACCGTCGCCGACCGCGAGAATCGCGGCGCCTCAGAGGCCGCGTTTGTCGTCTCCCGCGAGGCCCGCCGTGCCGGCCTGGCGGCGCAGCTCGAGCTGACGGGGCGGTCGTTGAAGAGCGCGCTCAAGCACGCAGATCGAATCCAGGCTCGCTACGTTGCCATCGTGAACGACGGTGAACAGACGAGCCTCAAGGACATGAGCAGCGGTGAGCAGCGCGAACTGGCGACCGGCGCGGTGATCGCCGCGATCCTGCGAGGACACGCCCTCTGATGAAGCGCTCACCGCAACCGAACGGCTACCGCGACGCCTGGGCCGCCGAGCTCACCGGCGCGCGCACCGGCACGACTGCACGCGTCGCCGGGTGGGTCCACCGCCGCCGCGACCACGGCGGGCTGATCTTCATCGACCTGCGCGACCGCTCGGGCCTCGTGCAGCTGGTCTTCCATCCCGAGTCGGCGGCCGATGCGCACGCCACCGCGCACAAGCTCCGCTCCGAGGATGTCATCACCGTCTCCGGGTCGGTCGTCGCCCGCTCCGCTGAGAACGTGAACCCGAACCTGATCACCGGTGAGATCGAGCTCGACGTAACGCAGATCGAGATTCTCGCCGACGCCGAGACACCGCCGTTCCAGGTCGACGACGACGGCCCGGTCGATGAGAACCTGCGGCTGCGCCATCGCACTCTCGATTTGCGGCGCAACCCGATGCGCGAAGCGCTTGAACTGCGCCACCGCGTCGTGCAGACGATCCGCGGCGTGCTCGACGAGCGCGACTTCCTCGAGATCGAGACCCCGTTCCTGACGCGCTCGACGCCCGAGGGCGCACGCGATTTCCTCGTCCCGGCGCGCACCGAGGCCGGATCGTTCTACGCGCTGCCGCAGTCCCCGCAGCTGTTCAAGCAGCTGCTGATGGTCGGTGGCCTCGAGCGCTATTACCAGATCGTGCGCTGCTTCCGCGACGAGGACTCGCGCGCCGACCGCCTGCCCGAGTTCACCCAGCTCGACATCGAGATGGCGTTCGTCGAGGAGGACGACGTGCTCGAGCTGATGGAGACCGTCTTCGGCGCGGTGTTCGCCTCCGAGGGCTTTGACGTGCCGGCCGCTCCGTGGGAGCGGGTCACCTGGGGCGAGGCGATGAGCCGCTGGGGCTCGGACCGCCCCGACCGCCGCTTCGGGCTCGAGCTGCACGACCTGTCGGACGCTGTCCGGACATCCGAGTTCCAGGTTTTCTCTGGTGCCCTCGCCGGGGCTTCGGGCACCGTCCAGGGCATCAACGGGGGCCGTCTTGAACTGCCCCGCTCGGACCTCGACGCGCTGACCGAGTTCGCCACGCAGTACGGCGCGAAGGGTCTCGTCTGGGCGTTCGTGCAGGAGGACGGGTCGCTGCGCTCGCCGATCGCGAAGTTCCTGTCTCCGGGAGAGATTGACGCGATCAAAGCGGCGCTTTCGGCAGAGGTCGGCGACGCGCTGTTTGTGGTGGCGGACGCGCTGCCGGTCGCGCGCGCGGTGCTGGGGGCGCTGCGGCTCGAGCTCGCGCGCAGGTTTGCGTTGGTGCCCGAGGGTGCGCCCCATGATCTGCACTGGGTCGTCGAGTTCCCGATGTTCGCGCCCGATGGCGACGGCGGATGGACCGCCGAGCACCATCCCTTCACCGCGCCGACCGGAGATCTGTCTGACCCTGCGTCGTTGCTGTCGCGCTCCTACGACCTGGTTCTGGACGGCAGCGAGACCGGCGGCGGCTCGATCCGCATCCACACCGCGGAGGTCCAGAAGCGTGTGTTCGAGATCATCGGACTCGATGAGGAGGAGGCGAACCGGCGCTTCGGCTTCCTGCTCGATGCCTTCAAGTACGGCACGCCGCCGCACGGCGGCATCGCGATGGGCATCGACCGCCTGGTCGCGATCCTCGCCTCGCGAGACAACATCCGCGAGGTGATCGCCTTTCCGAAGGCGACATCCGGCGCGGATCCGTTGACCGGCGCTCCGGCGCCCGTGGACGACATCCAGCTGCGTGAGCTGGGCCTGCGGCTGCGCTAGCCCTTGTCAAAGCGCGTTCCCGCGTGAGAGGCTGCACCTGACCGCATCCGCCGCGATTCGGCGGATCAACGGCTTGCAATCGTTGAACGGGGGAGGCGTATGAAGCGGGGACGCACACACCGGCGCCGGAGGTTGGTCGCGACACTCGGATCGATTGCGGTCGGCGCCGTGTTCCTGCCGGCCGTGGCCGCCGCCAAGAGCGTCAAGCTAAAGGCCAAGGTGATCCAGGTCAGCTCGCTGTACGCGGGCGGCACGCGCTGCTCGAAGATGACGATCCTGGTGATCTCGACGCCCCCCGACATCGCGACCTACAGGGCCTATGTCAACCAGCCGGGATACATGGAGTTCACCTTCTCGGGTCCGCCGTTCACGCACCCGATCGTCGACAGCGGCCTCAAATATCACGTCCCGCCCCACCATGCCGCCTGGTTCCTGGGGTTCGGCAGCGGGCCGGCCCCGTGCGACAACGGCGTGCGTAACTACCGCAACCCGCATGCGGTCGGGGTGCTGAAGTCCAACACGAAGCACTGACCGTCGGCGTGTAACGAAACTGTGCCGTTTCGCCCCGCCGCGCCGGTGCTTCGGCACCCTGTCGGGCATGGCCCGGGACGAACTTTCGACGTACAGCACGCAATGCGGGGGGCGGTTTCATCCGGTCATCGCAACACGATGGTTGGTTGGTGTTGATGATCGGAGGTAGGGATGGCGAAGGGCAGGCGGTATCGGTGGTTGACGCCTGAGAACAGGCGGGTGATCGAGGAGCGGTTGGCTGATGGTGTGT
>DATASU010000016.1:0-6566 GCA_036269095.1 Solirubrobacteraceae bacterium
GGCAGGCCCAATCTGGCTGAGCTCGCCCGCATCGATGATCTCCTCGAGCGATTTGGGGCGCCCGAACAGATAACCCTGCACCTCGTCACAGCCGGTGTCGCTGAGCAGCGCGAGCTGGTCGTGTGTCTCGATGCCCTCGGCCAGCACCGACATTCCGAAGATGCGACCCAACGAGAGCACCGTCTCGACAAGTGCAACGGTCCGCTCGCGGGTATCGCCGATGAAGAACGAACGGTCGAGCTTGATGCGATCGAAGGGGAACATCCGCAGCGCGTCGAGCGACGAGTAGCCGACGCCGAAGTCGTCGAGGGCAATGCTGACGCCGAGCTCCTTGATCTCCTGGAGCGTGCGGAGTGCCTGCTCACGATCGGAGAAGACAGCCGTCTCGGTCACCTCGAGCTCGAGCCGCTCGGCCGTGATGCCGGTCTCGGCCAGAACGTCGCGGATCGTCTCGGCAAAGCCGTCCTCGGCGAGCTGCACGGCCGACAGGTTGACAGAGAGCCGGAACGGCGGCTCCCAGCGCGCCGCCTCGGCGCACGCCGTGCGCAGCACCCATTCGCCGATCGGCACGATCAGCCGGCTCTCCTCGGCGAGCGGGATGAACTCAGCCGGTGAGATCAGACCGAGCTGTGGGTGGCGCCAACGCAGCAGCGCCTCGTAACCGAGGGTCTCCCCAGAGGCCACCGATGCCTGCGCCTGGTAGTGAAGGAAGACCTCACCGCGGTCACAGGCCTCGCGAAGGTCCGCGATCAGGCCGCGGCGAAGCCGCGTCTGCTCGTCGATCTCCGGGTCGTAGAAGCAGGTGTCGACGAGCGAGTCGCCCTTGGCTCGGTACATCGCGAGGTCGGCGTTGCTGAGCAGCACCTCGGCATCGGCCGCGTCGTCGGGAAAGACGGCCGCGCCCATGCTGAGCCGCGGTACGAGTGGCTCTTCGCCGCCGAGGTGGATCAGCCGCGAGACGCTCTGGCGGAGCTCCTCGAGCAGGTTCGGCAGCGTGTGGTCGTCCTCGACACGGCAGAGCACGATGAACTCGTCGCCGCCCATGCGTGCGGCGAAGACGCTGTCTGTCTCGAGCGTCAGCTTGCCCATCCTGCGGGCCAGGACTCGCAGTACCTCGTCGCCGACGAGATGTCCGCGCAGATCGTTGATCTCCTTGAAGCCGTCGACGTCGATGATCGTCAGCCCGAGCCGGGTGCCGAGCTCCTGCGCCTGTGCGATCTCATGAGCGAGCCGCTCGTTGAGGTGTGCGCGGTTGGGCAGGCCGGTGAGCCCGTCGGACATCGCCAGGTCGCGGTAGCGCTCCATTGCCGCCGAGCGGCTCTGGCTGTCGATCAGGTAGCCCATCACGCCGGCTCCGATCGTGACCAGCGAGAGCACCGCGATCGCCACCGCAAGTTTCATATCCGCGCCGGAGCTGCTGGTCATGCCCGCCCCGGCGTCGCGCATGACGGTCATCGCGCTCATCCCCGTGAAGTGCAGGAGCACGACCGCGGCGACGAACAGCCCGGCCATCAGGTTTTCGGCATGCGCCCGGTTCGACCGTGCCGCCATCAGCGCCGCAACGGACCCGAGGACCGCAAGCACCATCGAGACGGCGATCAGCGGCCAGTTCCACATCATCATGCCCCGCATCTGGAGCGCGTTCATGCCGAGGTAGTGCATCGCGGAGATCGAGAGACCAAGCACCATGCCGCCGGTCGCCGACCGTAGCCGCGAGGCACGCGCGCGACCGGCGATGTAGAAGCCGGCCGCGCTGCCGACGATCGGGATCGCGAGTGAGAGGCTGGTCATCGCCCAGTCGAAGCTGATCGCGACGCCCGGGTGATAACCGAGCATCGCGATGAAGTGCGTGCACCAGATCGTCACGCCGCTGGCCAGCGCGGTCAGGAACAGCCAGGCGTGGCGCTGGCGATCCTGGACGACGGTCATCCGCTTGAAGAAGCGGGACGTCGCCAGCGCGCCGGCTACGCACAGCAGCGCGGCCAGGCCGACGAGCACCAGGTTCTGATGGAACCAGGGAGCGTGGACCGGGTTCATCCCGTCGCCTTCGCGTGGTGCTGTCGCATATGACTCATCGTGGGTATGTCTCCATGCTCAGCGACGGTCGGCGTGATGGTCCCGAGCTCAGGTGACTAATCGGCACCGACCACCATTTTCTGGAGTTGCGGAGCTCGAGCGCCCGTGACCGCCACGCTCGGTGCTAGCGCGGCGCCGGACCGGCGTAGGTCGCGCGCGGACGGAAGCGCAGGCGGTGCGGATATTCCTCGAGCCCATGCGCGACCAGCCCGACGATGCGAGCAACGGTGAAGATCGCGCTCGCGGAGCCGGTGCGCAGACCCATCAGCCGGCACAGCGCCGCGAGACCGAAATCGACGTTCGGCGGGGGCAGATCGAGGCTGGCGGCCGCATCGAGCGTGGCCTCGACCGTGATCAGCCCCTGCTCGTCGTCGGACACCGATCGCAGCCGCTCGATCAGATGTTCGGCGCGGGGATCGCGCCCGCGGTAGACGCGGTGGCCGAAGCCGGGCACCAAACCGGCCGCCATCCGCTGATCGACCGCCGCGAACGCGCCGGCGGCCGAGCCTGCGTCGGACAACATCGACTCGACCGCGAATGAGGCGCCGCCGTGCAGGCTGCCACCGAGCGGTCCCAGACCTGCCAGCACAACCCGGTAGGGATCGGCCCATGCCGAGGCCGCCACGCGCGCCGCCAGCGTCGACGCGGCCAGCTCGTGATCGGCAAGCAGCACAAGTGCCGCGTTGAGCGCCGCCAGCTGAGCCGGGCGTGGGCGCCTGCCGTCGGTACGCAGCGCGGACCAGAGCCGCGATGCGGCCGCCGGCTCCGACGCGGCGCCGCCGGCCGCTGACGGCCGGCCCTGCCGGTCACCGCGGGCCGCGATCAGATCGATCGATCCGCCCAGCATCCGCGCGGCCGCGCGACGCACCGCGTCGGGTCGCCGATCGCCTCGCTGGCGGTCGGCGCCGCCGAGCGCAGCGACCGCCACCGCGATCAGGTCAACGGGCGCGGCGACCGCGGGCATCAGCCCCGCAAGCCTCGCGATCAGCTCGCGGTCCCCAGCGTCGAGATCCCACGGCGCAAACGCGTCACCGTCCCACAGCAGTGCGGCGACATCCTCGAACGTCCGGAAGCGTGCGAGCTCGATCACATCCCGACCCCGGTAGTGCAGGCGACCGTCGGGATCAAGCGCCGTCAGCCGCGTCTCGATCACGACCTCGAGCGCCCCCGAGCGACTCGGGTGGCGGGCACGCGCGGCGGCGCGCTCCACCTCGTCGTGCGCGAACAGCGAGTGCCGATGGGTACTCGACGGATCGGGTCGTAGCTGGCCGCGGCTGACGTAGGCGTAGACGGTCTGGGGCTTGACGCCAAGCCGTCGTGCGACCTCAGCGGTGGTGAGCAGCGCAGATGTTGGTTGGGTTGACGTGATCAACATTGAAACACGAGTCCGCCACACCGAATCTTCTGATGGTTCGCAGACTTCCGGAAGGAGCCGCAGATGGCAACGCTGGCCGACGTACACGATGGACTCGAGGGCGTGCTCGCCTTCGCGACGGAGATCGCCGAACCGGATCGCGACGGCGGCTCGCTGCGCTATCGCGGGATCGACGTCGAGCAACTCGTCGGCACGATCGGGTTCGAGGCGGTCTGGGGCCTGCTGGTCGACGACCGGCCCGGCGAACCGCTGCGCGCGGCGGCGGCGATGCCGCTGCCGCTGCGCAGCGGAGACGTCCGCATCGACCTGCAGGTAGCAATCGCGGCACTCGCTTCGGCCTGGCAGCTGAGGCCGCTGGTCGATGTCAGCGCCGCCGATACGCGCGAGCAGCTCGCGCGGATCTCGGCGCAGGCGATCGAGTTCGTCGCGCTGTCGGCCCGCGGCGGTGACTCAGCACCCGTGCCCGACGCCGTCGTCGCCGAAGGCTCCACACTCGCCGAGCGCCTGCTGCTGCGCTGGCGCGGCGAGGCCGACCCGCAGCAGGCAACGGCGATCGATGCCTACTGGATCACGGCGGCCGAGCACGGCATGAACGCCTCGACCTTCACCGCACGGGTGATCGCCTCCACCGGCGCTGACGCCGCCGCCGCGCTCAGCGGCGCGGTCGGCGCACTGTCGGGGCCGCTGCACGGCGGCGCGCCGGCGCGCGTACTGCAGATGCTCGACGCCGTCGAACGCCGCGACGACCCCGACGGCTACGTGTCGGACCTGCTTGACCGCGGTGAACGGATCATGGGGTTCGGGCACCGCGTCTACCGCGGCCGAGGACCCCCGAGCCCGAGCGCTGCGCCGGATCGCCGAGCAGCTCGGCTCCCCACGCCTGCAGGTCGCGGCCGAACTCGAGCGGGCGGCGCTCGCGGCACTCGCCGAGCGCAAACCCGGCCGCGTGCTCGCGACGAATGTCGAGTTCTGGTCGGCGGTGATTCTCGAGCACGCGCGGGTACCCCAGTCGCTGTTCACGCCATTGTTCGCATGCGCCCGCACGGCCGGCTGGTCGGCCCACATCCTCGAGCAACGCCGCGGCGGGCGGTTGGTGAGACCGGCTGCCCTGTACGTGGGTGAAGCCGAGCGCCCGCTCTCGTTCGCGCGCTGATCATCGTCGCGCTGGATCGGCGCCGTCACCGTGAGACCCTCCCACCGGCGCGCATCTGTGCCAATCCCGACACATCTCAAATCATTAGTCCGCTGAATGCGGCATGCACGCCGGAAGTCCGCCTGAGCGCGACCTATCTTTGAACGTCCACGATGAGCGCCACCGCCGCCAACCCGATCCCCCACAACCTCGTGGCCGAGAAGTCGGTGCTGGGCGCCGTGCTGCTCGACGAGCAGCACCTGCACGCGCTGCTGGTCGATGAGCAGCTGCGGCCCGACCACTTCTTCCTGCGTGAGCACGGCGCCGTGTTCCAGGCGATGCTCGAGCTCTACGAGGCCGACAAGAAGATCGATCATCTGACGGTCGCCGAGCAGCTGCGCGACAACAACCGCCTCGACGAGATCGGCGGCGCCGATGTGGTCGAGGAACTGGTCGCCTGGGTGCCGTCCACCGGTCACGCGCGTGACTACGGCCGCATCGTGCGCGAACAGGCGCAGATGCGCGCGCTGCTCGACGCCACGCGGGAGATCCAGGCCGACGTGCTCAACCGCGTCGCCTCCCCGCGGGAGCTGGTCGAGCAGGCCGAGCGGGCGATGCTCGAGGTCGCCCACGACGAGCGCCAGAAGGCGATCCGCTCGATCGCCGAGGTGCTGCACGAGGAGACCGACCGCCTCCATCACCGCTCCAACCAGAAAAGCCCGCTGACAGGCACCCCCTCTGGCTTCCGTGACCTCGACGACATGACCGGCGGCTTTCAGGCCGGCAACCTGGTCGTGCTGGCCGCGCGCCCGTCGATGGGCAAGTCGGCGCTGGTCGCCAACATCGCCGAGAACGCCGCGCTCGGCGGCTTCCCGGTGGCCCTGTTCTCACTCGAGATGTCCGAGTCCGAGCTCGCCCAGCGCTTTGTCGCCTCCCAGGCCAAGGTGCCCGGCGACGACCTGCGCCGCGGTCGCGTTGCCGAGTCCCGCTGGCCGAAGATCCTCGAAGCTTCGGGACGCCTGTCGGACGCGCCGCTGTACGTCGATGACTCGAGCGACACCGGCGTGCTCGAGATCCGTGCCAAATCGCGCCGCCTGCACCACCAGCTCGAGGAGCGCGGCGGCCTCGGGCTGATCATCATCGACTACCTGCAGCTGATGCGCCACGAGGGCCGGGTCGAGAGCCGCGTCGAGCAGGTCAGCCAGGTCAGCCGCGGGCTCAAGAGCCTGGCGCGCGAGCTGCGCGTGCCGGTGATCGCGCTGTCGCAGCTGAGCCGCAACGTCGAACAGCGGGCCGGCGACAAGAAGCCGATCCTCTCCGATCTACGTGAATCCGGCGCGATCGAGCAGGACGCTGACCTCGTGATGTTCATCTTCCGCGAGGAGTACTACAACCGCGAGTCCACCCGCCCGGGCGAGGCCGACATCATCATCGCCAAGCACCGTAACGGCCCGGTCGGGGAGATCACGCTCACCTTCCAGAGCCAGTTCCCGAAGTTCATGAACTACGCCCCACCGCAGTTCGCGGGCTGAACCCACGGGACGACGTTCGATGGCAACCTGCATCCTCGGTATCTGCGACGGCTCGGGCTTTCTCTACGACGAGGAGACCAACACCGCACGCGACTGCCAGTGCCGGCCTCAGATCATCGCCGGCAACAAGGCCCGCAGCCTGTCGGCGGTGATTCCCGGGCGCTACCGGGATGTCGGCTTCGACCGCTTCCCGGTGACCGAGATCGACCCCAAGATCGTCGCCGCGACGCGTCGCTATGTCGATCGCATCGATGTGAACCTCGACGCCGGACGCGGGCTCTGGTTCATGGGGCCGGTCGGTACCGGGAAGACGACGCTGGCGATGCTCGTGACCAAGGCGACGCTCGAGGCCGGTCGCTCGGCGGCGCGCTTCTCCCTGCCCGGTCTGCTCAGCCAGATCCGCAAGACCTTTGACACCGGCTCGCACAACGACCTGCTCGAGCGACTGACC